>NZ_JBEXSR010000033.1:0-108796 GCF_040613735.1 Streptomyces sp. NPDC006235
GCTCGGCCGGCCGGACGTGGTCGTCGTCGCGCTCGGCCGGCCGGGCATGGTCGTCGTCGCGCTCGGCCGGCCGGACGTGGTCGTCGTCGCGCTCGTCCGGCCGGGCATGGTCGTCGTCCGGCTCAGTGGGCCGGGGGTGGTAGCCGTTCGACTTGGCCAGCCGAACCAGTCCCGTGACGTCGACGTCCCGCTGCCGGGCGAACAGTTCCTCCGCCCGGGACAGCCGCGTCCCCCGGTACAGCGCGCCCGGGTCGCGTTCCAGTTCCTCCCAGCCGCGCGCCGCCTCGCCGAGCCGGCGTTGTGCGCGCAGGCGGTCACGGCCCTCCTCGATCCAGCCGGCCAGCCGCGGCCACCCGGTGATCAGCGCCTCGTGCGCGAGCTCCACCGTGTCGCCGTCCAGGGTGACCAGCCGGGCGCCGGCGAGGCGCTCCAGCACGTCCCGCGAGCCGCTGCCGAGCTCGGTCCGGGATGCCGGACGGCGAGTGTCGGCCGTGCCGTCGCCCGGCGCGATCAGCCGCAGCAGAATCCGCCGGGCGACCCGCCCCTGCGCCGCCGACAGTCCGCCGTACACCTCCTCGGCGGTGGCGGCGATCGCACCCCGTACGCCGCCCGCCTCCTCGTACGCCGCCACGGTCAGCATCCGGCCGCGACGGCGCCGCCAGGTCTCCAGCAGGGCGTGCGAGAGCATGGGCAGCGCGCCCGGCTGGTCGACGACTTCGTCGACGATCCGGGCGGTGAGAGCGCGTTCCACGGTCAGGCCGGCACAGGCGGCCGGCCCGGTGATGACCTCGCGCAGTTCGTCCCGGTCCAGCGGCCCGACCAGCAGGTTCGCCCGGCAGACGGCCTCGGCCAGTTCACGGTGGTCGGCGCAGTGACCGTAGAAGTCGCCGCGGACCGCGACCACCACGCGCAACCGGCTCTCCGGCCGCTGGGCCGCCAGCAGCAGAGCGAGGAACCGGTCGCGTTCCGCGCGGTCGTGGCAGAGGGTGAACAGTTCCTCGAACTGGTCGACGATCACCCAGGTCTCCGCGTCGCCGTCGCGCGCGACGAGCGCCTGCTCGTGCGTGCGCGCGGGCCGCTCCCCCGGTGTGAGCACCCGGATCACCGCCGGCCGCTCCGCCCCCGCCGCCTGCCGCAACCGCGGAATCAGTCCCGCCCGCAGCAACGACGACTTGCCGCTGCCGGACGCCCCGAACACCGCCGCGAACCGGTGCTCGCGCACCAGCTCCACCAGGTCGGTGACGAGCGCCTCCCGCCCGAAGAACAGGTCGCTGTCGTCCGGCTCGAAGCGGGCCAGCCCCCGGTACGGCGGCCTCTCGTCCGGCGCGGGCCCCCGGACCTCGGCGTCCGTCTCCCGCCAGCGCCGTTCCCACTCGTCCGGATCGCCGTCCAGCGCCTCGGCGTAGGCGCGTACCACCGCCAGGGACGGCAGCTGCTCGCCGGCCGCCGCCTGGGACACCGCGGTGATCGAGTACCCGGCCCGCTGGGCGATCTCCCGGTACGGGGGCTTCCCGGCCTTCTCCCGGAGCACCCGCAGATCGTGCGCAAGCCGCTGTACGGGACCGGCGTCGGGGTCGACCGGCTTCTCGCGTCGCCCCACCGGGACACCTCTCAAACACGCAGCTCGAAGAACAGGCGTTCAAGCTACGTTTTCGCCCCATCTCGCGCAATCTCCGCGTGACCGCAAGATCATCGCCGCTTCACACCGCACCCTTCCCGCGAAAACAAACCACGTGGCAGACATTGGCCACTCGCGAAGTGGGCCACTCACTCTCCAGCCGACCGACACTCAGGAAGGCAGTCGACGATGACTGAACGCGCTCCGGGATTCCTCTGGGGAGCCTCCACCGCCCCGCACCAGATCGAGGGCAACAACCTCAACAGCGACTTCTGGACGAGCGAGGGGCGCATGCCGGGCATGGAGCGCAGCGGTGACGCCTGCGACAGCTACCACCGGTACCGCGAGGACATGACTCTGCTCGCCGAGGCCGGGCTCGACGCCTACCGCTTCGGCATCGAGTGGGCACGGATCGAGCCGGTCCCCGGAATGATCTCGCGCGCCGAACTGGCCCACTACCGGCGGATGATCGACACGGCCTTCGAGCTGGGTCTGGCCCCGGTCGTGACCCTGCACCACTTCACCAGCACTCTCTGGTTCGCGCAGGACGGCGGCTGGCTCGGCGACCGAGCCGTCGAGCGGTTCCGGGCGTACGCCGAAGCGGTCGCCCCGATCCTCGACGGCCGTCGAGTGGCGCACGGCCGGCGACGAACCGACCCTCACCGTCGACGTGCCACCGGCCACCACCGCCCGTGT
Source organism: Streptomyces sp. NPDC006235 (assembly GCF_040613735.1). Taxonomy (NCBI): domain Bacteria; kingdom Bacillati; phylum Actinomycetota; class Actinomycetes; order Kitasatosporales; family Streptomycetaceae; genus Streptomyces; species Streptomyces sp. NPDC006235. The sequence continues at coordinate 2,315 of NZ_JBEXSR010000033.1, forward strand.
CGTCTTCCCCGACGGCACCACCGAGACCGCCACGGCGGGCACCTTCCGTGCCACTCGCCGTAGGAAGAGGACGCCGTGACCGGTGGTAGGTTTTCAGCGGTCAATCGCTGCGCACGACCTGTCCGGACCGGCTTCGTTGGGGAGAGTGAGCGCACCGTGGGTCAGGCAACAGCGCGCGGGCCGTACGCCAAGACACCGGCCCGCCGAGCGGAGATCGTACGGGCGGCCCGCGACAGTTTCGCCGAGAACGGCTACGCCAAGGCCTCCCTGCGGGACATCGCGGAGCGGGCCGGCATCACCCACGCCGGACTCCTCCATCACTTCCGCAACAAGGACGAGATCCTCGCCGAAGTGCTCGCCGAGCGGGACTCCGAGGAGTGGCAGCACGGCGCGGCGCAGGTCGACAGCGTCGACCAGCTCGCGCCCTACCTCGACGAACTCATCCGCCACCACCAGAAGGCGCCCGAGCTGATGCGCCTGTGGATCGAGCTCGCCGCGGCGGCCTCCCGCACGGATCACCCGGCCCACGCCTACTTCGTCGAGCGTTACGAACGCGGGCGCACACAGTTCGCCGAGGGATTCCTCGACAAGGCGGCCCGCGGCCGGTTGCGCGAGGGGGTCAGCCCCCAGAGCGCCGCGGCTCTCTTCCACGCCGTGCTCAACGGCCTCCAGTTGCAGTGGGTCCTGGACCAGGACCTCGACATCATCGGACCGCTCAACGACTTCGTCCGTCTGCTGCTCGACCAGGGCGACCGAGGCGACCTGGACGACCCGGACAACCAGTAGGGGAGCGCCACCCGGGCGGACAAGGGCGCGGCGGGGCGCCCGCCCGCGAGCGCCGGGCCTGCTTAACGTACGGGAGAGATCACGAGCTGCCCGGGAGTTCCCATGATCGACACCCGCCGGAGAAGGCCGTCGGACGCCCTCGAAGCGATCGAGCCCCCGGGCAACCTGGAGCTGGCCGCCGGCGTGGTCTCGGTGACGGCCCTGGTGGAGATCCTGGGCGCCCTGTCCGGGTCCGCGGTGTGGCTCCTCGGTCTCCTGGTCTTCCTCCCGGGTACGGCGTCGGCGCTGTGCACCGCCGCGCAGACGAGGTTCGTCGCCGCCTGGACCACGGTCATCGTCACCCTCACCGTGCTGCTGCGCGGCAGTGACGTGGGCCGGTCGCTCGACCGCGCCCTGCTGGTCCTGCTGACCCTCGCCTTGGGAGTGACCTCCGTCTACGCCTGCCAGCGCCGCATCAGGCGCGAGCACGAGATGCTCCGCCTGCGCTCCACCGCCGCCGCCATGCAGCGGCACATCCTGCACCCGCTGCCCCTGGTCACCGACGACGTCCTGGTCAACGGCGTCTACGAGCCCGTCCAGGAGGACCGGCTCGTCGGCGGCGACATCTACGAGGTCGTCGCCTCGCCCTTCGGGACCCGGGTGCTGATCGGTGACGTGCAGGGCAAGGGGCTGGCCGCCGTGGGGGCCGCGTTCGCCGTGATCGGCGCCTTCCGCGAGGCGGCCCACCGGGAACCCACGCTCACCGCGCTCGTCGACACGCTGGACGCCTCGGTCGTCCGGCACAACTCCTACGCCGAACAGAACGGCGACGACGAGCGGTTCGTCACCGCGCTCGTCGTCTCGGTCGACGCCCACGCCGAGGCGCAGGTCGTCAACTGCGGGCACATCCCGCCCCGCCTGATGCACGACGGCGTGGTCACGGCGCCGCCGCTGGAGTCCGGTGTGCCGCTCGGTCTCGCCGAGCTGGCCTGCGAACCGACGACCGTGGGCTGGTTCGACTTCCCGGCCGGTTCCACACTGCTGCTGACCACCGACGGCCTCACCGAGACCCGCGCCACCGACGGCACGTTCTACCCGGTCGACGAACGGCTGACGGAACACCTCGCCCTCTCCCCCACCGAACTGCCCCGGGCCCTGTACGAGGACGCCCGCGCCTTCGCCGGTGACGTCAACCAGCACGACGACGTCGCCGTCCTGACCGTGCGCCGGTCTCCGTACCGCTGACCGGCACCCCGGCCGGCTCCTCCGCATATGTGACCGACATCACAGCAGGCAAATCATCGTCCTCAGGTCATCATATGACCTGATCTCCTCCGGGAATCAGGCCGACCCTTCTGGACGACACGGCAGGACGAGGATGGGCATGGACGACGAGAGCAAGCCCGCACGAGTGCGTGTGGGCGTGGTGGGACTGGGAGCCATGGGCCTCGGGATGGCCCGCAGTCTGCGGAACGCGGGCTACGACGTGGGGGTCCACGACCTGCGGCCGGGGGTGTCCGCGGCCTTCGCCCGCGACGGCGGCACCGCGTTCGCCTCCTGCGGGCAGCTGGCAGCCGAGGTGGACGTCCTGGTCGGCGTGGTGGTCAACGCGGAGCAGGTCGAGTCCGTGCTGTTCGGCGCCGACGGCGCGGCCGGCCGGCTCCGCCCGGGCTCCGTGTTCGTCATGTGTTCCACGGTCGACCCGGGCTGGTCCGCGCGGCTCGAAGGCCGCCTGGCCGAGTCGGGTGTGCTCTATCTGGACGCTCCCGTCTCCGGTGGCGCCGCGCGTGCGGCGGCCGGCGAGCTCACGATGATGACGTCGGGCTCCGCCGCCGCGTACGCCCTCGCCGACCCGGTACTGGAGGCCATGAGCAGCACCGTCTACCGCCTGGGCGACCGCGCCGGACTTGGCTCGAAGGTCAAGATCGTGAACCAGCTCCTCGCGGGCGTGCACATCGCCGCCGCGGCCGAGGCGATGGCCCTCGGCATCAGGTCCGGCGTTCCCGCCGAGGCGCTGTACGAGGTCGTCACGCACAGCGCCGGCAACTCCTGGATGTTCGAGAACCGCATGGCCCATGTGCTCGCCGGGGATTACACACCCCTGTCCGCCGTCGACATCTTCGTCAAGGACCTGGGGCTCGTACTGGACTCCGCCCGCCCGGAGCGGTTCCCGCTCCCCCTGGCCGCCACCGCCCACCAGATGTTCCTCCAGGCGTCGGCGTCCGGGCTGGGTGCTGAGGACGACAGCGCGGTGATCAAGGTCTTCCCGGGGATCGACCTGCCCGAGCCGGTGGAGGCGTGACATGGGAATCCGCCTCGGATGCATCGCCGACGACTTCACCGGCGCCACCGATCTGGCCAACAACCTGGTGCGCGCGGGCATGCGCGTCGTCCAGCTGATCGACGTGCCGCCGGCCGGCGCCGGGCGGGCGGTGGACGCCGATGCCGTGGTCATCGCCCTCAAGTCGCGTACCGTTCCGGCCGCCGACGCCGTGGACGCCTCGCTCCGGGCGCTCGCCTGGTTGCGGTCCGCCGGCGCCGAGCAGGTGTACTTCAAGTACTGCTCCACCTTCGACTCGACACCGGCCGGCAATATCGGCCCGGTCACCGAGGCGCTGATGGACGCGCTGGGCACCGACTTCACGATCGCGACGCCCGCCTTCCCCGACAACGGACGCACGGTCTTCAAGGGCCATCTCTTCGTCGGTGACGTGCTGCTCGGCGACAGCGGCATGCGCCACCATCCGCTCACCCCGATGACCGACTCCAACCTGGTCTCCGTCCTCGGCGCGCAGACCCGGCGGGCAGTCGGCCTGATCGACCACACGGTCGTCGCCGGCGGCGCCGAGGCGATCCGGGCCCGTATCGACGCCCTGCGCGAGGACGGCTTCGGGATCGCCGTCGCCGACGCCGTCTCCAACGACGACCTCCTGCGCCTGGGTGCGGCGGTCCGGGGGCTTCCGCTGGTCACCGCCGGTTCGGGTCTGGCGATCGGGCTGCCGGCGAACTGGGGGTTCGAGCCGTCCCCCGCCGCAGCGCAGCTGCCGCCCTCCGGCGGCCACCGGGCCATCGTCTCGGGATCGGTCTCCGCCGCCACCAACGGCCAGGTCCTCCGGTACCTGCGCGGCGGCCGGCCCGCGTTCAGCGTGGATCCGCTGCGCGTGGCGGCCGGTGAGGACGTGGCCGGGCAGGCCCTGGCCTTCGCAGAGTCCCATCTGGACGACGGGCCGGTGCTGGTCTACTCCACCGAGCCGGCCGACGCGGTCCGCTCCGTCCAGGGCCGGCTCGGTGCCGCCGCGGCCGGTGAGCTCGTGGAGCGGACGCTGGCCCGTGTCGCGCAAGGGCTGGTGGAACGGGGCGTCCGCCGGCTCGTCGTCGCGGGCGGTGAGACCTCGGGAGCGGTCGTGCGGGCGCTCGGTGTCACCGGGCTCAGGATCGGACCGCAGATCGACCCCGGTGTCCCGTGGTGCGCGGCCACCCTGTCCGACGGGGACACGCTCCACATCACGCTCAAGTCCGGCAACTTCGGCGGCCCCGACTTCTTCACCTCCTCCTTCGCCCTGCTGGACGAGGAGGCCGCATGACCGAGCAGCCGGACACCACCGCCGGGACAGGCCACGACGCGGCGGTCGACAAGGCCGTGGACGAGGCCGTGAACAGGACGATGGACAACGTCGTGGACAAGGCCGTGGACGGGACCCTCGACGAGGCGCGCGACGAGATCGTCCGCGTGGGCACCACTCTCTTCACCCGGGGCTACGTCCACGCCAGCGCCGGCAACATCAGCGCCAAGGCCGGCGACCACCACCTGATCACCCCCACCGACGCCGCCCTCGGGTTCCTGGAACCCGGCCGCCTCGCCCTGGTGGACCCCCGCGGCGAGCAGATCGCCGGTGATCGCGCCAGCAAGACCCTGACCCTGCACCGGCGCGTCTGCTCCGCCGACCCCACGGCCCGGTTCGTCATCCACACCCACTCCACGCACCTGGTCGCGCTCACCCTGGCCGGCGTGTGGAGCGACGACGACGTCCTTCCGCCCCTCACGCCGTACTACGTGATGAAGGTCGGGCACGTCCCGCTCATCCCCTACCACCGGCCCGGCGACCCGCGCGTGGCCGACCTGGTGACCGCCCGGATCGCCGCACACGCGGCGAGCCGTACATCCCTGCGGGCCGTGCTGCTCGACAGGCTGGGCCCCGTCGTCTGGGGACCCGACGCGGCCACCGCCCTCGCCGTCCTCGAAGAACTCGAGGAGACGGCACGTCTCTGGCTCCTGACCGACCGTCGCCCCGAGCCGCTCCCGTCCCACGCGATCGACGAACTGAGGTCCGCGTTCGACGCCGCGTGGTGACCCGCTCCCCACCCGTCAGAGAATTCCCCCTGAGCCGCACGAGGGATCACCCATGTCCATGCCCATAACGGCGTCGGCATCCGCCGACGTCGCCCGTGAGAACGCCGTCTTCCGCAAGGTCGTGCGGCGTATCGTCCCCTTCCTCGTCCTGTGCTACATCGTCTCCTACCTGGACCGGGTCAACGTCGGCTTCGCCAAGCTCCAGATGGCCGGTGACCTCGGCTTCAGCGAAGCGGCGTACGGCCTCGGTGCCGGACTGTTCTTCATCGGCTACTTCCTCTTCGAGGTGCCGTCCAACCTGATGCTCCAGCGCGTCGGCGCCCGCACCTGGATCGCCCGGATCATGATCAGCTGGGGTCTGGTCTCGGGGGCGTTCATGTTCGTCCACAACGAGGCGATGTTCTACGTCCTCAGGTTCCTGCTCGGAGCCGCGGAGGCGGGGTTCTATCCGGGGGTGATCCTGTACTGCACCTACTGGTTCCCCTCCCACCGCCGTGCCCGGGTGATCGCGCTGTTCATGTCCGCCATCCCGGTGGCCGGCATCTTCGGCAACCCGCTCTCCGGCTGGATCATGGACCGGTTCCAGGGCGTGAACGGCTGGCAGGGCTGGCAGTGGATGTTCCTGCTGGAGGCGATCCCCGCCCTCCTCATCGGGGTGGCCACGCTGTTCTACCTCGACAACAGCGTGCGCGCCGCGAAGTGGCTCACCGACGAGGAGAAGGCCGTCGTCGAGCGGGCGATCGCCGAGGACGCCGCGCACCAGACCGTGCACGGCCGGGTCTGGGACGCCTTCCGCGAGCCCAAGGTGTGGCTGATGTGCCTCATCTACTTCTGCTTCGTGATGGGCCAGTACGCGCTGACCTTCTGGATGCCCACGTTCATCGAGACCACCGGGATCGAGGGCAACCTCGCGATCGGCCTGCTCAGCGCGGTGCCGTTCCTGGCCGCGCTCGTCACGATGAACCTGCTCGGGCGTTCGGCGGACAAGCGCCGTGAGCGCCGCTGGCATCTGGTGGTGCCCAGTCTCATGGGCGCGGTCGGCTTCTCACTGGCGGCGGGCTGGGCCGGGTCGACCGCGCTGTCCCTGGTCGCGCTGTCCATCGCCGCGGCGGGCGTACTGACCTGCGCGCCGCTGTTCTGGTCGCTGCCCACCGCGTTCCTCGGCGGCACCGCCGCCGCGGTCGGCCTCGCCGCGATCAACTCGGTCGGCAACCTCGCCGGCTTCGTCAGTCCCTACATGATCGGCGCGCTGAAGGACGCCACCGGCTCGACGTCGGTTCCGATGTACGTCCTGGCGCTCAGCCTCGTCGTCGGTGCCGCCGCGGTGCTCACCACCGACAAGCACGTCGTCAACCGCTGACCGGGCCTCCCGGTCCCCCCACACACAGGAGCCAGCATGCCGAGGTTCGCAGCGAACCTGTCCCTGATGTACACCGAGCACGATTTCCCCGACCGCTTCGCCGCGGCCTCGGCCGACGGCTTCACCGCCGTCGAATACCTCTTCCCCTACGCCTACGACGCCGAGGAGCTGCGCCGCCGGCTCGACGAGCACGGCCTCACGCAGGTGCTGTTCAACGCCCCGCCCGGAGCCTGGGAGTCCGGAGAACGCGGGATCGCGGCGCTGCCCGGCCGTGAGGCGGAGCTGCGCTCCGGGATCGCCCGGGCCCTGGAGTACGCCGCCGCACTGGACTGCCCGCGGCTGCACGTGATGGCCGGGCTGGTACCGCCCGACGCCACGCCGGAGGAACGGGCCGGGCATCGCGCCACCTACCTGGCCAACCTCGCGTGGGCCGCCGAGCGCGCCGCCCCGCAGGGCGTCGACATCCTGATCGAGCCGATCAACGGTCGCGACATGCCGGGCTACTTCCTGTCCCGGCAGGCCGAGGCGCACGCGGTCGTGCGGGAGGTGGGGGCCCCGAACCTCAAAGTGCAGCTCGACCTCTACCACTGCCAGATCGTCGAGGGCGACCTCACCACCACCCTGCGCCGCGACCTGCCGACCGGCCGGGTCGGTCATCTGCAGATCGCGGGCGTGCCCGACCGTCATGAGCCCGACCGGGGCGAACTCGATGTGAGCCACCTGTTCCGCGTCGTCGACGACCTGGGTTTCGACGGGTGGATCGGCTGCGAATACGTCCCCCTCGCCGGCACGAGCGAAGGCCTCGGCTGGCTGAGCGACTACCGCCCGAACGACTACCGAGGAGACACCGCATGAGGATCGTCATCACGGGCGGCTTCGGCTTCCTTGGACGACAGGTCACCGGCGCCCTGCTCAGAACGCGGACCTTCCGCGGCGCACCGATCGACCGGCTGGTGCTCGCCGACCGGATCGTGCCGCCCGGTGCCCCGGAGACGGCCGACCCGCTCGTGGAGACGGTGCGGGGTGACCTGGCCGAGTGCCTCGACGCCGTGTTCGCGGAGCCGGTGGACGTGCTGATCCACCTCGCCGCCGCCGTCTCGGCGGAGTGCGAGGCCGACTTCGACCTGGGCATGAGCGCCAACCTGGACACCACCCGCGCGCTCCTCGAAGCCGCCCGGGCGCAGTCGTCGGCCGGCGGGCCCGCACCGCTCCTGGTGTTCGCCAGCAGTGTGGCGGTCTACGGCTCCGACCCGGCGCTGCCGCTCCCGCCGGTGGTCAGCGAGTCGACGCTGCCCACGCCCCGCTCCAGCTACGGCATCCAGAAACTCGTGTGCGAGCAGCTCGTCGCGGACTACACCCGCCGGGGCTTCCTCGACGGGCGCGTGGCCCGTCTGATGACCGTGTCGGTGCGGCCCGGCAAGCCGAACGCGGCCGCCTCCGGCTTCCTGTCCGGCATCATCCGCGAGCCGCTCGCGGGCCTGCCCGCGGTCTGCCCCGTGCGTCCCGATCTGCGGGTGGCCCTGGCGTCGCCCCGGCGCACGGTCGAGGGGATCCTCCGCATCGCGGAGGCCGAGCGCGGTACCGGGAGGGGCCGCTTGCAGGGCGGCCTGCCGGTCAACCTTCCGGGGCTCACGGTCTCGGTCGCCGAGATGCTGGCCACGCTGCGGCACCTGGCCGGCGACGCCGTCGCCGACCTGGTGACGATCGCACCCGACCGCGATGTCGAGGCCATCGTGGGTTCTTGGCCTTCCGTCTTCGACCACACGCGGGCCGCGGCACTCGGGCTCGGGCCCGATCCGGACTTCGCGGCGGTGGTGCGGGACTACGTCGCCGATCACCGTGACGCGGTCCTGGTCGACGGGCCGCTCACGGCGGAGCGACCGAGCGGGGGTCTATAGACTGAAAACCATGTTTTCCAAGGTGCCCGGTCCCGTCCGGCTCGCCGACCAGGTCGCCGCGACGCTCTCCGAGGAGATCGAGTCGGGGCGGCTCGCCGAGGGCGACCGGCTGCCGACCGAGGTGGAGCTGGTCAAGCAGCTGGGCGTCAGCCGCACCGTGGTGCGCGAGGCCCTGTCCAGGCTCCGCAACGCGGGCCTGATCGAACCCCGGCAGGGCATCGGCGTCTTCGTCCTGCCGCGGCGCACCCGCCCGCTCGACCTCGACGCCGCCGACACCAAGGCGAAGGTGCTGCAGATCGTCGAGGTGCGCCGGGCCATGGAGGGCGAGGCGGCCAGCCTCGCCGCCACCCGGGCCACCCCGCAGGACCTCGCGCGGATGCGCGAGGCACTGGACACGATCGACTCGGCGGTCGCGGCCGGCGGCGACGGCGTGGACGAGGACCTGGCCTTCCACCGGTCCATCGCCGAGTCGACCGGCAACGCCGTGATGGTCTCGACGGTGCGGTACCTGGGCGACGTGTCGCGCAGCGGTATCCGCGTCACACGCGCGAACGAGGCACGCCGGAACGACTTCATCGAAGCGGTCCGGGACGAGCACCACGCCATCCTCGCCGCCATCGAAGCAGGCGACCCCGAGGCGGCACGCGCCGCCGCACGCCGCCATATGAAACACGCCGCCGGCCGGCTCCAGGACGCCGACGACGGCTTCTGGACGGAGACCGAGGATCTGGCCGTGGATCTCGGCACGGCCCCCTGACAGCGACCGAGCCGGCGTCAGGAGTTGCCCCGGGCCGGGTTACTCCGACAGTGCGACCCGGACCCAGTCGTGGAACTCGCCGATGTGGTGCTCGCTGGGGACCAGGACGCCGCCCTTGGCGTAGAGCCGGGAGCTCATCGCGGGCTGGCAGCGCTCACAGGCGTCGAAGTCCTGCCGGTTGACGCGGTCGAACAGCTCGACCGACCGGCTCACGTCCCGGCCGCTGTCCACCACGCCCTTCAGGTACAGCCAGTCGCACTCCACGATCGTGCGGTCGACCGACACCGGGAACATCCGGTGGAAGATCACGTGGTCGGGGACCAGGTTGATGAACACCTGCGGGCGCACCGTGATCGCGTAGTACCGGCGGTCCTGTTCCTCGGAGACCGTGGGGATGCGGTCCAGGCCCTGCGAGCCGTCCACGGTGAAGCCCTGGACGTCCGAGCCGAACTCGGCGCCGTGCCCCACGTAGAACTGCGCCGCGTAGCCGTCGGCGAACTCCGGGAGGACCTCCGTCAGTTCGGGGTGGATCGTCGCGCAGTGGTAGCACTCCATGAAGTTCTCGATGATGAGCTTCCAGTTGGCCTTGACGTCGTAGACGATCCGCCGGCCGACCTCCAGGCTCTCGACGTCGTACCGCTCGATGGATTCCACGTCGCCCAGGCGCGCGACCACGTCCGCGATCACCGACTGCTCGAACGAGGGCGGGTTCTCGGCCAGGCACACCCACACATAGCCGAGCCACTCGCGTACCGCCACGCTCGCCAGGCCGTACTCGGTGCGGCCGACGTCCGGCATCCTGGTCAGGTTGGGGGCCGCGACCAGCTTGCCGTCGAGGCCGTACGTCCAGGCGTGGTACGGGCACTGGAAGGCCCGCTTCACCTCGCCGGACTCCTGTGTGCACAGCCTCGCGCCCCGGTGCCGGCACACGTTGAAGAAGGCCCGGACGGAGCCGTCCCGCGACCGGGTCAGCAGGATGCTCTCCCGCCCGACGTCCACGGTCCGGAAGGCGCCCGGCTTCGACAGTTCCGACGCGCGTGCCGCGCAGAACCACATGGACTCAAATATGTGTTCCTGCTCCAGGCGGAAGATCTCCGGGTCCGTGTAGTGGTCACCGGGGAGGGTCGCGATCAGGCTCTCCGGCAGGCCGGTGGTCGTCATGGTTCACCTCGGAGGGAAGCGCCTCGGGGCAGGCGAGTGGTTGCCTCATGTGCAACGTGCTTCTTGCTACGCAACTCACGGTGCAGTCCGACCGAAGCGGTGTCAAGCCCTTGACCGCGGACCGTCGCAGCCAGGACCATGTTGCGTATCAGTCAGCTCGTTGCGTAATACGCACTTCCCTCTGGGAGGGCTCCGTGTCTCTTCGACCCACCACCGGCCGCGAGTTCGTCCTCACTTTGTCGTGCCCCGACCGCTCGGGCCTCGTCCACGCCGTCACCGGCTTCCTGGTCCGGCACTCCGGGAACATCCAGGAGAGCCAGCAGTTCGACGACCGGCTGCGGGACCGCTTCTTCATGCGGGTGCACTTCGACGTGTCGGAGCCCGGCACGACGCTGGAGGACCTGAAGTCCGGTTTCGCGCAGGTGGCGGAGGCGTACCGCATCTCCTGGCAGCTGTACGAGGCGTCGACGCCGACGCGCACGCTGATCATGGTGTCGAAGTTCGGGCACTGCCTGAACGACCTGCTCTTCCGCTGGCGCGCGGGCGCGCTGAACATCGAGGTGCCGGCGATCGTCTCCAACCACCGGGACTTCGAGCCGCTCGCCGAGAGCTACGGGATCCCCTTCCACCACGTGCCCGTCACCCGTGAGACGAAGCCCGAGGCGGAGGCGCGGCTGCTGGAGCTCGTCGGCGAGCTGGACATCGATCTGGTGGTCCTCGCCCGCTACATGCAGATCCTGTCGAACGACCTGTGCAAGCAGCTCGAGGGCCGGGCGATCAACATCCACCACTCGTTCCTGCCGAGCTTCAAGGGCGCCCGCCCTTATGTCCAGGCGTACGACCGCGGCGTCAAGCTCGTCGGGGCGACGGCGCACTACGTCACCCCGGACCTCGACGAGGGCCCCATCATCGAGCAGGACGTCATCCGCGTGAACCACTCGCAGGGGCCCGACAGCATGGTCGCCCTGGGGCGCGACGTCGAGGCGCAGGTCCTGGCGCGGGCGGTGGAATGGCACAGTCAGAGCCGCGTCATGGTCAACGGCAACCGTACGGTCGTCTTCCGTTGAGGAATCCCCTGAGGAAGCCACTGAGGAATCTCCTGAGGAAATTCATTCCCACCCCCTCACACCTGTTGCTCAATTCACCTAGGGTTTCGCCATGAGCAACCACGGCGCTGAGACCTCAGGCGCTCCCAGTGGCGGAGTGCAATCCGTTGACCGTGCTGTCGCCGTGCTGGAGATCCTCGCCCAGCACGGCGAGGCGGGCGTGAGTGAGGTGGCCGCGGCGATCGACGTCCACAAGTCCACCGCTTTCCGTCTGCTCGGCGCGCTGGAAGCACATGGGATGGTCGAGCAGGAGAGCGACCGGGGAAAGTACCGTCTCGGCTTCGGTGTCGTGCGCCTGGCCGGCGCCGTGACGGGCCGTATCGCCGTCACCAGGTACGGGCGCGGGATCTGTGAGCGCCTCGTCGACGACGTGGGCGAGACGATGAACATCGCCGTGCTCGAGGCTCACCACGCGATCAACCTCTACCAGGTGCGCGGCTCGGCGGCCATCGCCGCGCAGAACTGGGTGGGACGGCTGACGCCGCTGCACTGCACGTCGAGCGGCAAGATCCTCCTGGCCCACCTCGCCCGCGAGGAACGCGACGCGCTCCTCGCCGAGGCCGGCCTCCCCCGTCTGACACCGCGCACGGTGACCTCCAGGAAGAAACTGGAGGCGGACCTGTCCGAAGCCCGTGAGCAGGGCTATGCCATCACGCTGGAGGAATACGAGGAGGGTCTCAACGCCCTGTCCGTCCCCGTGCGTTCGGACGGCGGCGAGGTCGTCGCCGCCCTCAGCGCGTCGGGGCCGGCCTTCCGGCTCACCGTGGAGCGGATGCACGAACTCGCGCCCCTGCTGGTCGCGGGAGCGGACGAGCTCGGCCACCGTCTCGCCCATGCGGACTGAGGTGCACGACAAGCGCCGAACAGGCCCCTCACGACAAGCGACAGGCGGCGGTCGGTGATCCGGTGTCCGGATCGCCGACCGCCGCTTCGCGCTGCCCGCGTCAGCCCGTCCACTCCACGGCCGCGTCCAGCAGCCAGTCCGTCAGGTAGCCGGCGAAGGACGAACGGACCAGCACCCAGAACCCGGCCCTGGGCTCGTCGCGGGCGACCAGGACGACCTGGGCGCGGGCCAGGTTCGTCTGGGCGCAGCGCCCCGGGCCGAAGACCCGCGGGTGAAGATCGAGCGAGCAGCCGTGGGCCAGCAGGTCGCGGGCCCGGGGACCGGCGACGAGGAGCGTGGTGCGCTGAGCCGACACATCGATGACGGACACGGGCTCCTCGCCCGCGGCCTCACGGATCCGGCTCTCCAGGTCCCGCCCACCGCCCGGCGGTCCCACCACGAGCCATTCGTCGGGGCCGAGCCACAGCGCGGTCAGTTCCCCGGCCCGCACCACGGTGCCGGGTTCGACGGGGAGTTGGAGCCCCAGCGCCAGCCCCACGGCGTCCGCCGCCGCTCCCTTGGGGTCGAGACGCACATTGATCTGGGTCAGGAAGGGCAGTTCCGCCAGCCGGATCGCGCCCCCGGAGGCGCGGGTCGCGGCGGCCAGCCGGCCGGCGGCATGCGACAGGGGGCTGCGGAGCGGGGTGGTAACGGCGGTGTCAGCCATCGCGGCGGGCTCCCTCGGGGTCGTAGAGGACGGGGCTCGCGACGGTCACCGGGACCAGCCGGTCGCCCACGGGTGCGAAGAGGCGCTCACCGATGCGGTCCCGGCCGCCCTTGACGAGCGCGAGGGCGAAGGTCCGGCCGAGGGCCGCGCTGCGGTAGCTGGACGTGACGTGACCGAGCATCGGGACGGGCGGCGCGGGCAGCACGCTGTCGGCGACCAGGTGCGTGCCTTCGGGGAGGAACGTGCCCGGGTCCTCCGGAAGCAGCCCGACCAGGTGCTTGCGGTCGGGGCGGGCGGTGTCGGCGCGGGCGTGGGACCGCTTGCCGATGAAGTCCCGCTTCTTCTTCGACACCACCCAGCTCATGCCGAGGTCCTGCGGCGTCACCGTGCCGTCGGTGTCCTGGCCGACGATCGGATAGCCCTTCTCCGCGCGCAGGACGTGCATGGTCTCCGTGCCGTAGGGGGTGATGCCGTACGGCGCGCCGGCCTCGTACAGCGCCTCCCACAGGGCGACGGCCTCCCACGGTGACACGTTGATCTCATAGGCGAGTTCGCCGGAGAAGCTGATCCGGCACACGCGCGCGTCGATGCCGGCGACGGTCGTATCGCGCCACGCCATGAAGGGGAAGTCCTCGTTGGCGACGGCGAGTCGGGGCGCGAGCGAGCCGAGGACCTCGCGGGAGCGCGGGCCGACCAGGGCGACGGTGGCCCACTGTTCGGTCACCGACGTGCAGTGGACGCGCAGTTCGGGCCACTCCGTCTGCAGCCACTCCTCCATCCAGTCCAGCACGGCGGCGGCGTTGCCCGTCGTGGTGGTGACCAGGTAGCGGTCCTGGTCGAGGCGGATCACCGTGCCGTCGTCGAAGACCATCCCGTCCGGGCGGCACATCACGCCGTAGCGGATCATGCCGACCTTCAGGGTGCTCATCATGTTGGTGTAGAGCAGGTCGAGGAAGACGCCGGCGTCCGGGCCCTGCACGTCGATCTTGCCGAGGGTGGAGGCGTCCATGAAGGCGACGCCCTCGCGGGCGGCTGCGCACTCGCGCAGTACGGCCGTCTCCATGTCCTCGCCGTCCTGCGGGTAGTACCAGGGCCGCTTCCACTGGCCGACGTTCTCGAACAGGGCGCCGTGCGCGACGTGCCATGCGTGCAGGGCGGTGATGCGGATCGGGTCGAGCAGGGCGCCACGGTCGCGGCCGGCGAGGGCGGCGAAGGAGACGGGGGTGTACGGCGGCCGGAAGGTGGTGGTGCCGAGCGCGGAGATGTCCACGCCGAGCAGTTCGGCGACGACGCCGCTGGCCAGGACGCCGGAGGTCTTGCCCTGGTCGTTCGCCGTGCCGGCCGTGGTGTAGCGCTTGGTGTGCTCCACGGAGCGCATGCCGGCACCGGTCGCCCGGGCCAGGTCGTCGACGGTGACGTCGCGTTGCAGGTCGACGAAGCGCGGGGCGCCTTCCCGGCCCGGGACGGTGAAGACCTGCATGGGCGGCGTCTGCGGCATGGTGGCCACGCGTGGCAGATGGACCTCTTCCGGGGTGTAGCCCTCGGCCTCGATCGCGCGGGCGCCGGCGGCGGCCCCTTGTGCGAGAACTCGCGCCAAGCCGAAGACGCCGCTCGCGGCGCCCGCGACGTCGACCGCCTGGCGGCAGGTGTCGGGGACGAAGGTGCCGAGTTCCTCGTCGTGGCGGAGTTTGCCTCCCGCCTGGCTGAACAGGTGTGCGACCGGGTTCCAGCCGCCGGAGACCAGGAGCAGGTCGGCGGCGAACTCCCGTCGGCCTGCTGTCTGTCCGTACGGAGCGACGGTCACGGAAGTGAGCCGGGGGGCGCCTTCCGTGCCGGTGACGGCGTGGCCTGTCAGCACCTCGATGCCGGCCTCGCGGGCGCGCTCGGCCCACGCCCCCGGCTCGGCGCGGGTGTCGACGACGGCCTCGACGGTCACGCCCGCCGCGGCTAGGTCCAGTGCTGCCGCGTAGGCGCTGTCGTTGGTGGTGAAGACGACCGCGTGACGGCCGGGCAGGACGCCGTGGCGGTTGACGTAGGCGCGGGCCGAGGCGGCCAGCATCACGCCGGGGCGGTCGTTGTCCGCGAAGGCCAGCGAGCGTTCGTGCGCGCCGGTGGCGAGGACGACCCGGCGGGCGCGGATGCGCCAGACGCGTTCGCGCGAGACGTGCTCCGGGGCCTCGGCGCCGAGGTGGTTGGTGCGGCGCTCCACGGCGAGGAGGTGGTTGTCGTCGTAGTAGCCGAAGACGGTGGTGCGGCGCAGGACGCGTACGTCGGGAGCCGCGTCGAGTCGGGCGGTCGTGTCGTCCACCCAGTCGAGGAGTTCGCCGGTGCCGAGGAGGCTGCCGCCGGGTTCGGGCTGGTCGTCGGCGACGATGACGCGGGCGCCTGAGCGGGCGGCGGCTGCCGCTGCGGCGAGGCCGGCCGGGCCCGCGCCGACGACCAGGAGGTCGCAGTGGGCGTGTACGGCGTCGTAGCGGGCCGGGTCGGGGGTGGTGGCGAGGCGCCCCTGGCCGGGGAGGCCGGTCGCGGCGAGGCCGTCGTAGAGCTCGACGGTGGTGGCGGGGAGCATGGGCTCGGGGAACGGGGCCTCGATCTG
This sequence comes from Streptomyces sp. NPDC006235, assembly GCF_040613735.1. NCBI lineage: Bacteria > Bacillati > Actinomycetota > Actinomycetes > Kitasatosporales > Streptomycetaceae > Streptomyces > Streptomyces sp. NPDC006235. The sequence goes on from NZ_JBEXSR010000033.1 coordinate 17,859, forward strand.
GACGACCGCGTTGGGTTCCTCGGCGCCGGCCGAGAAGATGCCGCGGGGGCGGCCCAGTTTGATGCTGGTGCCGGTCTGGATGACGCCGTTGGCGAGGAGGGCGGAGGCGAGGGTGTCGCCCTTGTAGCCCTGGTATGCGGTGCCGTCGAAGGTGAAGGTGAGCGGGGTGTCGCGGTGGATTCGGCCGTGGGTGGGGTGGCGGAACGGCTGGGTTTCCTCGCCCCCGCCGCCCCTACCCGTCCCATCCTCCAGGGGCTCCGCCCCTTCGACCCCGCTGGGGGCTACGCCCCCAGGCCCCCGCGGGGGCTTCGCCCCCTGCACCCCCACCGGGGCTGCCGCCCCAGGCCCCGACACCCGAGCGGGCTGCGCCCCGTGCCCCCCTACCGGGGCTGCCGCCCCAGGCCCGGACGCCGGCGGGGGCTTCGCCCCCTGCACCCCCACCGGGGCTGCCGCCCCGGGCCCCGCTTCGGCCTGAACGGCCTCGTCCTCAAGCGCCGGACGGGCTGGTTGTGCCGAACTCGGCTGGAATGTGGCCGGACGCGAGTTCACCGTTTCCGGGCGCTCCTCCCCCGCCCGGTACACCGTGAGGATCTCGTTCGTCGATGTGTCCCGCACCGCGTTGAACCAGCGGCGGCAGCCCGCCGCGTGGGTCCAGCGTTCGGCGAAGGGGCCCCGGGGGTTGTCGCGGAAGAAGAGGTAGCGGGCCCACTCCTCGTCGGTGAGGGAGGACGGGTCCTGCGGGTAGGGCACGTGGGCCTGGCCGCCGTAGTGGAACTCGGCCTCGTCGCGCGGCCCGCACCACGGGCAGGGGATCAGCAGCATGGGTCGGCTCCCTGATGGTCCTAGTGGGCCACCGCGGCCGCGCCGTGCTCGTCGACGAGCGCGCCGGTGGTGAAACGGTCGAGCGAGAAGGGGGCGTTCAGCGGATGCGGTGTGTCGTGGGCGATGGTGTGGGCGTAGACCCAGCCGACCCCGGGGGTGGCCTTGAAACCGCCGGTTCCCCAGCCGCAGTTGAGGTAGAGGTTGTCGACGGGGCTGAGCCCGATGATCGGTGAGGCGTCGGGACTGACGTCGACGATGCCGCCCCAGGTGCGCAGGACGTGGGCCCGGGCGAAGACCGGGAAGAGCTCCAGGGCCGCCGACATCTGCTCTTCGATGATGTGGAAGGCGCCGCGCTGGGTGTAGGAGTTGTACGCGTCGATGCCCGCGCCCATGACCAGCTCGCCCTTGTGGGCCTGGCTGACGTACACGTGGACGGCGTTGGACATGACGACCGTCGGGTGGACGGGTTCCAGCAGTTCCGACACCAGGGCCTGCAGGGGGTGGCTCTGGACGGGGAGTTCGATGCCCGCCATGGCCGCCAGGACCGAGGTGTGGCCGGCCGAGCAGAGTGCGACCTTTCCCGCCGCGATCGGGCCGCGGGTGGTCCGGACTCCCACCACCCGGTTGCCGACGACGTCGAGGCCGGTCACCTCGCAGTTCTGGATGATGTCGATCCCGGCGGCGTCGGCGGAGCGGGCGAGGCCCCATGCCACGTGGTCGTGCTTGGCGATGCCCGCGCGCGGCTGGTAGGTCGCACCCAGGACCGGATAGCGCACGTCCGGGGAGATGTTGACGATGGGGCAGACGTCCTTGACGCCGTCCGCGTCGAGCCACTCGGCGTCCACGCCGTTGAGGCGGTTGGCCTCGACGCGGCGCACGCTGTCGCGGACGTCCTGAAGGCTGTGGGCGAGGTTGAGGACGCCACGCTGGGAGAAGAGGATCGGGTAGTCGAGCTCCTCGGCCAGGCCCTCCCACAGCTTGAGCGCGTGCTCGTAGATGCCGGCGCTCTCGTCCCAGAGGTAGTTGGAGCGGATGATCGTGGTGTTGCGGGCCATGTTGCCGCCCGCCAGCCAGCCCTTCTCCAGCACGGCGACGTTGGTGATGCCGTGGTTCTTCGCCAGGTAGTGGGCGGTGGCCAGGCCGTGGCCGCCGCCGCCCACGATGACGACGTCGTACGAGCGCTTCGGCTCGGGGTTGCGCCACAGCCAGTCGGGGTGTTCGGGGAGCTCGGCGCCGGGGGTGCGGGGGCTCATCGGGCGTCTCCGTCCTCGGACAGGTGCGGGTAGAGCGGGTGCTTTGCGGCCAGGGCCTCCGTGCGGGCGCGCAGGGCGGCGACGTCCGGCTCCGGCTGGAGGGCGAGGGCGATCACGTCCGCGACCTCGGCGAAGTCCTCCTCGGTGAAGCCGCGGGTGGCCAGGGCCGGGGTGCCGATGCGCAGGCCCGAGGTGACCATGGGCGGGCGCGGGTCGAAGGGCACGGCGTTGCGGTTGACGGTGATGCCGATCTCGTGGAGCAGGTCCTCGGCCTGCCGGCCGTCGAGTTCCGAGTCGCGCAGGTCGACCAGGACGAGGTGGACGTCCGTGCCTCCGGTGAGGACCCGTACGCCGGCCGCCGCCGCGTCCGCCCGGGTGAGGCGTTCGGCGAGGATCCGGGAGCCGGCGAGTGTGCGGGCCTGGCGTTCGGCGAACTCCGGTGACGCGGCGACCTTGAACGACACCGCCTTCGCGGCGATGACGTGCTCCAGGGGGCCGCCCTGCATCCCGGGGAAGACCGCCGAGTTGATCTTCTTGGCGAGGTCGGCCTCGTTGGTCAGGATGACTCCGCCGCGCGGGCCGCCGAGGGTCTTGTGGGTCGTGGTGGTCGTGACGTGGGCGTGCGGTACGGGGTTGGGGTGCAGTCCCGCCGCGACCAGTCCCGCGAAGTGCGCCATGTCGACCATGAGCAGGGCGCCCACTTCGTCGGCGATCCGGCGGAAGGCCGCGAAGTCCAGCTGCCTCGGGTACGCCGACCACCCCGCGATGATCATCTTGGGGCGGTGTTCCTTGGCGAGGTGCTCGACCTCGTCCATGTCGACGAGGTTGTCCCCCTCGGACACGTGGTACGGCACGACGTTCAGCATCTTGCCGCTGTAGTTGATGCGCATGCCGTGCGTGAGGTGCCCGCCGTGCGCGAGGTCGAGGCCCAGGACGGTGTCGCCGGGCTGGAGCAGAGCGAAGAAGACGGCGGTGTTGGCCTGGGCGCCCGAGTGCGGCTGCACGTTGGCGAAGCCCGCGCCGAAGAGGGACTTGACGCGCTCGATGGCCAGCCGCTCGGTGACGTCGACGTGTTCGCAGCCGCCGTAGTAGCGGCGGCCGGGGTAGCCCTCGGCGTACTTGTTGGTCGCGACCGAGCCCTGTGCCTCCATCACGGCGGTGGGCGCGAAGTTCTCGGAGGCGATCATCTCCAGGGTGGACTGCTGGCGGTGCAGTTCGGCGCGGAGCGCGGCGTGGACCTCGGGGTCCAGCTCCGCCAGGGGGGTGTTCAGCGCGTTCATACGGGGTTCACGTTCCTCTCGGCGGCCTCGACGACGTTGGCGAGCAGCATGGCCCGGGTCATGGGGCCCACGCCCCCGGGCATCGGCGCCAGCCATCCGGCGACCCGGGCGGCGTCCGGGTGGATGTCACCCACCAGGCCCTGGTCGGTGCGGGTGATGCCGACGTCCAGGACGGCCGCGCCGGGGCGCAGCATGTCCTTGGTGATCAGTCCGGGCGAGCCGGCGGCCGCGACGACGATGTCCGCCTCGCGTACGTGCCAGGCCAGGCCCCTGGTGCCGGTGTGGCACAGGGTCACGGTGGCGTTCTCGGACCTGCGGGTGAGCAGCAGCCCGATGGGCCGTCCGACGGTGATGCCCCGGCCGATCACGCAGACCCGCGCTCCGGCGAGCGGCACGTCGTGGCGGCGGAGCAGTTCGACGATGCCGCGCGGGGTGCACGGCAGCGGGGCATCCACGCCGAGGACGAGCCGGCCGAGGTTGACGGGGTGCAGTCCGTCGGCGTCCTTGGCCGGGTCCATGCGTTCCAGTACGGCGCCCGCGTCGAGGTGGCCCGGCAACGGGAGCTGGACGATGTAGCCGGTACAGGCGGGGTCGGCGTTGAGCTCGTCGATCGTCTCCTCGACCTGCCGCTGCGAGGCACCGGCGGGCAGCTCCCGCCGGAGGGAGGCGATACCCACCTGCGCGCAGTCCCGGTGCTTGCCACCGACGTAGGCGTGACTGCCCGGGTCGTCACCGACCAGGACGGTACCCAGACCGGGCACCCGGCCGGTGATCGCGCTCAGCTTTGCGACGCGTTCGGCGAGTTCACGACGAATGACAGCGGCGGTGGCCTTGCCGTCGAGCAGTTGTGCGGTCACCTCGAGAGTTCCTTCCAAGGAGGCTGAGCTTGAACGCCTTCAGGGGCGCGGGGAACTGCGCGACCAGCCACAACGCAGCCGCAGACGAAAACTCAGCCACGAAGCCGGGACATGGCCGGATCGAACAGAGGCTCCTCGGCGACCACGGCCTCGACGGACTGATCGAAGTACCCGATGTGCACGACGGTCCCCGGCTGCGCGAGTTCCACGGGCAACCACGCATAGGCAATGCCCTTGCCGATCGTGTAGCCATAAGCCGCACTGGTGACGTACCCCACCGCACAGTCCCCGTCGTACACCGGCTCCTTGCCCATGACGACGGCCTGAGGGTCGTCGATCGTGAGACAGGTCAGCTTCCGCCGGACATCGGCCTTGCGCCGCTCCAGCGCCGCCTTTCCGATGAAGTCGTCCTTGTCGAGCTTCACGGCGAACCCGACCCCGGCCTCGTAAGGGTCGTGCTCGTAGGTCATGTCCGTGCCGAACGAGCGGTACCCCTTCTCCAGCCGGAGACTGTTGAACGCACCACGCCCGGCCACGATGCCACCCAACGGCTCCGCAGCCCGCCACAGCGTGTCCCACAGCTTCAGTCCCAGGTCCGCGGTGGTGTACAGCTCCCAGCCGAGTTCGCCGACGTATGACAGCCGCATCGCCGTCACCGGCACGGAGCCGACGTGAGCACGCTTGGCGCGGAAGTACTTCAGACCCGTCGCCGAGAAGTCGGCGTCGGTGAGCGGCTGGAGGACATCACGCGCGCGCGGCCCCCACAGGCCGATACAGCACGTGCCGGGTGTGATGTCGCGGACCTGGACCGCGCCGTCGGCGGGGAGGTGACGCGTGAACCAGTCGAGGTCCAGGTTGCCGTTGGCCCCGACCTGGAAGCGGTCGGGGGCCAGCCGGGCGACGGTGATGTCGCTGCGAATGCCGCCGTCGTGGTCGAGCAGCAGCGTGTACGTCACCGAGCCGACGGACTTGGCGACCTTGCCGGTGCACAGCCGCTCCAGGAAGGCGGCGGCACCGGGGCCGCTCACCTCCAGGCGCTTGAGGGCCGTCATGTCGTACATCGCGACGGTCTCGCGGGTGACCTGGGCCTCGGCGCCGACGATGGGCGACCAGTAGCGCGCGGCCCAGTCGTTGGGGGTCGGGATGGAACGGCCTTCGGCCAGGCCCGCGTTGGCCTCGTACCACTGCGGGCGCTCCCAGCCGTTGGCCTCCAGGAAGAAGGCGCCGAGCTCCTGCTGGCGGGTGTGGAACGGGCTCGTGCGGATCGGGCGCGGGTCTCCCGACGGCTGGAGGGGGTGGAGGATGTCGTAGACCTCGACGAAGTTCTGGCAGTCGCGGGCCAGCACGTACTCGGGCGAGAGCTGGTGCGGCTCAAAGCGGTTGACGTCGCACTCGTGCAGGTCGAACGAGGAGCAGTGGCCGTCGACCAGCCACTCGGCCATGGCCCGTCCTACGCCCGCGGAGTGGGTGACCCAGACGGCCTCGGCGACCCAGAAGCCCTTGAGGTCCGGGGATTCACCGAGCAGCGGCAGGCCGTCGGTGGTGAAGGAGAACAAGCCGTTGATGCCCTCTTCGACCTTGGCGTCCTTCGTCGCGGGAAGCAGGGACTGGGTCTCGCTCCAGGCCGCTTCGAAGTCCTCCTCGGTGAACTTCAGGACGGACGGCATGTCCTCGGACTCGTCCACGGAGAGGATGTCATCGGCGGAGACGGGCATCGGGCGGTGGCCGTAGTAGCCGATGCCCAGGCCGTCGAAGCGGTCGCGGTAGTAGAGGTCGGCGTCCTGGTGGCGCAGGATCGGGCGGACCGCCTCCTGCGTCTGGCCCGCCAGGGCCGGTACCGGGCCCGTCCAGGCGAGCTGGTGGGCGAGCGGCGTGAGCGGGAGGTTCATGCCGGCCATGCGGGCGATCTTCGGGCCCCAGATGCCGGCGCAGCACACGACGATGTCGGCGGGGATCTCGCCCTGATCGGTGAGGACGCCGGTCACCTCGCCGTCGGCCCGCTGGACGTCGAGGACTTCGTGTCGGGCGAGGAAGCGCACGCCGCGCTCGGTGGCCCGGCGGATCTGCGCCTCGACGGCGAGGACCGCCTTCGCGAGGCCGTCCGTGGGCACGTGGAGGCCGGCGAGGACCTTGTCCGGGTTGACGAGCGGGTGCTGCGCGACGCACTCCTCGGTGGTCAGCAGCCGTGACTCGATGCCCCAGGAGGTGAGCCAGCCGTGGCGCCGCCGGAGTTCCGTGACGCGCTCGGGGCTGGTCGCCACTTCCAGGCCACCGACCTGGAGGAAGCAGGGCTCGCCGTCGACGTCGAGCGAGCAGAACTTCTCGACGGTGTAGCGGGCCATCTCGGTCATGGTCTTGGAGGGGTTGGTCTGGAAGACCAGGCCCGGGGCGTGTGACGACGATCCCCCGGTGGCGGGCAGCGGGCCCTGGTCGACGACGGTCACGTTGGTCCAGCCTCGCGCGGAGATCTCATCGGCGAGCGCTGCTCCCACGACGCCCGCTCCGATGATGATCACCCGGGGTCCCGCCATCGCCGCACCTCCGACGTTGAAAGCGATGCAGTTGCTGTGTGCGCAACAGAGTTCAGGTTGCGCAACTCAATGTGCCCGCCGTGGACAGGCGTGTCAAGGGGTCCGCGACGCCGGAAAACCCCCGGAAGCGGCGGGGAGGAATCACCGGAAAACGAAGAGGCCCGGCAGGCTGGATACGCAGCCTGCCGGGCCTTCCCGGCGGGGTTCACACAGACAGTCGTGCGCCCTACTTGATCCAGGCGTCGACCTTGCCGCGGTTGGCCTCGACCCACTTCTTCGCCGCGGCCTCGGGCGCCATCTTGTCCACCGCGATGTACTTGGCCACGGTGTTCTGGTCGTCGTTCGTCCAGTTGAACTTCTTCACCAGGTCATAGGCCGGGCTGCCCGACTTGGCGAACTTGGCGCTGACGATCTTGTCCAGTTTGTACACCGGGTAGTCGCAGGCGACCTTCTCGGCGTCGGCGTCGCAGCCCGACTTGTACTCGGGCAGGCTGACCTTCTTGAGCGGCACCTCGGACAGGAACCACTGCGGCTCGTAGAAGTAGCCGATCACCCATTCCTTGTTCTTCTCGGCGTTGCGGTACGCCTGGATGAGCGCGGTCTCGCTGCCCGCGTACACCACCTTGAAGTCCAGTTTGAGGTTCTTCACCAGCGCCTCGTCGTTGGTGACGTACGAGGGGTCGCCGTCGAGGAGTTGCCCCTTGCCGCCCGACTCCGAGGTCTTGAACTTCGACGCGTACTTGTTCAGGTTCTTCCAGTCCAGGATGTCCGGGTGCGCCTTGGCCAGCCACGGCGGCACGTACCAGCCGATGAGGCCCTCGTTGCCGGTCGGGCCCGCGTCGACGGCGGTCTTCTGCTGGGTGATGTACTTCTTCTTCAGATCGTCGTGGCCCCAGTTCTCGACGACGGCGTCGACCTCGCCCGTCCCGAAGCCCTGCCAGGCGATCTCCTCCTTCAGGTCCTTCTGCTCGACCTTGCAGCCGAGGTCGTGCTCGGCGACGTAGGCGAGGACCGCGGCGTTCGCCTCGTAGCCCACCCAGGGGTTGATCGCGAGGTTGAAGGTGCCGCACTTGCCCGAGCCGCCCGCGCCGCCCGCGCTGTCGTCGCCGACCTTCGCGCCTGAGCAGGCCGTGAGGGTGAGGCCGAGGACGGCCAGGCCGGCAGCGCCGGCTCTGAAGTGTCGTGCCATGGTGTGGTGCTCCTTAAGCTCCGGCGCGGCGAGCCGCTGCCTGAGTGATCCGGTCGAACATGACTCCGAGCAGGACGATGGCGAGCCCCGCCGCGAGTCCCTTGCCGTACAGCTGGCCCTGTGAGAACCCGGCCACGACGTCGTAGCCGAGGGCGCCCGCGCCCACCAGACCGCCCACCACGACCATCGACAGCACGTAGATCAGGCCCTGGTTGGTCGCGAGGGTCAGGGCGCCCCGGGACATGGGCAGTTGGACCTTGGTGATGATCTGCCAGGTGTTGCACCCGGTGGACGTCGCCGCCTCGACGGTGGTCTCGGGCACGGCCCGCACGCCGTCCGCGATGATCTTGATGGCGACCGGCGCCGCGTAGACGACGGCGGCGACGATGGCCGTGAACCGTGTCGCGCCGAACAGCGCGAGGAACGGCACGAGATAGACGAACGGCGGCATGACCTGGGCCGCGTCCAGGGTGGGCCGCAGCAACCGGTCCACGAGCGCGCTGCGTCCCATCCACACTCCGAGGACGGCGCCGAGCAGCATCACCAGCACCGTCGCCACCGCGGTGGACGCCAGTGTCGTCATGCCGTCCGACCAGACACCGGTACCGACGAGCAGGCCCACGCACACGGCCGTGGTGGCCCCGGCGCGCCACCCGCCGAGCACCGTGCCGATGGCGACGAGGGCGGCGCCGACGAGCCACCACGGGGAGTCGGTCAGCACGGTCTGGAACGGATTGAGCAGGCCGTTGGTGAGGGCGTCGCGGAAGGCGTTGGTCAGGCCCGACAGATTGTCCTGTGCCCAGGTGGTCACATCGTCAGCCGTCCTGGCGATGCCGCTGCCGATGCCGCCCGCGCCGGGGAACTCGGCCGCCCATATATATGTGTGCGACAGATACACCAGCACCGCCGCCACCACCGCGCCTGCCGCGAGCAGCTGCCGCCGCCACTTGAGGAAGGGACTGTCCGAGCCCCGGGCCGTCTCCGCCCGGCCGCTGGCCGCGGTGGTGACCCGGTCCAGCACGATGGCCATGACGACGATGGCCAGACCGGCGTTGAAGGCCGTGCCGACGTCCAGCGACTGCAGGGCCTGGATGACGGTCGCGCCAAGGCCGGGCGCGTTGATCAGGGCCGCGATGGTCACCATGGCCAGGGCGGCCATGATGGTCTGGTTGATGCCCATCACCACGGTCCGCTTGGACATCGGCAGCAGGACCTTCAGCAGCGCCTGCCGCCGCGTCGCACCCATCGAGTCCGCCGCCTCGACGGTGGCCTGTGGTACGGAGCGGATGGCGTGCGCGGTGATGCGGATCGCCGGTGGAGCCGCGTAGATGGTGGTGGCGATCGTGGCGGAGGCGGGACCGATCAGGAAGAACAGGGTCAGCGGCGCCAGATAGACGAAGGTCGGCATCGTCTGCATGAAGTCCAGGAACGGCGTCACGATCCGGTTGACCCGGTCCGACAACCCGGCCCACACGCCCAGGGGAATGGCGAACAGCAGCGCCACGAAGACCGCGGAGAGGGTCAGCGCCAGCGTGTCCATGCTCTCCTGCCAGAGCCCTTGCAGGCCGAGGAAGGTGAAGCCGGCCACGGCCAGCAGCGCGACCCGCCAGTTGCCCACGGCCCAGGAGACGTAGCCGACGACGCCGACGACACCGAGCCAGCCGACTTGCGGAACCGGGCGGCCCGGGGTCGGCTGCGAGATCAGATCCTGCACGAAGGTCACCAGGGAGTCGATGACCAGGCGGATCTCGTTGAAGAAGTAGAGGAAGAGCGGGTTGGAGTTGCGGTTCGCGCCGATCGAGTCGTTGACGTCGTTGAACCACCGGTGCAGATCGGTCAGGTCGGCCGCCGCGAGGGACAGGGTCTGCTTGCCGCGCAGCACGGCGAAGAGCACCAGCCAGACCAGCAGGATCCCGGCCACCACCACGGCGCGGTTGACCGTGCGCACGCGCCGGGCGGGAGCGGGCGGCTCCACGGTCCCGGTCTTCTCCGGTTTCTCGATCGCGACGGTCATCACGCGTCGCCTTCCTGCCCGGCGACCACCGCGAGGATCTCATCGTCGCCGACGATGCCGAGCAGCTTGCCGTCCTCCACGACCTTGACCGGCTTCTCGGCCGCGAGCACCGCCCGCGTGGCCTCCTTCACCACGACGTCCGGACCGAGCTCGGGACCGTCCAGGGGGTCGTCGGGCTCCGCCGGGCGCATGATCCAACGCAGGGTGAGTACGTCACCGCGGGGCACGTCCCTGACGAAGTCGCGTACGTAGTCGTCGGCGGGGGCCCCGACCAGTTCGTCGCCGGTGCCGCACTGGACCATCCTGCCGTCGCGCATGATGAGGATGCGGTCGCCCAGCCGCAGCGCCTCCGACAGATCGTGGGTGATGAACACCATCGTCTTGCCGACCTCGTGATGCAGCCGGACGACCTCGTTCTGCATGTCGCGGCGGATCAGCGGGTCGAGCGCGGAGAACGGCTCGTCGAAGAGGAGTATGTCCGGGTCGCCGGCCAGTGCGCGGGCGAGACCCACGCGTTGCTGCATACCGCCGGAGAGCTGGTCGGGGTAGGAACTCTCGTACCCGGAGAGCCCGACGAGTTCGACGACCTCCAGCGCCCGTCTCGTGCGCTCGGCCCGGCTCATGCCGCGGATCTCCAGCCCGAACGCCACGTTCTCGACGACCCGGCGGTGCGGCAGCAGCCCGAAGTGCTGGAAAACCATGGAGAACTTGCTGCGGCGCAGTTCGCGCAGGCGGCCCGCGTCCGCGTCGCGGATGTTCTCGCCCTCGAAGAGGATCTCGCCGGCGGTGGGTTCGATGAGCCGGGTCAGACAGCGCACCAGGGTGGACTTGCCGGAGCCGGACAGGCCCATGACGACGAACACCTCGCCGGGCGAGACCTCGAAGTCCACGTCGCGCACGGCGGCGGTGCATCCGGTACGGTCCATCAGTTCGCGGCGGGTGAGCCCGCGCAGTTCCTCGGAGCCCGGTACCTGGTCCGCCTTCGGTCCGAACACCTTCCACAGCTCGCGTACGGAGATGACCGGCGTGCCTGCCGCGTCCTGGGGTGTGCCGCGCCGCTGCGGCACCTCGGTCGTTGCTGGGGTCATGTTCGACCTCTTTCGGCGTTCAGCCGCGGAACCAGTGCTGCGGCCTGGGTTGGATGTTCTGCCAGATGTGCTTGGGCTCCCGGTACTCGTCCAGGCCGGTCGGACCCAGCTCGCGGCCCACGCCGCTGTGCCCGAACCCGCCCCATTCCGCCTGCGGCACATAGGGGTGGTAGTCGTTGATCCACACCGTGCCGTGGCGCAGCCGGCGGGCGACCCGCTGGGCCTTCCCGGCGTCCTGCGTCCAGACGGCGCCGGCGAGCCCGTACTCGGTGTCGTTGGCGATGCGTACGGCGTCGTCCTCGTCGGTGAAGCGCTCCACGGTGAGCACGGGCCCGAAGGACTCCTCGTGCACCACCCGCATGTCCTGACCGCACTCGTCGAGGACGGTGGGCGGGTAGTAGTGGCCGTCGGCGAGGGCCGGGTCGTCGGGGCGTGCGCCACCGCAGCGCAGGACGGCGCCCTCGGCGAGACCGGCCGCGACGTACGCCTCGACCTTCGCCAGGTGCTGGGCGGAGATCAGCGGGCCGGTCTCGGCCTGCGGGTCGAAGGGGCCGCCGAGCCGGATCCGCCGGGCGCGGCGGACCACCTCGTCGACGAACCGGTCGTGCAGCGAGTCCTCGACGATCAACCGGGCGCCGGCCGAGCAGACCTGGCCGGAATGCAGGAAGACGGCCGTGAGCGCGAAGTCCACGGCCGTCTCGAAGTCGGCGTCGGCGAAGACGACATTGGGATTCTTGCCGCCGAGTTCCAGCGCGACCTTCTTCACGGTCGCGGCGGCGGTGGCCATGATGCGTCTGCCGGTGTCCAGGCCGCCGGTGAAGGAGACCAGGTCGACGGCCGGGTCCTCGGCGAGGGGTGCGCCCACCTCGGGCCCGGCTCCCAGGACGAGGTTGGCGGCACCGGCCGGGAGCCCGGCCTCCGCCAGCGCCTTCATCAGCAGGACGGACGTCGAGGGGGTGAGCTCACTGGGCTTGAGGACGATCGTGTTGCCCGCGAGGAGAGCGGGCGCGACCTTCCAACTCGCCTGGAGCAGCGGGTAGTTCCAGGGGGTGATCAGTGCGCAGACACCGATCGGCCCGTACTCGACGCGGCTGACGGCGTCGTCGCGGCCGGTGTCGATCACCCGGCCCGCGTCGGTGCCGCCGAGCCCTCCGTAGTAGCGGAAGCAGGAGACGACGTCGGCGATGTCGTACTCGCTCTCCACCAGCCGTTTGCCCGTGTCCAGCGATTCGGCGCGGGCGAACGCGTCGGCGTCGCGTTCGAGCAGGTCGGCGGTGCGCAGGAGGAGGGCGCCGCGCTCGCGCTCGGGGGTGCGCGGCCAGGGCCCGTCGTCGAAGGCCCGGCGGGCGGCGGCGACAGCCGCCTCGGCGTCGGGGCGGGTGCCTTCGGACACCGTCACGGAGAGCGAGCCGTCGGCGGGGCAGCGGATGTCCCGGTGGCCGCCGGCCACGGGATCCCGCCATTGTCCGTCCACGTACAGGTCTGCCACGTCGGGGCCCTTCGAGCGAATCGCGTTGCGCATCGTGCGTCGAATTGCTTGTGGTGGAACACTCTGGAGAAGGCGACAACCCACGTCAAGGGGTTGACGATGACGGTTTAGCCAAGGAGACAGCCACGGGGACGCAGCACCGGCAGGCCCGGAACGCCTTGCCTCCGGGCCGGTCGGCTGTCTGAAACGCGCTGGTTACGGCAGGGGGCGGTGCCGGTGATAGGCGGCGGCGGACGGCGGCAGCGGATCCTTCCCGAGGATGAGGTCGGCCGCCTTTTCCGCGATCATCATCACCGGTGCGTAGATGTTGCCGTTGGTAATGTACGGCATCACCGACGCGTCGACGACGCGCAGCCCCTCCACCCCGTGCACCCGCATGTCGGCAGGATCCACGACGGCCATCTCGTCGGTGCCCATCTTGCAGGTACATGAAGGATGCAGCGCGGTCTCGCCGTCCTTGGCGACCCAGGCGAGGATCTCCTCGTCGGTCTCGACGGACGGTCCCGGCGAGATCTCCCCGGCGTTGTAGGGAGCCATGGCCGGCTGATTGAGCAGTCTGCGGGCGACCCTGACGGCCTCGACCCACTCGCGGCGGTCCTGCTCGGTGGACAGATAGTTGAAGCGCAGCGCGGGATGCTCGGCCGGGTCCTTGCTCTTGATCTTCACCGAGCCGACGGCGTCGGAGTACATCGGCCCGACGTGCACCTGATATCCGTGCCCGCCGGCGGGCACGGAGCCGTCGTAGCGGACCGCGACGGGCAGGAAGTGGAACATCAGGTTGGGGTAGGCCACATCCTCGTTGCCGCGGACGAAGCCGCCCGCTTCGAAGTGGTTGGTGGCGGCGGGGCCCGTACGGAAGAGCCACTGGAGTCCGATGAAGGGGGCGCGCCACTTCGCGAGGTACGGCTGCATCGAGACCGGTTGCTTGCAGGCGTACTGGATGTACACCTCCAGGTGGTCCTGGAGGTTCTCGCCGACGCCCGGCAGATCGTGTACGACGTCGATGCCGAGGGCGCGCAGCTCCTCGGCGTTGCCGACGCCGGAGAGCTGCAGCAGTTGCGGGGAGTTGATCGCCCCTCCGCACAGGATGACTTCGCGGGCACGCACCCGCTGGGGTCTGCCACGGCCCCGCCGGTACTCGACACCGACGGCCTTCTTGCCTTCGAAGAGGACGCGGGTGACCAGGGCGCGTGTCCTGATCGTGAGGTTGGGGCGCTTGCATACGGGTTTGAGGTAGGCCTTGGAGGCCGAGAGGCGGCGGCCGCGGTGGACGTTGCGATCGAACCGGGCGAAACCTTCCTGCCGATAGCCGTTCACATCGTCGGTGGGGGCGTGGCCCGCCTCCTCGGTGGCCTTCAGGAAGGCCTCGAAGAGCGGGCCGGCACCCGGGCCTCGCTCCAGGACGAGAGGGCCGTCGTGACCGCGGAACTCGTCGTCCGGGTCGGCGGCGAGACAGTTCTCCATCCGCCGGAAGTACGGCAGGCAGTGCGCGTAGTCCCAGGTCTCCATGCCCGGGTCGGCTGCCCAGCGCTCGTAGTCCATGGGGTTGCCGCGCTGGAAGATCATGCCGTTGATGCTGCTGGAACCGCCCAGTACCTTGCCTCGCGCGTGGTAGACGCGCCGGCCGCCCATGTGGGGCTCCGGTTCGGACTCGTACTTCCAGTCGTAGAACCGGCTGCCGATCGGGTAGGTCAGTGCCGCGGGCATGTGGATGAAGACGTCCCAGGGATAGTCGGGCCGGCCCGCCTCCAGGACCAGCACCTGGTTGCCCGGGTCCGCGGAGAGCCGGTTGGCCAGCGCACTGCCGGCCGATCCACCACCGACGATGACGAAGTCGTACTGCAAGTCAGCCATGGGGCCTCGTCTCGCTCGCGCCGTTGAGAATGCGCGGCATGCTAGTACTCGTACCGCTATGCGCACCAGGTTGCGAACCGCGCAACTTCTCCGAGGTCTGCACAAGGCCTTGACCTGCACCGCTGGCCGCTATGTTTAACGCCCGTATAGTTGCGTTGTGAGCAACTACCATGCAGAAACCGAAACGACAACCGCGCCGACCGGCGGGGTGCAGTCCGTCGACCGCGCCATCACCGTGCTGGAGATCCTGGCCCGGCGCGGCGAGGCGGGAGTCAGCGAGGTGGCCGCCGAGATCGATGTTCACAAGTCGACCGCGTTCCGGCTGCTCGGCGCCCTGGAGGTGCGCGGTCTGGTGGAACAGGCGGGCGAGCGCGGCAAGTACCGCCTCGGCTTCGGCCTCGTGCGGCTCGCCGGCGCGGTCACCGGCCGCATCGACATCACCCAGCAGAGCCGCCCGGTCTGCGAGCGTCTCGCCGAGGAGATCGGCGAGACCGTGAACCTCGCGGTGATGCAGGAGCACTACGCGATCAACCTGTACCAGGTGCGCGGTCCCGGCGCTGTCACGGCGTTCAACTGGGTCGGCCAGCTGACGCCGTTGCACGCCACCTCCAGCGGCAAGATCCTGCTGGCCCACATGCCGCCGAAGGAGCGTGCCGCGCTGCTGTCGGAGACCGGTCTGAAGAAGCTGACCCCCCGCACCCTGACCGCGAAGACGAAGCTCGAGAAGAACCTCGCCGAGGCGCTCGAACGCGGCTACTCCTGGACCCTGGAGGAGTTCGAGGTGGGACTGCACGCCATGGCCGCCCCCGTCCGTAACAGGGACGGCGAGGTCATCGCGGCGCTGAGCGCCTCCGGACCGGCGTACCGGCTCACCGAGGACCGGATGCACGAGCTCGCCCCTGTGCTGGTCAAGGGCGCGGACGAGATCAGCCACCGCATGGGCTACCTGGGCTGACCTCCTGCGGCCGCCCCGCGCGCAGACGTTCCTGGACGAAGGCGTGGAACTCGGCGATGTGGTGCTCGCTGGGCACGAGCACTCCGCCCTTGGCGTACAGCCGTGAGCTCATCGCGGGCTGGCAGCGCTCGCACGCGTCGAAGTCCTGCCGGTTGACCCGGTCGAAGAGCTCCACCGACCGGCTGACGTCCTTGCCGCTCTCGACGACGTGCTTGAGGTAGAGCCAGTCGCACTCGACGACGGTGCGGTCCACCGCGACCGGATACATCCGGTGGAAGATCACATGGTCGGGCACGAGGTTGATGAACACCTGCGGCCGGACGGTGATCGCGTAGTAACGGCGGTCCTGATCCTCGGTGATGCCCGGAATGCGGTCGAGGCCTTCCGAGCCGTCGACGGTGAAGCCCTTGACCTCGGAGCCGAACTCCGCGCCGTGTCCCACGTAGTACTGGGCGGCGTACCCGTCGGCGAACTCGGGGAGCACCTCGGTCAGTTCGGGGTGGATCGTCGCGCAGTGATAGCACTCCATGAAGTTCTCGACGATGAGTTTCCAGTTCGCCCGCACGTCGTAGACGATGCGCCGGCCGACTTCGAGGTCGTCGATGTCGTAGTGCTCGATCGACTCCTTGTCGCCCAGGCGCGCGACCACCTCCCCCACGACCTCGTCGAAGGGGGGCGGGTCCGCCGCGAGGCAGACCCACACATAGCCGAGCCATTCCCGCACGGCCACGGGGGCCAGGCCGTACTCGGTGCGGCTGACGTCGGGCATCTTGGTGAGGTTGGGTGCCGCGACGAGTTTGCCCGTCAGGTCGTACGTCCAGGCGTGATAGGGGCACTGGAAGGCGCGTTTGACCTCGCCGGCCTCCGCCGTGCAGAGCTTGGCTCCGCGGTGCCGGCAGACGTTGAGGAAGGCGCGGACGGAGTTGTCCCGTGCCCGGGTGATCAGGATGCTCTCGCGGCCCACCTCGACGGTGCGGAAGGCACCGGGCCTTGCGAGGTCGGCGGAGCGTACGGTGCAGAACCACATCGCCTCGAAGATGTGTTCCTGCTCCTGGGCGAAGACCGCGGGATCCGTGTAGGACGAGCCGGGGAGGGTGGCGATCAGGCTGTCCGGCAGGCCGGTCGAGGTCACTGGGCACTCCTCGGGGAAACGTGATGGATCGCCCCTGTCAGGGCGCCTTGGCCGCGAGTTGCTTGCGCCAGCGCGTGAACAGCTTCGGCTGGTTCATCCCGAGCACGGCGACCGGGTGTCCGGCACGCCGGTAGACGGCGAGGACGTTGCGGTCGTCCGCTGTGCCTTCCTCGATCGACACGCTGTCGGCACGGGTCGCGTTGCCGGCGAACTGGATCTTCACGCCGTACTGGTCGGACCAGAAGTACGGCGGCCGGGGCAGGCCCGGTTCGCACTCGCCCCAGGACAGCAGGGCGGCCACGGCCGCGTCGGGGCGTTCCCGGGCGCCGGTCCAGTGCTCGACGCGGCGGTGGGTGCCCGCGCGCGGGTCGTACCAGGAGGCGCAGTCGCCGACCGCGACCACCCCGGCCAGGCTGGTGCGGCCGTCCGCACCGCACCTGACGCCGTCGTCGAGTTCTATGCCGGATCCGGCCAGCCAGTCGACGCAGGGACGGGCTCCGACGCCCACGACGACGATGTCGGCGGGGATGCTGCGGCCGTCCTCCATCAGGACGGCGTCGACCCTCCTCTCGCCGCTCAGCCCCTTGACGCCCACGCCGCACAACAGGCGTACGCCGTGGTCCGCGTGGAGAGCGGAGACGATGCGTCCCATGGCCGCGCCGAGCGGTCCGGCCAGGGGGGTGGGCGCCGCCTCGACGATGGTCACGTCGAGGCCGAGAGCAGAGGCGGTGGAGGCGACCTCGGCACCGATGAAGCCGCCGCCGATCACGACCAGGCGCCCGCCCTGAGCCAGTTCGCCCCGCAGGGCGCGGGCGTCGTCCAGGGTGCGCAGGGTGTGCACACCGGCCAGTCCGTCCATGCCGGGCAGGGTCCGGGCGGCGGCGCCGGTGGCGATGACGATGCCGTCGGCCCGCACCTCGCGGCCGTCGGTGAGCCGCACGGCGCGGGGCGTGGTGCCGAGTCCGGCGGCGCGGGCTCCGAGCAGCCACTCCGCTTGCAGGTCCTCGTCGTCCGGCTCCAGTGCGAGCTCGGCTTCGCCGATGCCGCCGGCCAGGAACTCCTTGGACAGGGGCGGCCTGTCGTAGGGGCGGTGGATCTCGTCGCCGATGACGACCAGCCGTCCGTCGTATCCCCGCTTGCGCAAGGAGCGCGCCGCGGACAGGCCCGCCAGCGACGCGCCCACCACGGCCACTGTCCTCACGCGACGCCCCCGGCGAGCCGGGCGGCGATGCAGGGGGGCAGGTTCGGGGCTGCCGTGGACAGCCGGACGTAGATCATGCCGTCCTCGACGAAGACCTCGTGCGTGCGCACCGGGAGCTTGGCCGGCGGGGCGTCCACGGCTCCGGTCTTGAGGTTGAACTTCGAGGCGTGCAGCGGGCATTCGACCTCACAGCCCTCCAGCCAGCCGTCGGCGAGCGAGGCGTCCTGGTGGGTGCATGTGTCGTCGATGGCGAAGAGTTCGCCGTCGTCGGTGTGGAACACCGAGACCGGCGGGTCGATGTCGAGCCTGTGGGCCTCGCCTCGGGGCAGATCCACGAGACGGCACGCGGCAATCATCATGACACCTCGGTGCGTATAGCGAAACGGATTGCGGTGAACGCAACGCCAGTTTGAGGGCGCCTTCAAACGCTTGTCAAGGAGTTCGAGGGACACCTGACGGCCTCATTCTCGGTTGCGCGATGCGAAACGCTCCGCGCTATAGGAAACGCAGGTCAGCGCGGAGCAACTGCCCGAACCGGGGCGCGAGCGCCCCGGTCGGCCTGGTGGGGCTGGGTCACCAGCCTCGGGCGGCCCACTCCTCCAGGTGCGGCGCTTCGGCCTCGACGGTCGTCGTCCCGCCGTGTCCGGTGTGGACGACCGTCTCGCCCGGGAGGGTCAGCAGCCGCTCGCCGATGGAGCTGATGATCGTGCCGAAGTCGCTGTACGAGCGTCCGGTCGCGCCGGGCCCGCCGGCGAACAGCGTGTCACCGCTGAACAGCGCGCCCAGGTCGGGTGCGTACAGGCACACGGCACCGGGAGCGTGTCCGGGCGTGTGGAGGACACGCAGGCCGATGCCCGCCACCGTGAGTACGGCGCCGTCGGCGAGCGGCCCGTCGGGGCGCCGGCCAGGGTGCGCCATCTTCCACAGGACCTGGTCGTCAGGGTGCAGGAGGATGGGCGCGCCCGTGGCCAGGGCGACGTCCGGAGCGGCGCGCACATGGTCGTCGTGGGCGTGGGTGCACACGATGGCCGACAACCGACGGTCACCGACGGCCGCCAGGACGGCGTCGGAGTCGTGTGCCGCGTCGATGACGACCACCTCGTCGTCGTCACCGACGATCCAGACGTTGTTGTCCACGTCCCAGGTCCCGCCGTCGAGGCTGAAGGTCCCGCTGGTGACGAGGTGTTCGACACGGGGTGCGCCGGCCATCACAGCACCACCACCGAGCGCAGCACGTCACCGTGGTGCATCTTCTCGAACGCTTCCTCCACGTCACCGAGACCGATGGTCTCGGAGACGAACGCGTCCAGGTCGAAACGGCCTCCGAGGTACAGGTCGATGAGGGCCGGGAAGTCGCGCGAGGGCAGGCAGTCGCCGTACCAGCTGGACTTCAGCGAGCCGCCCCGCCCGAAGACGTCGAGCAGGGGCAGCTCCACCTTCATCTCCGGGGTGGGCACGCCGACCAGCACGACCGTGCCCGCCAGGTCGCGGGCGTAGAAGGCCTGCCGGTACGTCTCGGGGCGGCCGACCGCCTCCACGACGACGTCCGCGCCGAAGCCGCCCGTGAGTTCGCGCACCGCTTCCACGACGTCGCCCTTCGCCCCGTCGACCGTGTGGGTGGCGCCCATGGCCATGGCCCGGTCCAGCTTGCGCCGGTCGATGTCGACGGCGATGACCTTGCTCGCTCCGGCGAGCCGCGCCCCCGCGACGGCGGCCATGCCGACGCCGCCGCAGCCGATGACGGCGACGGAGTCGCCCCGGCCGACGGCCCCGGTGTTCACGGCCGCGCCGAAACCCGCCATGACGCCGCACCCGAGCAGACCGGCCGCCGCCGCCGGCGCTGCCGGGTCCACCTTGGTGCACTGTCCGGCGGCGACCAGCGTCTTCTCCGCGAACGCGCCGATGCCGAGCGCCGGCGAGAGCGGGGTGCCGTCGAGCAGCGTCATCGGCTGGGTGGCGTTGTGGGTGGCGAAGCAGTACCAGGGCCTGCCCCTGCTGCAGGCCCGGCACTGGCCGCACACCGCACGCCAGTTGAGGATGACGAAGTCGCCGGGTTCGACGCCGGTGACTCCCTCTCCGACCGCCTCGACGCGACCTGCCGCCTCGTGCCCCAGCAGGAAGGGGAACTCGTCGTTGATCCCGCCCTCGCGGTAGTGGAGATCGGTATGACAGACGCCGCAGGCCTCGACCTCGACCAGCGCCTCACCCGGACCGGGGTCGGGGACGACGATCGTTTCTACGGAGACCGGTGCACCCTTCTTACGGGCGACGACAGCACGAACCTCGTGAGCCATGAGCTGCTCCTCAAGCGGGGATCCTCGCGAGTGCGTTGCCTCATTCGCTACACGCACCGCTATACGCAACCGAGCATCCCGGAGGAGCGCACCGAGGGTCAAGGGCTTGGTTCCACCCGGGCCGACTCGACCATGACCGGCGCCCGAGCCGCCGCGCCTGGCCGTGTGCGGCCGATCGGATTCAGCCGCACACGGTCAGGCGGTCAGGCGGTCAGGTGGCGACGGGCTGCGGCCCGGCCGCCGGAGCGGCCAGACAGATCCACGGCAGCGCGGGCACCCCCGCCTCGCGGGCGGCGGCGAGTGACGCGCCGGTGAGGAGGTTGCCGAGGGTGATGCCGATGCGCAGATGGTGTCCACCTTGAGGGGGCAGGCGATCATCGTGCCGACGGCCAGCAGTAGCGCGGCCAGCATGGGCGGTACCGCGGCCGACAGCCACAGGCCCACACCCGAGTCCGGAACGGGCACCGCGGTGGCCGGGGCACGAAGGCCAGGCCAGCCGGTTGGCGAGGATGCCGCGCCACGCGTCGGCGGCCCGCACCGGTTTGCTTCGACGTGCCGCCGACGGCCCACGCCCGGCGCGATGGACGCCGAGCTGTCCGACGGGCTGTTCTGGTCGGCACTGCTGGGCGGCTTCGCGGTCGCCTTCGTGATCACCACGCCGATCAACAAGTGGATGATCGGCCGCGGCAAGGGCCACGCCGTCGTCCACGCCTATCACTGACGATCAGCCGGACCGCCCCGGCGGAGGGTCAGAACCAGTGCAGGCAGTGCGGGGGACGGTCGGCGCGGAAGAGGGCGTCGGCGAGGGGGGCAGCGCCCGGGTGGTGGGCCCGGATGTGTCCGGCCCGCACGAGCGTGCTCGGGGCGGTGCCGCCGAGGTAGACCGAGCCCAGGTCGCGTACGTCCAGGGACAGGTCGGGCTCCCGGTCCGTCGGGATGCAGTCGGCCTTGCCCTCCTGGACGGTCAGCAGGTAGCGGCCGTGTTCGCCGAGGAACGGGTCGTCGACGTCGAGGACGAGTTCGCCGTCCGTGAACCAGCCGCGTGCGGTCAGCGCCTGCGGGATGTCGAGGAGCCGTACCCAGAGCCAGTCCATGTCGTCGCTCACCTGACCGGCGCGGAAGTCCGCAAGCTGCCATCGCAGCGGGTGCTCGCGCGGGACGTGCTTGAACACGACCTGAGAGACCAGGTCGTGTCCGAGTACGAACCGGGCCAGGGCCCTGAAGGCGGCGGCGTCGGTGGCGATGGTCTCGTCGACCGTCAAGGTGTTGGTGTCGCCGATCGAGTAGCTGGCGTACCCGTCCGGCACGCCGTCGGCGTCCCGGTGGACGGCGATGTAGCGCGGCGCCGGCGAGATCGGGGGCTGCCCCGCGCGCAGGGCCCACCAGCGGTGCGGCCGGGACAGCGCGCCGGGCTGGGCGCGGCGATACCGGTCGTACACCTCTTCCAGGATCTCGCCGCACTCGGCACGGCGCAGTACCTCGACCGAGTCGTCGCCCGAGCCGGCCGCCGGGGCGCCCGCCATGGTGCGGGCCCGGGGTCCGGCGAGGGCGGCCCGGTGGCGCGGCACCGTCAGCTGCTGCGTGTACGTCGCCGGTCCATAGCCGAACCTGCCGTAGATCGTGGCTTCGGAGGCCAGCAGCACGGAGAGGAATTCGCCTCGGGCCCGCAACTCGGTGAGCTGGTGCCGCATCATCGCGCTGAGCACGCCTTGGCGCCGGTGGGAGGGCAGGACGCCGACGGCGGTCACCCCGGCGGCCGGGACGAGGGTCTCACCGGGCAGGGTGAGTTCGAAAGGGTAGGTGGCGGCGGTGCCGACGGGCCGCCCGTCCGCCGTCAGGGCGAGCAGGCAGCGGTCCATTTCGAGCGCCGACCACCAGAGCCCGCCGCCGTCTACCGAGGTTTCCGGGAAGCGCCCGAACGCGGCATGGACCGTGTCGACGAAGACGTCGAGATCATCGTCGGTCGTGGAACGGATCTCCATTGCGGCCGCTGCCTCCTCGGTACGCCTGCACCACGACGCGTGGTCTCCCGACACAGTGCAACGCCGCCCCGTGGCCCGGTCAAACGAATTACGGCTCAGCCCGCGGGCGTTCCCGGGATGTTTTCGTTGCGCGTACGCGGTGTCGAGACTTGGTTCATCGTCGGTCCGGGTGGCAGAAGGCCCCTCGGAGAGCGCCCGCTACGGACGCGTGTCCAGGGGATCGAGGAACGTCAGCACCGAGGCGTCCTCCTCGATCAGCGGAGTGAGGGCGGCGTTGAACGGGGCGCCGTACGGGGCGTCCAAGTGCGCCTTGAAGGCGTCCTCGTCCCGGTAGACCTCGAAGATCCAGTAGGCGCGCGGGGCGGCCGCCTTGGTGTAGACGTCGAAAGCCAGGTTGCCTTCCTCTTCGCGCACCTTCAGGGCGTACTCCCGGATCAGACGGGCGACCTCGTCCTCCGCTCCCTCTCGGGCGGTGAACTCGGCGAGCAGGGTTTTCGTCATGGTTTCCTGTCCTTTCAGTGGGTGGAGTCGAGGTGCCGGGCGACGGCCCCGTCCGTCGTGAAGGGCGCCAGTTGGTCCTGCCACGGCGGGTTCGGGCCGGCTGCCGAGCAGGTCAGGGCCGCGACCCGCGTGGCGAACAGACAGGCCGCCTCGACATCGCCGGGACGCAGGTCCGTCAGCCTGCCGCCGAGGAGTCCGCGGGCGCCGAGGTGGTGCAGCAGTCCCGCCGTGAAGGAGTCCCCCGCACCGACCGTGTCGACGACCTGCGCCGGCGCCGCGGGCACCCGCACCCGTTCCCCGTCGAGTGAGGCCAGGGCGCCGTCGGCACCGCGCGTGATCACGACGAGCCGGGCCCCGGCCGCGTGCCAGGTGTCGCACGCCTGCTCGGGCAGCGTCCCGGGCAGCAGGAGTTCCAGGTCGTCCTCACTCAGCCGCAGCACATCCGCGAGGCCGCACCAGTGCGCCAGCCGGGCGCGGTAGACCTCGGGGTGCACCAGGAGGGGGCGGACGTTGGGGTCGATGCTGATGGTCGCGTGGGGCGCGGCCGTTGCCAGGAAGTCCTCCACCACCCCTGCCCCGGGTTCCTTGACCAGGGCGAGTGACCCGGTGTGGACGCAGGCGGTGCCGGCCAGGTCCACCCCGGCCAGTTCCGCGCTCGTCCACTGCCAGTCCGCGGTGGCCTGGGCGTGGAAGGAGAACGCGGCCTGCCCCTGCGCGTCCAGCTCGGCCACGGCCAGCGTGCTGGGCTCGGCGGCCTCGACGGCGTGCGACAGGTCCACGCCGGACGCCTCCAGATGGGTCCGGAAGAGGCGGCCGAACACGTCGCCGGACAGCCGTGCGAGGAAGCGGGCCGGGGTGCCCAGCCTGGCCAGGGCCACCGCTGTATTGGCCGGCCCGCCGCCCGGCAGGACACGCAGGGCGAGTTCGTTCCGGGACCCTGCGGATGCGGTGAACGCGTCGGCGACGCACTCCCCGAGGACGGTGATCTGACGCGGGCACATGGGCGGCTCTTCTCTTGGGACGCGCCGGCGAGACGGGCACGTTGCGGGCAGTCCCTGGAGCGGTTCGGGCGGGCGGCGGCCACGGCGTTGCCGATTTGTGACGGGTGAAAGGCATTGACGTTGCCTGAAGGCGGAGTCCATCATCCTCGCCAAGCAGTGTCAACGCTGACATGAGTCAACGATGACACCTCGGGCGGCATGCGCCCGATGCCGGCCGCTCGTCCGCAATCCCGCAGGAGTCGTTCATGTCACGTATCTCTCGTCTGCCTTCCTCCATGCTCAGAGTCGCCGCGTGCACGGGCATCGCGGCCCTCACCCTGACCGCCTGTGGATCCGGATCCGGATCCGGATCGGGCACGGCGAACGCCGGATCGGGCAGTGTCAAGGTCGGTCTGATCACCAAGACCGACACCAACCCGTTCTTCGTGAAGATGAAGGAAGGCGCGGAGAAGGCCGCCAAGGAGAACGGTGTCGAACTGTCCACCGCGGCGGGCAAGTTCGACGGGGACAACGCTGGTCAGGTCACCGCCATCGAGAACATGGTCGCCGCCGGAGTGAAGGGCATCCTGATCACGCCGAGCGACTCCAAGGCGATCGTGCCCGCGATCGAGAAGGCCAAGGCCAAGGGTGTTCTCGTCATCGCCCTGGACACCCCGACCGACCCGGAGAGCGCTGTCGACGCCCTCTTCGCCACCGACAACCTCAAGGCGGGCGAGCTGATCGGCCAGTACGCCAAGGCCGCGATGAAGGGCAAGACCGCGAAGATAGCCGCCCTCGACCTCGCGCCGGGTGTGTCCGTCGGCGTTCAGCGGCACAACGGTTTCCTCAAGGGCTTCGGCGCCACCGACAAGGACGTCGCCTGTGCTCAGGACACCGGCGGCGACCAGTCCAAGGGCCAGACCGCGATGGAGAACTGCCTCCAGAAGGAACCCGGCATCAACGTCGTCTACACCATCAACGAACCGGCCGCGCTGGGCGCGTACACCGCGCTGAAGGCCAAGGGCCGGGAGAAGGACGTGCTGATCGTCTCCGTCGACGGCGGCTGCACGGGCACCCAGGCCGTCAAGGACGGCAAGATCGCCGCGACCTCGCAGCAGTACCCGCTGAAGATGGCCGCCGAGGGCGTCAAGGCCGTCGCGACGTACGCCAAGGACGGCAAGAAGGCGTCCGGTTACACCGACACCGGCGTCACGCTGATCACCGACAAGGCGCAGGACGGCGTCACCTCCAAGGACACCGCCTACGGCCTGGACAACTGCTGGGGCTGAGCCGCCGGCCGACCTCCGGCTGGCGCCGTAGCCGCCGCTGTTCGACACCCCTCAGCGGGGCGGTCGGCCCCTCCTCCCCGACCGGGGACGGCCGCCCCCTCGTCCTCTTGCCGTCCGACAAGGACTGACGCTCCCGTCCGACACGGACTGATCTTCCCGTCCGGACCGATCTTCCCGTCCGACAAGGACCGGCAAGGACTTCTGTCTTCCGACAAGGACCTCGCATGACCGCCACGTCCACGCCACCGTCCACGCCGCCTTCCGCGTCCACGCCGTACGCCGAGCTCAAAGCGCCGACCACGGTCCGCAGACTGCTCACGCAACCGACCACCGGCCCGCTGGCCGCCCTTCTCCTGGCCTGTGTCTTCTTCTCCGTCTCGACCGACCAGTTCCTCACCGGCGGGAACTTCTCGCTGATCGTGCAGCAGGTCATGGTCGTCGGCACCCTCGCCATCGGCCAGACGCTCATCATCCTCACCGCGGGCATCGACCTGTCCTGCGGAGCGGTGATGGCGTTCGGCAGCATCGTGATCGCCAAGATGGCGGCCGAGGGGTCCCTGCCGCCGCTCGCCGCGATCGCGCTGGGCCTGGTCGTCTGCGGCGGCTTCGGCCTGCTCAACGGCGCGCTGGTGCAGAAGATCCCGCTGCCGCCGTTCATCGTCACCCTCGGCATGCTCAACGTGGCCTTCGCGCTGACGCACATCTACTCCGAAGAGCAGACCGTCACCAACCTGCCGGGACCGCTGACGGCTCTCGGGCAGACCTTCCCGCTCGGCAAGACCGACATCACGTACGGCTCGTTGGTCACGATCGCCCTGTTCCTGCTCCTCGCCTACGCGCTGAGCAGCACCGGCTGGGGCCGGCACGTTTACGCCCTGGGCAACAGCCCGGAAGCGGCGCGGCTGAACGGCATTCGCACCTCCCGCCTGACCATCGGCGTCTACACCGCGGCCGGCGTCCTCTACGGCATCGCCGCCCTGCTGCTCATCTCCCGCACCGGCGTCGGCGACCCCCAGGCCGGCCAGACCGACAACCTCGACAGCATCACCGCCGTGGTGCTCGGCGGCACCAGCCTCTTCGGCGGACGCGGCTCGGTCCTGGGCACGTTCATCGGCGTCCTCATCGTCGGCGTCTTCCGCAACGGCCTTCAGCTGATGGGCGTCGCCTCCATCTACCAGACCCTCATCACCGGTGTCCTGGTGATCCTCGCGGTGACCGTGGACCAGATCTCCCGGAAGAAGGCCCGATGACCTCCCCCACCCCTGTCCTTCAGGCCCGCGGTCTGGTCAAGCGCTACGGCCATGTCACCGCCATCGACGGCGCCGACTTCGACCTGCTGCCCGGCGAGGTCCTCGCCGTCATCGGCGACAACGGCGCCGGCAAGACCAGCCTCATCAAGGCCCTGACCGGCGCCGTGGTCCCCGACGCGGGCGAGATACGCCTGAACGGTGAGCCCATCACCTTCTCCGGCCCGCAGAGCGCACGCGCCCACGGCATCGAGACGGTCTATCAGGACCTGGCCGTGGCCGCCTCGATGGACATCGCCTCGAACATGTTCCTCGGCCGCGAACTGCGCCGCCCCGGCCTCCTCGGCAGCGCCTTCCGCATGCTCGACAAGAAGCGCATGCGGAAGGAGGCCGCCGAGCACATGGCCGACCTGAAGATCGGGCTGCGCTCGCTGACCCAGTCGGTCGAGACGCTCTCCGGCGGGCAGCGGCAGGCCGTCGCGGTCGCCCGGGCCGTGGCCTGGGCCCGCAGTGTCGTCGTCATGGACGAACCCACCGCCGCGCTCGGCGTCAAGGAGTCCGGCCAGGTCCTCGACCTCATCCGCCGCGTCCGCGACAAGGGCATGCCGGTCGTCCTGATCAGCCACAACATGCCCCACGTGTTCGAGATCGCCGACCGGATCCACGTCCACCGGCTGGGCAGGCGGGCCGCCGTGATCAAGCCCTCCGACTACTCCATGGCGGAGGTCGTCGCCATCATGACCGGCGCGCTCAGCGTCGACGAGGCCGGAGATACTGTCGTTGCGGATTCCGCGGCGGCGAAGGCCGCCGGAGTCCAGGCCACCTGACAGCTCAACCCCGCTCTCGCATGTTCCGGCCGAGGCCGCGGCCGGAACGCGGGAGCACTCAGGAGACGGTTTCCTCCATGGCTGCGAGCCGCCGCCCCACCCTGGCCGATGTCGCACGAGAGGTCGGCGTCAGCGCCAAGACAGTCTCGCGCGTCCTCAACGAGGACGGTCCCGTCTCGGCGCAGACGCGGGAACAGGTACTGGCCGCGGTGGCCAAGCTGGGCTTCCAGCCGAACCTCATGGCACGCAACATGCGCGTCGGCGGCCCGGACACCACCATCGGACTGGTCATCCCCGACCTCGGCAACCCCTTCTTCGGAGCCGTGGCCCGCGCCATCGAGGACACGGTCCGCGAACGCGGACTGACCCTGCTCATGGGCTCGTCCGCGGACGACCCCGACCGGGAACGCGCCCTGACGGACAAGTTCCTCGCCCGTCGCGTCAGCATCCTCGTCGTCGTGCCGTCCGTCGGCGCCGACCACTCCCATCTCAAGTCCCACCGCAGGTCCGGGCTGCCCGTGGTCTTCCTCGACCGCCCGGGAGTCGGCCTGCCCACGGACAGCATCGTCAGCTCCAACCGTGCCGGGGCCCAGGAGGGCGTCGCCCACCTCATCGCCCACGGGCACCGCCGCATCGGTTTCGTCGGCGACCTGCCGGTCAAGCTGTACACCCGCCGCGAGCGCCTCGCCGGATACCGCGCGGCGCTGCAGGAAGCCGGCCTCCCCTACGACCGTTCGCTGGTCGCCAACGCCCATGACCAGCCGGGCGCCGAGGCCGCGACCGCCCGCCTCCTCGAACTGGCCGATCCGCCCACCGCCCTGTTCGCCGGCAACAACATCATGGCGCTCGGCATCGTCGCCCAACTCGCCCGCGGCAAGCGCAAGGACGTGGCGGTCGTCGCCTTCGACGACGTATCCCTCGCCGAGGCACTCGAACCGGCCCTGACCGTCGTCGCGCAGGACCCCGAAGAACTCGGCCGCAGCGCCGCGGCCACCGCCCTGGCCCGCCTCGACGGCGACCGCTCCCGCGCTCGCACCATCACCGTTCCCACCCGGCTGATCGTCCGCGGCTCGGGGGAGCAGGCCGCGCCCCGTCGATAAGGGGGGCGCCGCCAACGCGTGATGAACCTGCACAAGGAGCTGGCCGACACCGGCACCGGCACCGGCACCGGCATCCAGGCCGCCCAGGCCGGATCGGCCCCGCCGGGTGAGTTGCCCGGCGGGGTGACGGGGATGTGGGCCGTCAGCAGGGGGAGTTGGTCTGGGCGAGCAGGCCCATCCGCCAAGGCTTGGTGAGGTAGTCGCCGTTGGCTTTGGGGTCTATGCCCTGGTAGACGTACTGCAGTCGGCATGGATTGATTGGGGCGCGGCCCGGTAGTTGCCACCCAACCCTTCGCCGGCCGTGACAACGTCACCTTCCCCGACGGCGTCTGGACCGATTGTTGGAACCTGTTCGGTTCCGTCGCAGGACAGTAGGCATGCGACATGACCTCGTCAAGAGCTACCTGAGGTAATACATCCCGCGTATTGGCGTCCAGGGCACCCGCTACGCCGGAGGCGTTCCGACGGGGAGCGGTTCGCTGGAGCGCAGGTGTTCCCTCAGCCACTGCTCGGTGTTGCTCACGTGGAGGAGTGCGGCGGCCTGGCTGAGGGCGGCGTCACGGGTGGACAGCGCGTTGAAGATCGCCTCGTGCTCGGCGAGAGTGCGGCCCGCGGCCTTGTCGTCGACCAGACCGCGCCAGATGCGGGCGCGCAGGGTGCGGCCGGAGATCCCTTCCAGGAGGGTGAGGAGGCTCTCGTTGCCCGTGGCCGAGACCACGGCGCGGTGGAAGGCGGCGTCGTGGGCGTTGAGCTGCTCGACGTCGTCACGGGCCTCGCGCATGGCGTCCAGGTGCCGCTTCACCTCGGCCAGTTGGGCGTCGGAGATCCGGGTCGCGGCCAGCGCCGTGGCGACCGGTTCCAGCAGCCGCCGTACCTCCATGAGGTCCTGCAGGGCGACCGAGTCGCCCTGCAGCAGTTCCACCGCGCCGCCGAGGCCCTCCAGCAGCAGGCTCGGCTGCAGGCTGGTCACATACGTGCCGTCACCGCGCCGGACCTCCAGGACCCGGGCGACGGCCAGGGCCTTGACGGCTTCGCGGGCGAGATTGCGGGAAAGGCCCAGCTGGACGGCCAGGTCAGGCTCCGGAGGGAGCTTGGAGCCGGGAGGCAGGGCACCGGTCCGGATCAGTTCACGGATCTGCTCGATGGCCTTGTCCGTCAGAGACACCGCTCGCCCCTCCCCCCACCGTGCCCGTGAGCACGTCCGACCTGATCAGCGTGACGCTGATGATACGGGGACGCGGGTGCGGGGCGGCGATCGCCCGGACACGAGGAACTGCGAGACATGCCATGTCTGGTGATCGAAACACTCGCCACATCACCGCAAATCAGTCAACTCACCTGAAGCAATGGCCACTTTCATCCCTGCGCAGTGGTTGACATCCCAGGGCGGCATGACCGACCTTCATCCGTGGCCCTGCGTTTCCCCTGCCCCTTCCGCATCAGGGATGTGCCCATGTCGAGCTCGATCAACAGACGCCAGTTCGTGGCCTCCGCAACCGGCGTGGCCGCGGCGGCCGTTGCCGGAGATGTGTGGGCTGCCGGTGCCGCCGAGGCGGCGCCCCGCGGCTACACGCCCGACTGGGACTCGGTCGACCAGCACCCGCCGGCCCCGGAGTGGTTCCAGGACGCGAAGTTCGGGATCTACTTCCACTGGGGCGCCTTCAGCGTCCCCGCCTTCGGCAACGAGTGGTACCCGCGCAACATGTACGAGAGCGGGAACGACGCCAACCAGCACCACATCGCGACCTACGGCCGGCCGTCGGCGTGGCCCTACCACAACTTCATCGACGGAGCGAAGGACCTGGCGGGCAACGCCGTGAAGTTCGCGCCGAAGCTGAAGTCGGCCGGCGGGACGTTCGACCCGGACGAGTGGGTGCAGCTGTTCGTCGACGCCGGCGCCAGGTTCGCCGGTCCGGTCGCCGAGCACCACGACGGCTTCTCCATGTGGGACAGCCAGGTCAACGAGTGGAACTCGGTGAAGAAGGGCCCCGGTCTCGACCTGCTGCGGCTGTTCTCCACGGCCATCCGCGCCAAGGGCCTGAAGCTGCTGGTGGCCATGCACCATGCGTACAACTTCACGGGCTTCTACGAGTACGCCCCCGCCCAGACGGATCCCAGCCTCAAGAAGCTCTACGGGCAGTTGGCACCGGCCGCACAGAACCAGCTCTGGTTCGACAAGCTCAAGGAGGTCGTCGACCGCGCCCGGCCCGACATCCTCTGGCAGGACTTCAATCTGGACGCCGTCGACGAGAAGCAGCGTCTGAACTTCCTGGCGTACTACTACAACCAGGCGGACGGCTGGGGCCGTGAAGTCGTCGCCACGTACAAGGACGGCATGAACGGCAAGGGCGAGGTCTTCGACTACGAACGCGGCGGCCCGGCCGATCTCACCACCCCGTACTGGCTGACCGACGACAGCATCTCCAGCAGCAGTTGGTGCTACACCCAGGGCATCGGCTACTACACCGTCCAGCAGATGCTGCACTCGTTCATCGACCGGGTCAGCAAGAACGGCAACGTGCTGCTGAACATCGCGCCGATGGCCGACGGCACCATCCCCCAGGCGCAGAAGGACATCCTGCTCGGTATCGGGGACCACCTGAAGCGCTTCGGCGAGTCGGTGTACGCGACCCGCGCCTGGACGGCGTACGGCGAGGGCCCGACGAAGATGGGCGGCGGTTCGTTCACCACCCCGCACGCCGGCACCGCGCAGGACATCCGCTTCACCCGCAACAAGGCGAACGACGTCCTGTACGCCACGGTCCTGGGCTGGCCCGGCAGCTCTGTGACGATCAAGACTCTCAGCTCGGACCGGATCAACCTCTCCTCGCTGACCTCGGTGAAGCTCCTCGGCACCACCGCCGGCACCTACGTCGACCTGCCCACACCGGACCGGAGTGCCTCCGGACTCAAGGTCACCCTGCCGTCCTCGGCGCCGTACCGCGCCAACGCCTACGTCCTCAAGCTCACCTTCTCCGGCACGATCCCCGGCCTGCGGCCACTCGCCGGAGCCGTCGCCTTCACGGACGTCCACTACACGGGCGGGTCCGCCGTCCTCACGGTCGGCGACTACACCGCGGCCGACCTGTCCGCCGCCGGACCGGGCCCGCGCACCCTCTCCTCCCTCCGGCCGGCCCCCGGGTACCGGGTGGTCGGCTACTCCGGGGACGACTTCACCGGTACCTCCTGGACCTTCGCCGCCGACAACCCCGACCTCAGGGACACTGGCAACAACGACCAGATCACCTCGCTGCGGGTCCAGTTCAACCCGGCGACGTCCTTCCGGATCACCAACGCCACGAACGGCCTCGCCCTGGACAGCGGGGGCGACGTCGCCTCCGGCTCCGACCTCAAGCAGTGGACCTGGGACGGCAGTCCGAACCTGCAGTGGCATGCGGAGGCTGTCGGAGGCGGCTACTACAGGCTGGTCAACCGCAGGAACGGCATGGTCGCCGACGGCTGGGGCGCCACCGCCGACGGCTCCGCCGCGCGGCAGGCCCCTTGGAACGGCGGGACCAACCAACAGTGGTCCCTCACCCACCGGGGCGGCGACCGCTATTCGATCGCCAACCGCACCACCGGCCTGGTCCTCGACGGCGGCGGCAACGTCCCTTCGGGCTCCCTCACCAAGCAGTGGACCTACGGCAACAGCACCAACCTGCTGTGGACCTTCACCGCGCTGTAGCCCACAGAGAAGGGGACGGCTCCTTCAGGTTGTCCGAGCGGGGCGGGCGCAGCCCCGCTCGGCCCCCGTCCCGGAGGTCGGGCACGGCCCGGCCGGAGCGCCGTGGAGCACAAGCCGACCTACGCTGGAAGCTGCGGCTGGAAACCGGTCCTGACGGGCCCAGGGTGTCCGGACGGAGGCGAGGCGCGTGGACATGGCCGACGAGCGGGACGTCCGCGCCGCCGCGCTCGTGGTGGACCCGGACGGCGTGGTGAGCGGCTGGAGCGAGAGCGGGCGGCTGCTGCTGGGCTGGACTGCCGAGGACGCCGTCGGGCGCCCCGTGACCGACCTGCTGGCCGCTCCCCCGCCACCCGGTTTCCCCGAGAGCTCCGGCAGCGGCCCCGACCACACGGCGCTCATACCGCTGCGCCACCGGGACGGCTCCACGGTGGACGCCCTGGTGTCGACTCACCCTCTGTTCGACGCCGACGGCGGGGCGCTGGGCCATGCGGTGACCGTCCAGCGCTGGGATCGCCGCCCGGTGATCGCCGACCTGGCCTTCGAGCAGAGCCCCTTCGCTCTGGGCGCCTACGACCCTGAGCTGCGGTTTCTGTGGATCAACGCCTCCTCGGGCCGGGTGATCGCGCACTCCGAGGACCAAGTGCTCGGTAAGCACTACCGCGAGGTGCTTCCCGAATTCGACCGCGAACTGTTCCCCGAAAGGGACGACAAGCCCTACACCGACCAGCTGGCCGAAGTGGCGAGGACGGGCGAGCCCGCACGCCTCATCACCGTCTTCCGGCCACTCGGCAGTAACTACGCCAACGCCTGGGCCACCAGCATCTGGCCCGTCCGGGATGCCGAGGGCAGGGTCCGCGCGGTCGCCAACTGGGGATTCGACATGAGCGCGGAGTACTGGGCCAGGCAGCGGCTGCTCATGCTCAACGAGGCCAGCCGCGGCATCGGCCGGACGCTCGACGTGATCGGCACCGCCCAGGAACTGGCCATGACCTCCGTGCCGGGATTCGTCGACTCCGTCACCGTGGATCTCTTCGACGAGGTGCTGCGCGGAGAGGAACCGCCTCTTTCCCCCGCCTCCGCCTCCGGCGAAGCCGTCGCGCTCAGACGCGCCGCCCACCACAGCGCGAAGGGTGACACCGACCGGGCTCCCGGGCCCCCGACGCCGGTCCGTCACGCTCCCGGTTCCGTCGCCGTCCGCTGCATGGTCACCGGCAGATCCACGGTTCAGCTCGCCGTCGAACCGGGCGAGGGCGGCGAATGGGCCTTCGGGCCCGGGCTCGCCGCCGACCCGGCCCACTGGCCGCCCGGCAATCCGTTGATCGACGATTCGATCGCCGCTGAGGGGCTGACCGGCCGGATCACCGTGCCGCTCCGGGCCCGCGGCGCGCTGCTCGGCGTGGTCGCGTTCTCCCGCAGCGACCGGCCCGAGGCCTTCACCGCCGACGACCTGATCCTCGCCGAAGAGCTGACCGCCAAGGCAGCCGTCGCCATCGACAACGCCCGCCGGTACTCGCGCGAGCGCACGACCGCGCTGACGCTGCAGCGCAGTCTGCTGCTGCAGCAGCTGCCCAGCCAGGAGGCGCTCGAGGTGGCCTCCCGCTACCTGCCCGCCGGGACCGGCGCGGAGGTGGGTGGTGACTGGTTCGACGTCATTCCGCTCTCCGGCGCGCGGGTCGCCCTGGTCGTCGGCGACGTGGTCGGTCACGGTCTGCACGCCTCGGCCAGCATGGGCCGACTGCGCACGGCGGTCCGCACGCTCGCCGACGTGGACCTGCCGCCGGACGAGCTGCTGACCCACCTGGACGACCTGGTCATCCACCTCGCCAGCGACCTCCAGCCCGCCGGCCATTTCCAGCCGACCGGCGAGTTCGGGGCCACCTGCCTGTACACCGTCTACGACCCGGTCTCCCGGCGCTTCACCATGGCGAGCGCCGGGCATCCGCTGCCGCTGATCATCTCCCCGGACGGCACCCGGACCCCGGCCTCCGCGCAGCCGGGACCACCGCTCGGCATCGGCGGGCTGCCGTTCGAGTCCGCCGAACTCGAGCTGCCCGAGGGCAGCCTGCTCGCCCTCTACACCGACGGACTGGTGGAGAGCCGTGAGCGCGACGTCGACGAAGGGGGCACCGAACTGCTGCGGGTCCTGAACCATGCGGTCACCTCGCTGGAGGGCCTCTGCGACACGGTGATGGACGCCCTGCTTCCCGAACGCCGCACCGACGACGCCGCCCTGCTGCTCGCTCGCACGCACGCGCTGGACCCCCAGCACGTCGCGGACTGGGACGTCGAACCCGACCCCGAGCAGGTGCCTCGGGCCAGGAAGTTCGCCCTGGAGCAGCTGGCCGCC
Organism: Streptomyces sp. NPDC006235; assembly: GCF_040613735.1. Taxonomy (NCBI): domain Bacteria; kingdom Bacillati; phylum Actinomycetota; class Actinomycetes; order Kitasatosporales; family Streptomycetaceae; genus Streptomyces; species Streptomyces sp. NPDC006235. Next base: position 51,776 of record NZ_JBEXSR010000033.1, read on the forward strand.
TGGGGCCTGGAGGAGGCGTCGTTCGTCACCGAACTGGTGGTCAGCGAACTGGTCACCAACGCCATCCGGTACGGCGAGCCCCCGATCATGCTGCGGCTGATCCGCGACTCCTCCCTGATCTGCGAGGTCTCCGACGCCAGCAACACCGCCCCGCATCTGCGCCGGGCGCGCGCCTTCGACGAGGGCGGCCGGGGCCTGCTGCTGGTCGCCCAGCTCACCCAGGGGTGGGGCACCCGGCACACCACCTACGGCAAGACGATCTGGTGCGCGCAGAGCCTCTCCGAGCCCCAGCCGTTCCCGGACAACAGGCTGTAAGCCTGGTGTCGAAGCGCTTCAACTCTGGCCCTTCTGCGGTACAGACCCTTGTTTCGGATGAAAATTGTCCGTTACCTTGCGCCTGGAAGTGAAGCGCTTCGACAGCCGCCGAAAGGGCCGACATGTCCAAGGAACAAGGCACCTTCCACTGGGGGCACGAGGCCCTTCACCTCGAAATCGGCCTCGATGACGACGGCAGCCCGCGTCTCACGCACCTCGGACTGCCCGGCGAAACGCAGAGCACCGCCGGTGCGTCCCTGCCCTTGGTGGAGGTGACGGCCGCGGGTCACGGCCGCGCCTGGTCGGGCGGCCGCCTCGTGGGCACCGATCTCGGCGGGCGGCTGCGCCACCGGAGCCACCGCGCGACCCGCGACGGCGACTGGCACACACTGACCGTCGAACTCCACGACCCCGAAACGGGGCTGGCCGCCGAGGTGACCTACCGGTCACCGGCCGGCATCCCCGTGCTGCGCGGCGAGGTGACCCTGCGCAACGAAGGGCCGACCACACTGCACCTGGAGTCGGTCAGCTCGCTCGCGGTGGGCGGCCTCACCCCGCAGGACCCGGCGGCCATCGACGCCGCGGACCTGCTGTGGGCGGAGAACGACTGGCTCGCCGAATGCCGCTGGCAGCGACAACCGATGCGCCGGACCACACCGGTCCACAGCGGACGCGTGAGCAACGGGCACGGCAAATCCGGCTTCTCCCTCAACGGACAGGGCACCTGGTCCAGTTGCGGACACCTCCCCATGGGCGGCCTGACGGACCGGCGTACCGGCCGCACCTGGGTGTGGCAGATCGAGCACAACGGCGGGGGCTGGCGCTGGGAGTGCGCCGAACTGGACAGGTCGGCCTACGCGGCGCTGTTCGGGCCCACCGACACCCACCACGGCTGGCGTCACCCCCTGGAACCGGGCGCCGTCTTCCGCACCGTACCCGTCGCCTTGTCCTTCAGCGCCGGCGGCGGCCCCGACGCCGCGTTCGCCGCGCTGACCCGCTACCGCCGCGCCCAGCGCCGCCCGCACAGCGATCACCGGCGCCTGCCCGTCATCTTCAACGACTACATGAACTGCCTGATGGGCGATCCCACGACCGAGAAGCTGCTCCCCCACATCGACGCGGCGGCCGACGCGGGCGCGGAGTACTTCGTCATCGACGCCGGCTGGTACGACGGCGACAACGGGGGCTGGTGGACCACCGTCGGTGCCTGGGAACCGGCCGCCTCGCGTTTCCCCGGGGAGAAGGGGATCCACGAGGTGCTGGACCGCATCCGGGAGCGTGGCATGGTTCCCGGTCTGTGGCTGGAGCCGGAGGTGATCGGCGTCCGCAGCCCCATGGCCGGGTCCCTGCCCGACGAGGCGTTCTTCCGCCGCGACGGCGTCCGCGTCACGGAGACCGGCCGGCACCACCTGGACCTGCGCCACCCGGCCGCCCGTGCCCACCTGGACCAGGTCGTGGACCGCCTGGTCGGCGAGTGGGGCGTCGGCTACCTCAAGCTCGACCACAACATCGACCCCGGCTCCGGCACCAGCGCCCACCCCGGCGAGACCCCGGGCGCCGGCCTGCTCGGCCACAACCGCGCCCACCTCGACTGGCTCGACGGCATCCTGGACCGCTACCCGCACCTGGTGGTGGAGAACTGCTCCTCCGGCGGCATGCGCTGGGACCACGCCCTGCTGTCCCGGATGCAGCTGCAGTCCACCAGCGACCAGCAGAACCTCCACCTCTACGCGCCCATCGCCGCGTCCGCACCCACCGCCGTCACACCCGAACAGGGTGCCGTCTGGGCGTACCCCCAGCCGGAGGACTCCCTCGACGAGGTGGCCTTCACCATGGCGAGCGCGCTCCTCGGGCGGATCCATCTCTCCGGCCGCATTCCCGAACTCGCCCCGGAAGCCCGTGCTTTGGTCCACGAGGCGGTAGCGGCCTACAAGGCCATCCGCGCCGACCTGCCGCACGCCGTGCCGTGCTGGCCCCTGGGCCTTCCCGCCTGGGACGACCCCTGGATCGCCCTGGCCCTGCGCACGCCCGCCACCACCTACCTCACCGCCTGGCGCCGCCCAGGAAACGACGCCACGGCGACGCTTCAGCTGCCCCACCTGCGGGACACCGCCGCCCGTGTCGAGCTGCTCTACCCCTCGGTCAGCCGGGCCGTTTCCGCCTGGATGCCCGGCACGGCCGAGCTGAGCCTGACCCTGCCCACCGCGCCGTCCGCCGTGCTGCTCCGCATCACCCCCACGGCCCCCGCCGCTCCCTGAACCGAACCACCCCACGCCCGCATCACGCATCGACGAGAGGACCATCGGGTGCCCCCTCTGCACCAGCCGGACGGACGCGTCGCCAACGCCGTGAACCCCGTGATCCCCGGCTTCCACCCCGACCCCAGCATCTGCCGCGTCGGCGACGACTACTACCTGGCCTGCTCCAGCTTCGAGTACTTCCCCGGGGTGCCCCTCTTCCACAGCCGGGACCTGGTGCACTGGACGCAGATCGGCAACGTGCTGGACCGGCCGGAGCAACTGCGTCTGCCGGCCTCCATGCCGTCCTCCGGCGGGATCTACGCCCCCACCTTGCGCCACCACGACGGCCGTTTCTGGCTGATCGTCACCAACTGCAGCGAGGGCGGCGGCAATCTGATCGTCACGGCCACCGACCCCGCCGGACCGTGGTCGGACCCCATCCGGGCGCCGGGTGTCCCCGGCATCGATCCCGACCTGGTCTGGGACGAGGACGGCACCTGCTGGTGCACGGTCGCCGGCGTCTCGCAGGTCCGCCTCGACCCGTCCACCGGGCAGACGTACGGAACACCGCACAAGCTCTGGTCCGGCGGTCCGGGCGCCAAGGCCCCGGAGGCACCGCACCTGTACCGGATCGGCGCCTACTGGTACCTGCTCATCGCCGAGGGCGGCACCGAACGCGGCCACGGTGTCTCGATCGCCCGCGGCCGAACGCCGGGCGGCCCGTTCGAGCCGTGCCCGGCCAACCCGATCCTCACCCACCGCGGCACCGACCACCCCGTGCAGAACACCGGGCACGCCGACCTGGTCCAGGGCCCCGACGGCTCCTGGTGGATAGTGCTGCTCGGCGTACGGCCGGGCGGCGGCACGCCGGGCTGGCACGTGCTCGGCCGGGAGACCTTCCTGGCCCCCGTGACCTGGGTGGACGACTGGCCGGTCGTCGGCGAGGTCGCCCTGGACCTTCCCGAGCTCCCGTGGCCGCTCTCCTCCGGCCATGCCGAGGAGCACCGGGACGACTTCGAGCTCGCTGAACTGCGGCCGTACTGGATCTCCCTGCGCGACCGGCCCGCCGAACTCTGCACCACCAAGGAGCGCCCCGGATGGCTGACGCTCCGCGCACGGGGCGGCTCCCTGGACGAGCCCGACGTGGTGTTCACCGGCCGGCGCCAGCAGCACCTGTCGTGCCGGGCGCGCACACTCGTAGATGCCGCGGAGGGCAGTGGTGGCCTCGCCGTCCGGCTCGACGAGAGGCACCACTACGAGATCGAGGTGTTGTCCGGCACGCGGGTGCGGGTGATCGCGCGGGTCGGCTCCCTGCGCACGGTCGTGGCCGCACAGTCCGTGCCGACCGGGCCGGTGGTCCTCGCCGTCACGGTCTCGGAACCGCCGTCTTTGCACGGACCGTGCACCGGACCCGACGTCGTGTCCCTCGGTGTCGAGCAGCCCGACGGCACGTTCAGCGAACTCGCGACGCTCGACGGCCGCTACCTGTCGACCGAGGTCGCCGGCGGCTTCACCGGCCGGGTCATCGGCATGTACGCCGCGACGGGCACCGTCCACTTCGACTGGTTCGACTACGAGCCCCTCGACGGCTGAACCGAGCCCCGGTTCCTCAGGCGTGGGTCCACTTCTGGTTGGCCTGGCCGGTGCAGGTCCACAGCACCAGCGGGGTTCCGTTGGTGGTGCCGGCCCGGTCGACGTCGAGGCACAGCCCTGCGTGGACGTTGCGGATCGACCCGTCCGAACCGACGGTCCACTTCTGGTTGTTCTGGCCGTTGCAGGGCCAGGTGACGACCCGGGTGCCATTGGTGGTGCCCTGGTTGCGGGCGTCCAGGCACTTGTCGCCGAAGACGCGGATCTCGCCGCCGGCCCATGTGGTCCACAGCTGGTTGGCGGCCGTGTGGCAGTCCCAGAGCAGGACCGTTGCCCCGGCCGCGGTGGAGGAGTTGTCCACGTCCACGCAGCGGCCGGACGCGTTACCGCGCAGCCGCGAGGTGGTGGCGGCCAGCGGGCTGCCCCCGCTCACCCGGAACACGGCCACGCCGTGCGCGGGGACGTTCGCCGAGATCTGCCCGGACGTGCTCGACGCGCCGCCGGTCCACAGGTCGGTGAGGGTGAACGACCCTCCGGACAGGCCGACTTGCGCGGCCGTGGTCGTGACCGTCGCCGTGCCGCCTCCCCGGTTGAACAGGCCCACCGCGACCGAGCCGTCGGACAGGGGTTTGGCGAACACCTCGGTGTTGCCGTCGTCGCGCACCCTGCGTCCGCCCGCGCCCAGCGGGTCCTGGTTCACCGCCAGCAGACGCGGGTTGCGCAGGATCGCGCTCACGTCGGCGGACATGGTGCGGATGTCGTTGCCGGCCATGAGCGGTGCGCTCAGCAGCGCCCACAGGGCGAAGTGCGAGCGGGATTCGGTCAGGGACAGGCCGGGACGGCCGACGACCAGCATGTCGGGGTCGTTCCAGTGCCCCGGGCCCGACTGCGCCGCCAGCGGCGCGGTGACGTCCAGGACGTTGCCGACGCCCATCGGATAGCTGTTGGTGTTGCCGTTCTGCCAGATGTCGAGCAGGTCCTCGGTCGTCCGCCACAGGTCGGCGACCTCACCCCAGTTGTACGTGGCGCCGGTGATGGCGTGGAAGCTGTTGGGGTTGATGCTGTAGACGATCGGCCGCCCGGTGGCACGCAGGGCGTCGCGCATGAGCTTGAAGCGCGCGACCTGCTCGTCGCGGGTGCCCTCGGAGGAGCACCAGTCGTACTTGAGGTAGTCGACGCCCCACGAGGCGAACGTGTTGGCGTCCTGGACCTCGTGCCCCCTGCTGCCCGTCGCCCCGGGATAGGCGCCAGTGGTCTGGGCGCAGGTGCGTTCGCCCGGCACCTGGTAGATGCCGAACTTCAGGCCCTTGCTGTGGATGTAGTCCCCGAGCGCCTTCATCCCGCTGGGGAACTTGGTCGGGTTGGCCCGTAGGTTCCCCGCCGCGTCTCGCTGTGGGTCGAACCAGCAGTCGTCGACCACCACGTACCGGTAGCCGGCCTCCCGCATGCCCGAGGACACCATCGCGTCGGCGGCCTGACGGACCTGAGCCTCGGTGATCCCGCAGCCGAAGCTGTTCCAGCTGTTCCAGCCCAGCGGTGGGGTGAGGGCCGGGCTGCCGGGCGCCGCCGAGGCGGTGGAGTGAGCGGAGGCCGTCACGGACGCGGTGATCGTCAGCGCGACGGCCGCGAGGAGACGGAGCAGTCGTCTGCCTGATCGTCTGGGCACGGTGGGCTCCTTTGGTCGGCTGGGCCGACACGAGACAGGGGATGGCTGCTGCATTGCCGCCGATCATTGGCAGGCACATGACATTTCCAGTCATCCGAAATTTCGGCCTGCTTTCGGTTCGTCGACGCCACGGATACTAGGGAGCTTGCCGAGCTTGTCAACCTCCACCACTTGAAGTCACCGAAACATTTCGGGCTATACCACGAATGATGCGAGACCTATTGACGGGAGCTCTGAACCCCCTAGCATCCAGGATGCTCACCAGTCGACAGCTGTCCGCCATCCCGAACACCACAGAGGGAGCGACACATGGATATGTCATGCCCTCGTCAACCCATGGAGCGCCGCCGTGCGCTGGCCGCCGGCACCGGCCTGATCGCCGGCGCCTTCCTGCCGCTGGCCGGAGCCTCCCGGACGGCCGCGGCCGCCCCCGCGTACACGAACCCGGTCATCTGGCAGGACTTCGCGGACATCGACGTCATCCGCGTCGGCGCCACCTACTACGCCTCCGCCTCGACGATGCACTACTCGCCGGGCGCACCCGTCCTGCGCTCGTACGACCTGGTGAACTGGGAGATCGCAGGTCACTCGGTACCCGTCCTCGATTTCGGCGCCAAGTACGACCTGAACGGTGCCCGTGGTTATGTCAGAGGGATCTGGGCGTCCTCGCTGGCCTACCGGCCGAGCAACAGGACCTTCTACTGGCTCGGCCAGATCGACTTCGCCAGGACGTACGTCTACACCGCCACCGACGTCGAGGGCCCGTGGAGCCGGCTCACCACGATCAGCACGCCCTACTACGACGCGGGACTGCTCGTCGACACCGACGACACCCTCTACGTGGCGTACGGGAACACCACCATCAGCGTGGCCCAGCTCTCGCCCGACGGGCGCAACCAGGTGCGCACGCAGCAGGTTTTCACCACACCGTCGAGCGTGGGCACCCTGGAGGGCGCCCGCTTCTACAAGATCAACGGGCAGTACTACATCTTCGTGACCCGCCCCGCCAACGGGCAGTACATCCTCAAGTCGTCGGGCGGCCCCTTCGGCCCGTACACGATGCGGCAGGTCCTGCTCGACCTGCGCGGGCCGATCCCCGGAGGCGGCGTCCCGCACCAGGGCGGGCTGGTCCAGACGCAGGGCGGCGCCTGGTACTACATGGCCTTCGTGGACGCCTACCCCGGCGGCCGGATGCCCGCCCTGGCGCCGGTCACCTGGACTCCGGACGGCTGGCCCGTCGTGCAGCTGGTGAACGGCGCCTGGGGCACCTCGTATCCCACTCCGGCCGTGCCCACGCCGCCCCGCCAGGTCATCCCCATGACCGGCGTCGACACCTTCGACGGCACGCGCCTCAAGCCGAGATGGGAGTGGAACCACAACCCGGACAACGCCAAGTGGTCCGTCGGCAACGGGCTGACCCTGCGGACCGCGACCGTCACCAACGACCTGTACTGGACGCGCAACACCCTCACGCACCGCATCCAGGGTCCCACCTCCACGGCGACGGCCCTGCTCGACTTCTCGGCCATGCGGGACGGCGACCGGGCCGGGCTCGCGCTGCTGCGTGACTCCTCCGCCTGGATCGGGGTCAAACACGACGGCGGCGCGACGCGGGTGGCGATGGTCAACGGGCTGACCATGGACGGCAACTGGAACACCACCGGCACCGGCACCGAGGTCGCGAGCGCGCCCGTCTCCGGCGGCCGGATCTGGCTGCGTGCGAGCGCGGACATCCGCCCCGGCGCGGCCCGCCCCGGCACCTTCTCCTACAGCACCGACGGCACCAACTTCACCCGCCTCGGGCCCGCCTTCTCCCTGGGCAACGACTGGCGGTTCTTCATGGGCTACCGATTCGCCCTCTTCAACCACGCCACCCGGGCGCTCGGCGGCGCGGTCCGCGTCTCGCGGTTCGAACTGTCGACGCCCTGATCCGATCCCACCGACCGCACCACCCAACCCCCCACCGATCACGAGGAGAAGCATGAACCCGCTGAAACGGCTCGGACGGCGCCGAGCGTCGGTCTTGTCCCTGCTGGCCCTGGGCGCCCTGGTGACGCCCGGTGCCGCGACCGCCGCGCCCGACTCCAGCGCACCCGGCGCGCCCGACGCCGTCCGGGCCTCCACGCTCGGGGCCCAAGCCGCCCAGTCCGGACGGTACTTCGGGACGGCCGTGGCCGCCGGACGGCTCGGCGACGGCACGTACACCGGCATCCTGGGCCGCGAGTTCAACTCGGTCACGGCCGAGAACGAGATGAAGTGGGACGCGACCGAGCGGTCCCGCGGACAGTTCACCTTCGGCGCCGCCGACCAGATCGTGAACGGCGCGTCGGCCCGCGGTCAGCGCGTGCGGGGCCACACGCTGGTGTGGCACTCCCAGCTGCCCGACTGGGTCAAGGGCATCAGGGACGCGAACACGCTGCGCGGCGTGATGAACAACCACATCACCACGGTGATGAACCGCTACAAGGGCCGGATCCACTCCTGGGACGTGGTCAACGAGGCCTTCGCCGACGGCGGCAGCGGCCAGCTGCGCGGCTCGGTCTTCCGGGACGTCCTGGGCACCGGCTTCCTCGAGCAGGCCTTCCGCACCGCGCGGTCGGCCGACCCGGCGGCCAAGCTCTGCTACAACGACTACAGCATCGAGAACTGGAACGACGCCAAGACCCAGGGCGTCTACCGCATGGTCCGCGACTTCAAGGCCCGCGGCGTGCCCATCGACTGCGTCGGTCTCCAGGCGCACTTCGGCGCGGGCGGTCCCCCCGGCAGCTTCCAGACGACGCTGTCGAACTTCGCCTCGCTCGGCGTGGACGTCCAGATCACCGAGCTGGACATCGCGCAGGCGTCGCCGAACGCGTACGCGAACACGGTGCGGGCCTGCATGAACGTGCGGCGCTGCACCGGCATCACCGTCTGGGGCATCCGGGACAGCGACTCCTGGCGCAGCGGGGAGAACCCGTTGCTGTTCGACCGCAACGGCAACAAGAAACCGGCCTACCAGGCAACGCTCAACGCGCTGGGCGGATCGGTCACGGCGAGGTGATCCGCTGACGACGTGGGCCCCGCTGCTCGTGCGGGGCCCATGCCGGTGGTGGCCGGACTCGCCGTCGCCCCACTGCCGTCAGCCCTTGATGGCTCCCGTGAGCATCCCCTTCTTGAAGTGCCGCTGGACGAACGGGGAGGCCACCACGACGGGGATCAGGGCGAGGACCATGACGGCCATCTGCAGTCCCAGGCTGGAGAGTTCGCCGAGGCAGCACAGGAGCAGCGCGCTGTGACGTCACGCTTACTTCCTGCCTTGTCCGCCGGCCGGCGACACGTAGCCGCATGCCCCGTCCACTCCGCCCAGCTCACCGTAAGCCATCGGAGGTCGAACCGGTGCCCCGGACGGAGGGGTTACCGGCCCTGGTGGCCGGAGGGGGGTCGGGTGGACTCGGTGTGCTCGGTGGCGGCCCAGGCGGCAAGGAGTTGCAGGGCGTCCTGCTCGGGTGTGCCGGGGGCGGCACTGTACGCGGTGAGGGTCAGGCCGGGCTGGGCCGGCAGATTCATGGCGTCGAAGTCGAGGGTGAGGACGCCGACGGCCGGGTGCCGGAAGGACTTGCGACCGGTGTGGTGCAGGCGCACGTTGTGCTTGGCCCAGGCGACGCGGAACTCCTCGCTGCGGGTGACGAGTTCGCCGATGAGTCCGGTCAGCCCGCTGTCGTGCGGAGCGCGGCCGGCCTCGGTGCGCAGCAGGGCGACGGTGGTGTTCACCGACTGGTCCCAGTCGGGAAAGAAGTCGCGGCCGTTGGGATCGAGGAACTGGAATCGGGCGATGTTGGCCGTCGCGGTGGTGGGGTCGGGGAAGAGCGGGGAGTACAGGGCGCGGCCGAGGCGGTTGGCGGCGAGGATGTCCAGGCGGCCGTTGCGGATGAAGGCCGGGGAGTCGGTCATGGAGTGCAGGACGCGCAGGACGCTGTCGGGCAGCGGACCACCGGCACGGCCCCGCCGGGTGGGGCGTTTGGCGGCGGCGCGGGCCAGGTCGTAGAGGTGGGCGCGTTCGGCGTCGTCGAGCTGGAGAGCATGCGCGACGGCGTCGAGGACTTCCTCCGAGGCACCCGCGAGGTTCCCTCGCTCCAGACGGACGTAGTAGTCGACGCTGACGCCGGCGAGCATGGCGACCTCTTCGCGGCGCAGGCCCGGCACGCGCCGGTTGCCGCCGTATGCGGGCAGGCCGGCCTGCTGGGGGGTGATCCTGGCGCGGCGGGAGGCCAGGAACTCGCGGATGTCGCTCCGGGTACTCACGCCGTCCAGGCTAAGCCGGACGGCTCAGGCGTGGGGGGTTCTGTCAGTACCGGTAACGACAGACCCTTCTCAACGTCATTGAGCTGCGGTTTCCTCGATCTCGGCGGCTGCCGGGGATGCCGGCGCCGCCTGAATCCGTCCCCCCATCCCCTGCATCTGGGAGACCCCGTGGAATTCGTCAAGCAGCAGGACACCGTCAAGGCCCCCGCGGACTGGTTCACCGGCGACGTCTGGTTCGACGTGCTCTACGCGGGCAAGGAGCCGTCCCGGATGCGTGCCAACCTGGTCCGCTTCTCCCCGGGCGCCCGTACCCACTGGCACGCGCACGTGCTGGGCCAGACCCTGCACGTCGTCTCCGGCACCGCCCTGATCGGCACCCGCGACGGCACCGTCCTCGAAGCGCACCCCGGCGAGACGGTCACCTGTCCCCCGAACGAGGAGCACTGGCACGGCGCCACCCCCGGTCGCTTCATGGAGCACATCGCCCTGTGGGAGGGCACGGGCGACGGCAGCGAGGAAACCACCTGGAACGAGCCGGTCACCGACGAGCAGTACCACCGCCCCCGCAGCCGCTGACCACCCAACGGTCCGCCATGCAGCACCCGTTCCCCCGGCTGTGCTCCGCGGACCGGCGAAAGGACTTCCGATGACCACCCAGCCCCGGCAGATCGGCGGCGGGCGCCGCACGGTCGGCGACTTCGCTCCGAAGCTCGCCGAGCTGACCGACGACGTCCTGTTCGAGGACGTGTGGAATCGCACCGGACTGGCCGCCCGCGATCGCAGTCTGATCACCGTGGCCGTCCTCGTCGCGGGCGGCGACGCCGACCAGCTGCGCTTCCACCTCGGGCGAGCCAAGGAGAACGGCGTCACCGAGACCGAGCTGATCGAGGCCATCACCCACCTCGCCTTCTACGCCGGCTGGCCCAAGGCCATGACGGCGGTCACGGTCGCCAAGCAGGTCTTCTCGGCCTGAGCACCACGGAAGGCACACCCTCCCCATGCGGGAACCAGTCATGATGCGGGAACCAGTCATGCGTCTTGTCGAAGGGATGGTGCGATCGTGAGCCGGATCCTGGTGACCGGCTCCGCGGACGGCCTGGGACGTGCCGCGGCCGATGCGCTGTTGTCCGCGGGACACGAGGTGGTGGTGCACGCCCGGAACCAGCAGCGCGTGGCGGGACTCGACACGCTGGTCGACCGTGGGGCCCACCTCGTCGTGGGCGACTTCGCGGAGCAGGACGCCGTACGGCGCGTCGCCACGGAGCTGAACGACGCCGAGCCGCTCGACGCCGTCATCCACAACGCCGGCGTGTGGAGCGGACCGGCGGTCATGCCGGTCAACATCATCGCGCCCTACCTGCTCACGGCCCTGCTGCGCGGACCGCGCCGGCTGGTGTACCTCAGCAGCAGCTCGCACTTCGGCGGGCGTCCCTCGCTCGACGGTGTCGACTGGCGGGGCAGGAGCGCGGGCTCGTACGCCGACAGCAAGCTGTTCGTCACGACGCTCGCCGCCGCGGTGGCCCGCCTGCGCCCAGAAGTGTTGAGCAATGCGGTCGATCCGGGCTGGGTACCGACGAAGATGGGCGGACCGGGCGCACCGGATGATCTGGAGCTGGGCCATCGGACACAGGAGTGGCTCGCCTCCGGCGACGCACCTCAGGCCCTGACGAGCGGCGGCTACTGGTACCACGGCGAGCGGCTGCAACCGCACCGTGCCGTCCACGACGAGGCGTTCCAGGACCTCCTGCTGCGGACGTTGGCCGAGGAGACGGGCACCGCGCTCTGACCCTTTGCCGACCGGCCCCGTACGCCGCACCGGCCCCCTCTTGCCTCCGACGGGACAGCACCGTACGCTCACCGCTCGTACCGACCAGCCGGTATGTAAGGCCCATGCGACCGTCGAAGGAGCCGCCGGAGATGAGCAGAATCAACCACCAGGTGCGTCTGGCCGCACGCCCCGTGGGCGAGCCGCGGCCCACCGACTGGGACCACGTCGAGGAGCCGGCCGGGGAGCCGGGCGACGGGGAATTCCTGGTGCAGGTGCTCTGCCTGTCGATCGACCCGGCGATGCGCGGCTGGATGAACGCCGGGCGGTCCTACATCCGTCCGGTGGAGATCGGCGAGGTGATGCGCGCCGGCGCGGTGGGGAGGGTGATCGCCTCCCGGCATTCCGGGTTCGCGGTCGGCGACCATGTGTCGGGGTCGTTCGGCGTGCAGGAGTACTGCGTCTCGGACGGCCGCGACGTGACCAAGGTCGACCCGGAGGCCGCCCCTCTGCCGACGTATCTCGGGGCTCTCGGCATGTCGGGTCTGACGGCCTACTTCGGACTGATCGACATCGGGCGCCCCGAGCCCGGTCAGACCGTCGTCGTCTCCGGAGCGGCGGGGGCGGTCGGCAGTGTCGTCGGGCAGATCGCCAAGATCCTGGGCTGCCGGGTCATCGGCATCGCCGGTGGCGAGGCCAAGTGCCGCCTGGTGGTCGACGAGTTCGGCTTCGACGCCGCGATCGACTACCAGAAGGAGGACGTCCGCAAGGCGCTGCGCGAACACGCCCCCGGCGGCGTCGACGTGTACTTCGACAACGTCGGCGGTGAGGTGCTGGACGCCGTGCTGCTGCGGCTGGCGCGCGGTGCCCGGATCGTCGTGTGCGGCGCGATCTCCCAGTACAACAGCACGACACCGCAAGGCCCCGCCAACTACCTGTCGCTGTTGGTGAACCGCGCCTCCATGACGGGCATGGTGGTGTTCGACTACGCCGACCGGTACGCCGAAGGCGTCGCTCAACTGGCCGCATGGCGGGCAGAGGGCCGGCTGAAGTCCCTGGAGGACGTGGTGTCCGGCGGCGTGGCGGCCTTCCCCGACACCCTGATGCGGCTCTTCCGTGGTGAGAACCACGGCAAGCTCGTGCTGAAGATCGCGGACTGACCGGGCGAAGGGAGGGAGGAATCCGGTGAAAGCACTGAGCTACCACGGACGTCACGACATCCGCTACGGGGACGTCCCCGAGCCTGCCGTCACCCGCCCCACCGATGCGGTCGTCCAGGTCACCACGGCCGGCATCTGCGGCAGCGACCTGCACATCTACCACGGCACCCCGTTCAGCCCGGAGCTGGGCTACACACCGGGACACGAGTGCGTCGGCGTGGTGGCCGACACCGGCGACCAGGTCACCCGGTTCAAGCCCGGCGACCGGGTCCTGGTGCCCGCCTCGGTCGGCTGTGCCGCATGCCGGTCGTGCGCGGCCGGATTCACCGCCCGGTGCGAGCGCGCCAAGTCCAGCACGGAACTCTGCTACGGGGTGAGCCCGCAGCTTCAGGGCAGCCAGGCCCAGGCCCTCGCGGTGCCGTACGCCGATGTCAACCTGGTGCACCTGCCCGAGGACATCTCCGACGAAGCCGCGGTCGTCCTGACGGACAACGCCCCCACGGCCTGGTACGGCTGCCGCCGTGCCCGCATCCGGCCCGGGGAGACGGTCCTGGTCGTCGGCCTCGGCCCGGTCGGCCTCATGGCCGCCCAGGGTGCTTTCGCGATGGGTGCCGCGCGGGTGCTGGGCGCGGACCTGGTCGCGGAACGCCGCGCCTTCGCCGCCACCTTGGGTGTCGAGCCGGTCGAGGGCGAGGACACACGGTCGGCCATTCGCGAGATGACGGGCGGGCGGGGGCCGGACGCCGTGGTGGAGGCCGTGGGCTCGGACGCCACCATCGAGCTCGCCCTGAAGGCCGTCCGGCAAGCAGGCCGGGTCAGCGTCATCGGGGTGAGCCAGAGCAAGGCGTTCCCGTTCCACATGGGGCTGGCGCAGGTCAAGGAACTGGAGTTCGCCATCGGGCTGTGCTCCGTGCACTACGAACTCCCTCCGCTGCTCGCCCTCACCCGTGCCGGCCGCATCAAGCCGGAGGTGGTCGTCTCCCACCGCTACGCCCTCTCCGAAGGTCCGGCGGCGTACGAACTGTTCGCGGACCGCTCCGACGGCGTGCGCAAGATCCTCCTCGATCCCACCGGCTGACCCTGTTCACGAGAAAGGACAGACGGTCAGACGGGCGTGCCGGTCAGCGGTTGTTCGGTCCACACGGTCTTGCCGTCGCGGGTGTAGCGGGTGCCCCAGCGTTCGGTCATCTGGGCCACCAGGAACAGGCCGCGCCCGCCCTCGTCGGTCGTACGGGCGCGGCGCAGGTGGGGTGAGGTGTGGCTCGTGTCGCTGACCTCGCACACCAGACACTGCTCACGGATCAGCCGTAGGGTCGCGGGGCCGCCGGCGTAGCGATAGACGTTGGTGACCAGTTCGCTGGCGATCAACTCGGTGGTGAACGCCAAGTGCTCCAGACCCCACTCGGTCAGCTTGGCCGAGGCCAACGCCCGGGCCCGGCCTGCGCTGGCGGGCTCCGGCGGCAGTTGCCAGGAGGCGACACTGTCCGGTGGCAGCACACGGGTGCGGGCGATCAGCAGGACGACGTCGTCGCTGGGGCGCGAGGGCACCAGCGCGTCGACCACCGATTGGCAGGTGCGCTCCAGCGCGCCCGCGGGGCGGGCCAGCGCCGCACACAGCTTCCTCAGGCCGACGTCGGCGTCCATGTGACGCTGGCCGATGATTCCGTTGGTGTAGAGGCTGAGCAGGCTTCCCTCGGCCAGTTCGATGTCCCGGGCCTCGAACGGCAGGCCGCCCAGGCCGAGGGGTGGGCCGGCGGGCAGGTCGAGCAGAGCCACCTGCCCGTCCGGAGCGGTCACCGCCGGCGGCGGATGACCGGCGCGGGCCAGGGAGCAGCGTCCGGACACCGGGTCGTACACGGCGTACAGGCACGTGGCACCGACGACCTGCTCCCCCAGGGGCCGCTCGCCGACAGCTTCCTGTTCGGCCGCCAGCAGGTTGACCAGGTCGTCCAGGCGGGAGAGGACCTCGTCCGGTTCCAGGTCGAGGCTGGCGAGCGTATGGACGGCGGTACGCAGCCGGCCCATGGTGGCGGCGGCGTGGATGCCGCGTCCCACCACGTCGCCGACGACGAGGGCGACCCGGGCCCCGGACAGGGGAATGACGTCGAACCAGTCGCCGCCCAGCCCCGGGCCCGCGCCGGCCGGCAGGTACCGCAGGGCCACCTCGACGGCCGACTGGTCCGGTACCGCCCGCGGCAGCAGGCTGCTCTGCAGTGCGAACGCGGTCTGCTGCTGCTGGGTGAAGCGCCGGGCGTTGTCGATGGCGACGGCGGCCCGCGAGGCGAGTTCCTGGGCGAGGGTGAGGTCGTCCGTCTCGAAGGCATCGGGGCGGCGGGAGCGCCACAGGGTCATCACTCCGAGCACCAGGCCACGCGCCGCAAGAGGTACCACGATCAGGGAGTGGGCGCCCAGGTCCGGAGCCTGCGCCCCCTGACGGCCGGCCGCCGAGACCCAGTCGGGCGGGAGAACCGGCTCCAGGACGGGCCGTCCCTGGGCCAGGCATCCGGCCTGCGGTGTGCCGGGCCCGAACTCCACGGGCTCGCCCTCGGGGTGGGGCGGACCGGGTTGCTGGGCACCGACGCTGCAGGTGCCCAGCCGGACCACGGGCCCTGCCACGGCGCGCGTCGGCTCCTCACCGCGCGTCACCGCCTGAAGCAGGTCCACCGACGCGTGGTCGGCGAGGTGAGGCACCATCACTTCCGCCAGTTCCCGGGCGGTCTCGGCCACGTCGAGCGTGGTTCCGATACGGCTGCCCACCTGGTCGAGCAGCGCGAGCCGGCGCTGGGCCCGGTGGCGTTCGGTGATGTCCTCGATCATCTCGGCCACACCCAGTACGCGGCCGGAGGGATCCTCCATCCGGAAGGACGAGACCAACGCGACCCGCTCTCGTGCCGGGTCCTGCTCCAGGCGGACGAACTGCTCGGAATAGACCAGGGGTCTTCCGGTCTGCATCACCTGGCGCACACGGTCCACGGCCTTGCGCGCGTCGTCGGCGAGGAGCAGCCGTCCGGTGGACAGCCCCCGGAAGTCCGCTGCCGGGACGCCGCTGAACCGTTCGATGGCCCGGTTGACCCGGAGGATCCTCTGGTCGGGGCCGTGGATGACCAAACCGATCGGGCACTGGCGGTACAACCCGTCGAGAACCGCGCGGTCCCTCTGCCATTCGAGGACGTCACCCGCGGGTGCCCCCGCGAGAAACCACTCACGGCCCCCGCCACCGCGTGACAGCTCGTGGGCTCGGATCCCCAGCTCCACGAGCTGCCCGTCGCGGTGGCGCAGTGTGAGCACCCCGAACCAGCCCCCGGCCCTCCTGCACTTCGCCGCGGCCTCGGCGACCGCCGGCAGGTCACCAGGATCGACGAGGATTTCGAACGCCGGACGACCGATCACGGCTGTGTCCGGATGGCCGAGCAGCTCCTGAGCCCGCCGGCTCCATCCGGCCACGACGCCCCGGTCGTCGAGCACCGCCAGGGCGGCGAGGTGCGGGGCGAACGGGTCGTCGTGGCTTTCGCTGAGCTCCGTCATCGGCTTCTCCACCGCTGGAACACCACCGTGTACTCGGTCGCCGATGTCTCCTGCTGACTTTGTCAGCCTATTGAAAGCCGCTCACTTCGCCAGCGGGCCGAACTCCTTCCGGGTGTCCACCGGCTTGCCGAACAGCTGCCACCGTTCGCCCTCGAACCGCATCAGCTGCATCGTCTCGATCGGGAAGGCGTCATCGGGCCCGGTGGCGAGGGTGACACCGGGGAGCAGCATGTCCACCTTGACGTCCTTGAGGTTGCGCACCGCGTCCCGCAGCCCCTCCCTGGTCGGGCACTTCATCGCGTCCAGGGCCTTGTGCAGGCTGGAGGCGGCGGCCCAGCCGTAGGCGTTGAACTGGTTGGCGGGGTCGGAACCGGGCGCGTGCTCGCGCAGCGCTTCCCGGTACGTCTTCATCTCCGCGTCGTCCGCCCACTGCGGGTCGGCGGGGTCCTTGAAGTAGGTCGCCGAGACCACGCCCTGGACGTTCTTGAACCCGACCGGCTTCAGCACGCTGGCGGACGAGGACACGTTGTTGACGATGTGCAGCGGGTTCCACTTGGTGTTCTTGGCATCGGCGGCGAGGGCCTGGCTGCCGAACTTCGGCGTGGTGACGTCGAGCAGGACATCCGCCCTGGACCGGGCGAGGCTCGTCATCTGTGCCGAGACGGAGGGGTCGGTGACCTCGTAGCTCTCCTCGGCGACCACCTTGATGCCGCTGCCGGCGACGGCCTTCTCGAACCCGCCGAGCAGGTCCTTGCCGAAGTCGTCGTTCTGGTAGAGGACGGCGACCTTGGCCTTCGGCTTCTCCTCCTTGAGGTATTTGGCGTACACGCGTGCCTCGGCGATGTAGTTGGGCTGCCAGCCGGTGGTCCAGGGGTGCTTGTCGTCCGTGCCCCAGACGGAGGCGCCGGTGGCGACGAAAGGCTGCGGCACCTTCCGCTTGTCGAGGTAGTCCCACACGGCGGCCGTGGACGGGGTGCCCAGGGTCTGGAAGACGGCGAAGACCTTCTCCTGCTCGACGAGTCTGCGGGCCTCCTCGACCGCCTTGGGCGGCTGGTAGCCGTCGTCGCGGACGATGAACTCGACCGTGCGGCCGTCGATGCCGCCCTTGTCGTTGACGTGCTTGAAGTAGGCGCTGATGCCCTTGCTGATCGTGCCGTACGCGGAGGCCGGCCCCGACAGCGGGTAGATGCCGCCCAGCTTGATGCTCTTGTCGGTGATGCCGGTGGTCTGCTGGCCCCGGCACGCGCCGTCGGCGGCGGCGTCCTTGTCGTCCTGCCCGCGCTGGCTGGTGCAGGCAGTGGCCAGGAGCAGGGCGGCGGACGCGGCCGCGGCTGCGGCCGCACGCACAGTGGTCGTCTTGGGCATGTGATTCATTCCTTTTCCGTGCGGGGCGGTGCGCCCACGGGTTCGGCATCGGCAGGGGCGGAATCCGCCGGGGTGGGAGACGGGGAGGGATCGGAGTCGGACGTCCGGTCGTCGTCGGCGGCGGGGGTGGCCGTGCGGGTGAGCCGACGGGCGGCGGTGCCCCGGACACGGCCCGCCAGACCGGCCAGTCCCGTCGGCGCCACGAACATCACCGCGATGATCAGCAGGCCGAACACCACACCGGGGGCCGCCTCGCTGATGTCCTGGGCCACGCTCGGCACGTACATCACGAAGGCCGCCCCCAGCAGCGGTCCGTACAGCGAGGCGAGCCCTCCGACCACCAGGCCGGCCAGCAGGGTGATGGACAGGACGAAGCTGAACGAGTCGGGTGAGACGAAGCCGATCACCCAGGTGTAGACGCACCCGGAGACACCCGCGAACAGCGCGCTCCACGCGAAGGCGAGCGTCTTGTGCAGCGACAGCCGTACGCCCATGACCTCCGCGGCGCTCTCGTTGTCCCGTACGGCCAGCAGTGCCCGGCCGATGCGGGACCGCAGCAGGTTGCGGGCGAGCAGCAGGGCCACCGCGGTGACGGTGAGGACGACGAAGTAGGTCCACTGGTCCTCGGCCAGCCCGCTCCACACGGGCGGCTGCATCTTGTCCACGGTCAGGCCCATCGAGCCGCCCGTGACCGGTTCGAGCCGCTTGAGCA
This sequence comes from Streptomyces sp. NPDC006235, assembly GCF_040613735.1. Classification (NCBI taxonomy): domain Bacteria; kingdom Bacillati; phylum Actinomycetota; class Actinomycetes; order Kitasatosporales; family Streptomycetaceae; genus Streptomyces; species Streptomyces sp. NPDC006235. The sequence continues at coordinate 70,395 of NZ_JBEXSR010000033.1, forward strand.
ACGGCGGCAGGAACACCGCGAACGCGAGGGTGACCAGGGCCAGGTACAGTCCGCGCAGCCGCAGGGCGGGCACCCCGAAACCGAGGCCCAGCAGGAAGCATCCGGCGGCCGCGACCGGCAGCGTGGCCAGGTGACCGGTGTCGTACCGGTCGAGCATGACCGCCGCCGTGTAGGCCCCGGCCGCGAAGAAGGCGCCGTGCCCGAGCGAGATCTGCCCGCCGAAGCCGACCAGCAGGTTCAGTCCGGCCAGCGCCACTGCGTACAGCAGCACCATGGTCAGCTGGAAGACCTGGAAGGGGGCGAAGTAGAACGGTGCGCCGACGGCGACGGCCGCCACGAGCAGCGCGGTGAGCGCGGCACGCAGCCGCCGGGCGCGGTCGGTGCCGGGTGGTGCGGTGATCGTGCTCATGCGCGCTCCACCGCCGCCCGTCCGAACAGGCCCTGGGGCCGCACCAGCAGCACCGCCAGGATGATCACGAGGGGTACGCCCACCTTCAGATCGGCACCGACCACGTCCACGTACGCCCCGGCCAGCGTCTCGGCGACGCCCACGCACAGGCCGCCGACGACCGCGCCGACCGGGCTGTCGAAGCCCCCGAGCGTGGCCGCGGCGAACGCGTAGATCAGCACCCCACCCATCATGTTGGGCTCGAGGAACAGCAGCGGCGCGACCAGCACGCCCGACACGGAGCCGACCGTCGCGGCCAGCCCCCAGCCGAGCATCAGCACGCGGCCCACCCTGATGCCCGACAGCCGGGCGGAGGCGGGGTTGCAGGCGACCGCCCGCATCACCAGGCCGCTGGAGGTGTGCTGGAACAGCAGGTACAGCAGCCCCATCACGGCGGCGACGACCGCGATGATCCCGAGCGTCGACCAGTCCACGCGTACCCCGGCCAGGTCGATCCCGCCGTCGGGGAACGGCTGCGGGAAGTCCTTCACGGTGAACGACCAGATCAGACCGGCCATCGCGTTGACGAAGATGAACAGGCCCACCGTGACGATGACCATCGTCAGCTCGGGCGCGCTGCGCACGGGACGGATGACGATGCGCTCGACCAGCATGCCCCCGGCGAAGGACACCGCCAGGGTGACCGGCAGCGCGAGCCAGAAGGACATCCCGGACGCCACGAGCTGCCACGCCACGTACGTGGAGATCATGGCGAGCTCGCCCTGCGCGAAGTTCACGATCCCGGTGAACCGGTGGATCAGCACCAGGGCCAGCGCCAGGCTGGCATAGACCGCGCCGGAGCCGACCCCTTCCACCACTTGCTGGAGCAGTTCGGTCACGGCGCTCCCCCGTCCTTTCCGGAGCGGACGGAGACACCGAGGTACACCTCGGCGACCTGCCCGTCCTCGCGGATCTCCCGGGACGGTCCGGACAGCACCAGGCGGCCGGCCTCCAGTACGTGCGCCCGGTGCGCCACGTCCAGCGCGAGCTGGGCGTTCTGTTCGACGACGACCACGGTGGTGCGTTCCTCCTCGTTGACGGCACGGACGATCTCGAACAGCTCCCGCGTGACCAGCGGCGCGAGCCCCAGCGACGGCTCGTCCAGGAGCAGCAGGGCGGGCCGCAGCATCAGCGCCCTGCCGATGGCGAGCATCTGCTGCTCGCCGCCGCTGAGACTGCCGGCGGCCTGGCGGGACCGCTGGCGCAGTCTGGGGAAGTAGCCGTAGATCCGTTCCAGGTCGGCCGCCACGGCCCCGCGTTCGGCGCGGCCCCGCCGCCACCGCCCGGTGCGCACGTGGGCGCCGATGCGCAGGTTCTCCTCGACGGTCAGGTCGTTGAAGGTGCCCCGGCCCTCGGGTACGTGCGCCACGCCGAGACGGGCGGTCTGCTCGGGGGAGCGCCCCAGGAGTTCCGTGCCGTTCAACGTCACCGAGCCGCGGCCACGGACCATGCCGCACAGGGCCCGCAGCGTTGTCGTCTTGCCCGCGCCGTTGGGCCCGAGGATCGCGCACACCTCGCCGCGTGCGACGAAGAAGTCGAGCCCCTGGAGCACGCGGGCCTGGCCGTATCCGGCATGCAGGCCGGTGCCCTTCAGGAAGTCCGGCTCCGCATGCGCCTGTCCGGCCTCGGTGCTGTCGGTGGCGGGTTCCGTCATGCCGCCACCCCCAGGTACGCCTCGATGACCGCCGGGTCCCGCTGGATCTCTTCCGGCGAGCCCTCGGCGATCTTGCGCCCGAAGTCGAGGCAGACCACCTTGTCGCACAGGCCCATCACGAAGCCCATGTGGTGTTCGACCACCACCAGCGTGAGGTCGAAGTCCTGACGCACCGACCGGACCAGATCCGCGAAGTGGCCGACCTCGCCGTGGCTGAGCCCGTTGACGGGTTCGTCGAGCAACAGCAGCCGGGGGCGTACCGCGAGGGCCCGGGCGAGTTCGACGCGTTTGAGGGTGCCGAACGGCAGCCCGGAGGCGGGGTGGTCGGCGACCTCCGCCAGGCCTAGGCGCCGGAGCAAGTCGTCCGCCTGGTCACGTAGTTCCCTCTCCTCCCGCCGGACGCGGGGCAGCCGGAGCGCCGCGGCGAGGTGTCCCGTGCGCCCCCGGCTGTGGGCGCCGACCATGACGTTCTCCCGGACCGTGAGCAGCGGGAACAGACCCAGGTTCTGGAAGGTGCGGGCGATGCCCCGCCCGGCCACGGAGTGCGGCGGGAGGGCGAGCAGGTCCTCGTCCTCGAACCGCACCGTCCCCGCATCGGGGGTGCAGCGCCTGGTGAGGCAGTTGAACAGGGTGGTCTTGCCGGCTCCGTTCGGTCCGATGAGCCCCACGGCGGTGCCCGGCTCGACCGTGAACGCGACACCGTCCAGTGCCGTGATCCCGCCGAAGCGCACGCTGATACCGTCGACCGCGAGCATGAGTGACGCCCCTTCCGAGGTGCTGGTGGGTGGGCGAGCGTCACAGTAGGTGGGGGCCTTCCGGGCGCACATTGGGTACGAGCACCCAACTTCGTGGCCACCGCCTTGTGCGCCGCGCCCAGCGCCCGCGGCATGTCGCCCGCCCAGCCTGTTGACGGGACACGAGGCGGGCGGCGACGATCGGCGCCATGTCACGCGGCCCCGCCCTGGGCGCCCCCGCACCTTCCGACCCGCTCAGCCGTGAGCGGCACCGGATCCTGCACGCCGTCCAGGACCGGCTCGAGGACGTGGCGAGTTCCGCCGTCGCGGTGATGCGCACGGAGATCCCGTCGTACGCGCTGCAGGACGAGCGGTTCTTCGACGACGTACGGGACCAGGTCCTCACCCACTACCGGATGCAGCTGGCGGCGCTGGCCGGCGACCGGGACATCGCCCCCGAGGACCTGGTCTTCAGCCGCGCGGCGGCCATGCGCAGAGCACGCGCGGGGTTCGCCCTCGAGGACTGGATCAGTGCCTTCCGGGTCGGCCGGCAGGTGCTGTGGGACGTGCTGCTGGACTGCGCGGGCACGTCCGCCGAGGCACAGCAGGCCGCGCTGTCCCTCGTCACACCGCTGATGCGGTACGTCGACTTCGCCAGCACCCATGCCGCGCAGGCCTATGTCGAGTACCAGCAGCACGTGGTCGCCGACGCGGACCGCGAGCGCCGGGACCTCCTGGACCAGCTGCTGGCCGGCGCGGCACCGGCGCGCGGTCCGCTGCTCGCCGCGGCGCAGGCGTACGGCATCGGGCCGCACTCGCCGATGATGGCGGTCGTGGCGGTGTGCGTCGGCGACACCCGCACCGGCGACCTCACCTCGGCCGAGCACGGCTACGCGACCAGCGCGTCCATCGGCATCGCCGGGCCCTGGGCCGGCCGGACCCTGGTCGTCGTGCGCCACGGCGAGGTGGTGGCCGTGCCGGTGGTCCGCACCGGCATGGACGCGGAGGACATCTGCACCCACTTCGAGGCGGTGCAGCGGCGGCTCGCGCGCGAGGGGACCATGCTCTCCATGGGCATCAGCACGGTCGCCGAGGGAGCCGGCGCACTGCCGCGCGCCTACGACGAGGCACGGGCCGCCCTCGACCTGGTGCCGAGCGGGGGCGGGGTGGCGGCACTGCCGCGCCTGTCCCCCTTCGACTACCTGGCGCTGCGCGCCGACGACCTCGCCCGCCAGCTGGTCGATCCCCGCGTGCGTGCGCTGCTGGAGGAGGACCGCAGACGCGGTGACACGCTGGCGGCCACCGTACGGGCCTTCGCGGAGGCCGACCTCAACCTGCGGCTGGCCGCCGACCGGCTGCGGATACACCACAACACGGCGCACTACCGGTTGCGCCGGATCGAGGAACGCACGGGGCGCAATCCGCGCCGGATCGCCGACCTCCTGGAACTGCTGGTCGCCCTCGCCATCCGCGACGGGGCCGGGGAAGGCGGGGATCACCAGTGAGCGGCATCGTGGAGTCCGCGGGGACCGAGGAGGCACCCAGCGCGCAGAGCCGAACGGTCCGCAGTGCGCTCCTGGACGCCGCGCTGGAGGTGTTCACCGAGCGCGGTTACGCCGACGCCGGCCTCGCCGAGATCGCGGCGCGCTCCGGCATCCCGGTGGGCAGCCTCTTCCAGCACTACGGCGGAAAGCGAGGGCTCTACCTCGCTCTGTGGGAGGAGTTCCGGGAGGCACAGGAGCGCCGGACGGCGGCCACGCTGGCCGCCGAGCGAGGCCGTGGCGTGGACGACCCCATCGCCCTGTTCGTGGCGGGAGCCAGGGCGTACCTGGAGGGTGCCTGGGACAACCGCCGGTTCGGCAGACTCCTCGTGGAGGACGACGGCCCCCCGGGCTTCGACGCGCTGCGCCGCCAGTGGGACCGCGCGTGGGTACGGCGCAACGCCCGGCTTTTGAAGGTGGACGAGAAGCGACGGGCCGGCCGGGTCCGGGTGAGAGTGCTCACCACCGTGATCGGCGGGGCGGCACGCGAGCTGGGCGACTGCGGGGACGAGACGGAGGCCCTGGAGGTCGTGGACGAGGTGTGCGGCATCCTGATCCACCTGTCGGCCCCGCCCGGCTGAAACGCGTGGCGCATGCGCGCTCTTGACACTTCTCGACCTTGCCGCAAGGGTACCGGCCAGTCGGTACGAAGAGCTGGATCCCCCGAGGCTGCGCCCGAGACAGAGGTGACCTGATGCAGACTGCCCGCGCAAGCTGGCGCCGTCTCGAGCCCGTGCACGGCATGATCTACTTCGTTCCCGAGGCAAGGCGACGGTACGCGGACCTCGGCCTGAGCGGTCGCGCCGGGTACTTCACCTCCAGGAGCGCCGCATTCGGCCGGGCATCCGCCGAGCTGGTCATCTCGACCTTCTACAACTTCAACCCCCATGTCGTACGGCAGGCGGTCGACGGGGCCTGGGACGCGACGACGCCGCAGCAGGTGCTGGACGCGCGGTACGCCGCGGCGGGCGAAGCCCTGCGGCGCGCGGGGATCCACGAGTTGCCCGGCCTGGACGAAGTGCTGGCGCTGACCCGCCGGGCTGCCGAGGCGGCCTGCGAACACCCGCAGGGGCGCCCGTTGTTCGCGGCGCATGCCGCACTGCCGTGGCCGGAGGAGCCGGTGCTGCAACTGTGGCACGCCCAGACGCTGCTCCGGGAGTTCCGTGGAGACGGCCATGTCACATGCCTGCTGAGCGAGGGTGTCGGAGGCCTGGAGGCGCTGATTCTGCACGCCGCGACCGGTGAGGTCCCCGTGGACTTCCTCAAGGCCAGCCGTGGATGGCCCGAGGAGCAGTGGGCCGCCACCCGGGAACACCTGCGCGAGCGCGGCCTCCTGGACGGCGACTCCCTCAGCCCGGAAGGCGTAAGCCTGCGCCGGCACATCGAGGACCGCACCGACCGCCTGGCCCTTCCCGCCTACGCCGCCCTTGGTGACGCAGGCTGTGAGCGACTCGCCGAACTCGCGAGCCGCTTCGGCCGGGCCGTCATCGAAGCAGGCCTGCTCAACCGGGGCTGAGGGGGGCGTCATCGGATGTGCTTCGCCGGCTTGGTGGCGGCGTGGAGCAGGTACTCCAGGGGTCCGCGGCGGAAGAAACGGGACCAGATCGCGGCGAACACCATCGCCCCGAGGACGAACAGGAGCAGCGGCACCCAGGACTGCTGGCTGCTCTCCCCGCTGGGCATGGACAGCATGGACTGTGCGAGGAAGTGGCCGACGTAGGCCGTCAGGGACATGGTGCCCACGGCGATGACCGGTGTGGCCAGGCGGCGCAGTCGTGGCAGGCGGTCCATCGCCACCGTCGCGCCCACGATCACGAGGATCGCGACTCCCACGCTGCCGATGATGTCGAACGTGGTGCCGCTGTGCGGCCCGGCCGTCAAGAGCATCGATGCCTGGGGCTCGAACGACCCGCTGTCGGGGGGCAACGACCCCGGGCCCCCGGACGACGGCCCGTCTTCCGCCATGCTCCTCAACGCGTCCTTGCCGGCCAGCAGCAGGGACATGCCGTACGCGGCCACGGTGAGGGCGGCGCCCAGCGCGGCCACGCGCCGCTGGACGACGGCTGCGGACAGGTCGAGGCGGGCCAGCGCCATACCGGCGATCACGAACGGCATCCACGTGATCGTCGGGTAGAAGCCGGTGAGCAGCAGATCCAGCACGCCCACGTCGCTGACCCGGTGGAGCGGGTCGTAGGCGCTGACGCTCTGCTGGACCGGCTCGGTCAGCAGCGAGTTGAGGGCGAACGCCAGCTGTGGTGTGACGAGGGCGAGGGTGGCCGCGGTGATCGCGAGCGTCCTGGCGCGCAGTCGCACCAGGGGCAGGGCCAGCAGGAAGTAGACCCCGTAGAAGCCGAGGATGATCACTCCCCCGTACTCCATCGCCATCGCGGTGCCCAGCGCCAGCAGGACCACGGCGCGGATCGCGATCCTGGCCTTCGCCTGCCGGCCGGCCAGGCCGGTCTTCGGCTCCCGGCGGCCGGCGAGCAGCATCAGCGAGAACCCGGCGAGGGTGGCGAACAGGACCGACGAGTGACCGTCCGCCAGGTAGCGGACCCAGCTGGCGACGCCGTCCGTGGCCGACAGCGGCGGGCCGATGTGCACGACGTACATGCCGAACACCGCCAGCGCACGAGCCAGGTCCACCCCGACGAGGCGTCCCATCGAGGGACCCGGCGAGGCAGGCACGGCGGACTCGGGTGGGGTTCGGGGCTGCGGAGGCGAGTTCTCCTGCGGAGCTGATGTCTCCTGCAGCGGCTGCGACTTTGTCATACGGAGAATCTCGCGTGGACATCAGGAGGCGGACCATCCGGCAGTCGTCGGTAACGGCCCCGCCGATCGGCGGGGGTGGACCCGACAGTCGCCGGATGGGCGCGGGGCGGCCGCGCTTCCAGGCTGGAGGCATGACACACCGTGGGCGACAGCCCGGCGGACCGCAGAAGAAAGGCATGTTGTGAACACCGCATCCGCCCCGGCGACGGATGAACCGTCCCTGTCCGCCCGAGAGACGGTCAAGGCACTGTGGGCTTATGTCCGGCCGCACCGGCGGGCCGTCGCACTCGGCCTGCTGTGCGCCCTCGTCGGAGCCGCCGGAGGACTGCTCCAGCCGCTGGCCACCAAGGCACTGGTGGACCGGCTCGCGACCGGTGGGATCATCGCCGGGATCCTGATCGCACTCACCGCGCTCGTGCTGCTGGGCACGGCCGTCGAGGCGTTCGGCGCGTATGTGCTGGAGCGGACGGCGGAGTCGGTGGTCCTGGCCGCGCGGCGCACCCTTGTGGGGCGGTTGCTGCGGCTGCGGATCGCGGAGTGGGAGCGGATCCCGCCGGGCGACCTGATGTCCCGGGTCACCTCGGACACCACGCTGCTGCGGGCGGTCAGCACCCAGGCGGTCGTCTCCGCCGCCACCGGCGCGGTGGCCTTCGTGGCGGCGATCGTGGTGATGGCGTTCCTGGACGTCGTGCTGCTGGGTGTGACGCTCGGCGTGATCGTGCTGGTCGGCGGGGCCTCTGCGCTGGTGATGCCGATGATCGCCCGCGCCACCGAGCGGTCGCAGGAGGCGGTCGGGGAGATCTCCGTCGCGCTGGAGCGGGTCTTCGGGGCGTTCCGCACGGTGAAGGCGTCCGGTGCCGAGGAGCGGGAGACCGCCCGGGTGGAGGCGGCGGCACAACGGGCGTGGCGGCACGGCGTGAAGAGCGCGAAGTGGGAGTCCGTGGCCGGCTCGGCGGACGAACTCGCCGTGCAGCTGGCGTTCCTGGCCGTGCTCGCGGTGGGCGGGGCGCGGGTGGCGTCCGGGGAGATCCCCGTGTCCACCCTCATCGCCTTCCTGCTGTACCTCTTCTACCTGATCGAGCCGGTGTCGAAGCTGGTCGACGCCGTGTCCCACTATCAGGAGGGGGTGGCCGCGATCTCCCGGATCGCCCAGGTGGAACGCCTGTCGACGGAGCCGCCCGCCCGGCGGGCGGGCGCGGTGCCCAGGCAGCGGGCAGCGGTGCCCGGTCCGGCGTCGGTCCGCTTCGAGGACGTGTCCTTCCGCTACCGTCCGGGCCTGCCGTACATCCACCAGCAGGTGAGCTTCGAGGTACCGGGCACCGGGATGACGGCTTTCGTGGGCCCCTCCGGAGCGGGCAAGTCGACGGTCTTCGCGCTCATCGAACGGTTCCACGAGGCCACCGGCGGCCGCATCCTGGTCGACGGCAAGGACGTACGGGACTGGTCCCTGGCCGAGCTGCGGTCCGCCATCGGGTACGTGGAGCAGGACGCCCCTGTGCTGGCCGGCACGCTGCGCGAGAACCTGGTCTTCGCGGCGCCCCGCGCGACGGACGACGACCTCCGTGACGTCCTGGCGCGGACGAAGCTCGACACCCTCGTCGAGCGCCTGCCCCACGGCCTGGACACCCCGGTCGGGCACCGCGGTTCGCAGCTGTCGGGCGGCGAGCGGCAGCGCGTCGCCATCGCCCGTGCCCTGCTGCGGCGGCCCCGGCTGCTGTTGTTGGACGAGGCGACCTCTCAGCTCGACGCCGTCAACGAACTGACGCTGCGGGACGTCGTCGCGGAAGTGGCCCGTGAGACCACCGTGCTGGTGGTGGCCCACCGCCTGTCCACGGTGACGGGCGCCGACCGGATCGTGGTCATGGACGCCGGCCGGGTCCGGTCGGTGGGCACCCATGAGGAACTGGTGTCCCAGGACCGGCTGTACGCGCAGCTGGCGGCCACCCAGCTCCTGATCCCCGCGCGATGACCATCGGACGGCCTCCCGGGCTGTCGGACGCGGATGGGTCTCATGGAATGCGCCGGGCCATCCCGGTCGCCCTGGCCATCAGCCATTCCAGCGGCCCCCGCCGGCAGAAGCGGGACCACACGGTGGCGAGGGCGGTGACGGACGCGATGAAGCCGAGCAGGATGTACAGGGGCGGGACGGTCGCTTCCTCGGTGTCCAGGAGCCAGATGGCGACGATGTGGCAGACGTACGCCGTCAGCGACATCGAGCCGACCGCGATGACGGGCCCGGCCAGGCCCCGCAGCCGGGGGAAGGCGTCCATGGCCGCCAGGCACGCGGTGATGACCAGGATCGCCACACCGGTGTTGCCCACGAGGGACAGGGTCGCCTCGCTGTGCGGGGAGGCGACCAGCATGCCGGCGGGGGTGGCGCCGAAGATGCCCTCGCTGCCGGACGATGCGGACGACATGCCCGGACCTCCTGCGGTTTCCCGGAGGGCTTCGGCGGCACCGGGCACGAGGTGAAGCGCCAGCCAGGAGCCGCCGTAGCCGGTGACGGCGAGGGCGGTTCCGGTGAGGGCGAGGCGTATGCGTACGGCGGTGGCGGCCAGGTCGAGGCGGGCGACGGCCATGCCGGCGAGGACGAACGGGACCCAGGTCAGGGCCGGATAGCCGCCGGTGAAGAGCAGCGAGACGATGCCGTCGGCCTGGCCGAGGGTGGGGAACGAGCGGTCACCGACCACCGGCCGCAGCACGTACAGCAGTTGCGGGCCGATCAGGGCCCAGCCCGCGGCGATCACCGCCAGCGGCTTGGCGCCCAGCCGGTACAGCGGCAGCACGAGCAGGAAGAACAGTCCGTAGAAGGCGAGGATCGGCACGACCGGGGTGCCGGTCATGGTCAGGGCGGTGCCCAGGGCCAGGAGGATCACGGCCCGGATGACGACCTTGGTGACGGCCTGGCGGCCGGCCCGCCCGGTCTTCGGTGTGCGGCGCCCGGTGATGAGGGCGACCGCGAAGCCGGCCAGGACGGCGAACAGGGCGGAGGAGCGGCCTTGCGCCAGGTCCATCAGGAAGCCGATGACCCCGTCCTGCCCCGGGGTGGGGCCCACATGGACCGCGTACATGCCGAAGACGGCCAGGCCCCGGGCCAGGTCCAGCCCGAGCAGCCGGCCCGCGCCGGGCGCACTGGTCGAGGGCTCACCTCGCTCGCGCGCAGGGGACCCTGCCTCGGCCGGGAGCAGCGGAGAGTCTGCGTGGTGTGTCATGCCGCTCAGGCTGGAGTTCCGGGACGATCACGGTGTATCCGGCAGATGGCTGCGATGTCCCTGCCGACCGGAGGGTGATACCCCGCCGTGTGGCTGGAGCTGCCGCTCGTCGGGCCGCCGGGGCTCTGCGTGGCTTTAGGGTCGAGGCGGCATGGGTCCGACGGTAGGGATGAAGGTGAGGCGGGGCGCGCGTGATCCGGGTAGTGGTGGTGGACGACGAGGCACTGGTCCGCTCGGGCTTCGGGCTCATTCTGGGCGCGTCCGAGGACATCGAGGTCGTCGCGACGGCGGGCGGGGGCGACGCCGTGGAGACCGTCCGCCGGGAGCGGCCGGACGTGGTGCTGCTGGACATCCGGATGCCGGACGTCGACGGGCTGACCGTGCTGCGTGAGCTGCGGACGATGCCGGACGCTCCGGTGGTGGCGATGCTGACGACGTTCGACGCCGACGAGTACATCCTGACCGCGCTGCACTGCGGCGCGGCCGGTTTCCTCCTCAAGGACACCGAGCCGGAGCAGCTCGCCCATCTGGTGCGCACCCTGGCCGCGGGCGGTGTCGTGCTGTCCCCCAAGGCATCGCGGAACCTGCTGCACAGCCATCCCCGCACCGAGGCCGCCGTCGATGAGGAGGCGGCCAGGGTCCGGCTCCTCACCGCGCGTGAGCGCGACGTTCTCGTCCTGGTGGCGGAGGGCCTGTCGAACACCGACATCGGGGCGCGCATCCACCTGGGTGCCGGCACGGTCAAGGACCACGTCAGCGCGATCCTCACCAAGCTGCGGGTGACCAGCCGGGTACAGGCAGCGCTGCTGGCGCAGCGGGCCGGACTGCTCGATCGGCGCCCGCAGCCGGAGGCCGGACGATGAACCGCGCACGCGCCCTGTGGGAGCGTGTGCCCGCGCCGGTCGTCGACATCGTCCTGGTGGCGGTGGCAGCCGCGGACATATGGCTGCTGAACCTCTGGGACGACGAGCGTCCCGGCGTCGCGCCGGCCACGCTCGGCTGCGCCGCGCTGGCCTTCCGGCGCAGGTTCCCGCTCGGTGTCTTCCTGCTCACCCTGCCCATCGCGCTGACGCAGCCGGTCGCCGTCGCCCCGCTCGTGGCGCTGTTCACCCTGGCCGAACGCTCCCGCAACCGTCCTCTCCTCGCGGTGTGCGTCGCCCTGGCCGCCGTGGCGAGCAGCGTTCCGTGGCCCCTGGCCAGCGTCTCGGAGGTCGGCCGGACCATGACGCTGGTCGACTTCGTGTACAGCCTCGCGACGGCTGTCGTTCCGGTCCTCTTCGGGCAACTCCTCCAGGCGCACCGGGACTTGGCGCGACGGCTGACCGAGATCGAGGAGGCCAGGGAGCACGAGCGGGCCCTGCACGCCCAGGCGGTGCTCGCCCGCGAACGCGCCCAGCTCGCCCGCGAGATGCACGACGTGGTCTCCCACCAGGTCAGCCTGATCGCCGTACAGGCCGGAGCCATGCAGGTCGCCGCCCGGGAGCCGAGCGCCAAGGAGGCCGCCCGCACGATCCGTTCCCTGAGTGTCACCACACTCGACGAACTGCGCACCATGGTCACACTGCTGCGCGCCTCCGGCGGCCAAGCCACCGAGCTGACTCCTCAGCCCACCCTGGCCGACCTGCACAAACTCGTGGAGTCGAGCGGCACTCACGCACAGCTGACGGGTGAACTCCCGCCCACCGTGGGCACACCGGCCCAACGGGCTCTCTACCGCACGGTCCAGGAGGCACTGACCAACGTCCGCAAGCACGCCCCCGGGGCCACGGCCCGAGTCGAGCTGTGGCAGAACGGCGACGACGTCGGAGTGACCGTCACCAACACCCCGCCCACGCGTCCGTCCCTGCCCCTGCCCGGTTCGCAGCAGGGCCTGGTGGGTCTGCGGGAACGGGCCGACATCCTGCACGGCACCCTGGAGTCGGGTCCGACCGCGGAGGGCGGCTACCGGGTGCGGCTGCGGATTCCCCTGAGCGCGGACTGACCGAACAGTGCTACCTCGGCCGGCCCGTCGTGTGGCGTCGGCTCGCCGCTGTGTCGAGCCCGCTGCGCGGCCACTCAGCCGGTGCCGGGCGTGGTGCGGAGCTTTCCCGGGCGACGAGCTCAGTGCCGATGAGGGTGACGTCCGGGTTGCGCGGTGCTCCTCGCATCTGGGACACCAGCAGGCTGAGGGATCGGCTGCCCGCTGCGCCGAAGTCCTGGCGGACCGTGGTCAGCGGCGGCCAGAGGTAGGCGGCCTCGGGTACGTCGTCGTACCCGACGAGGCTGACGTCACCGGGCACGTCGCGGCCCGCTTCGCGCAGGGCGCCGACGGCCATCTGGTCGTTGGCGGCGAAGACGGCGGTCACCTCGGCTTTGACGGCCTGGCCGTGGCGGCGCGCCTCGACGCGCGGGTTCGCGACCAGAAGGCGTCGAAGTCCTCCGGGGCCCGGCACTCCGGGCGGTAGTCGACGAGTTCGTCGAGTGGCATGTCTGTCAGTGGCATGACGTTCCTCGGGTGTCGGGAAGGAGCGGCCCATCGCTACTCACGGGCGGGGCGGCCGGTTCGGGACGCCGGTTTCTGCACCCCTGGGAAGATGAGCGAGGACTCGAAAGCGTGTCGCGGCGACTCGGTCGTCGAAGCGCTTCGAAAGCGACATGGAGCCGACAGGCTGTCAATCGGTTGGTGGTTTTCCGCCGCCCTTCAGCCTGCCCCAACTGCCTGAACACCAGGCAGCTCTGATGATCTGACAAGCCATCACCTGGTGCGGCACGGAAGACAAAGAGTTGCGTCCGACCACTTGTCGGGCGGGAAACCCGAAGTTAGCGTTAAACGCCCATCGAAGCGCATCGACTCGTGCTGGGCGGCCTTCGGTCCGCCTCCGCCTGCCCCCACCGTGCCCCTCCTCCGCACCGCTCACGATGCGCGGAAACCGTCTCCCTGTCAGAGCTCTGCGCGTGACAGAAGGGCCACTCCAACCCGCTGTCCCCCTCCCACCGCTCGACCGAAAGGCATGACACGTGACGGACATACGGCAACCCGCACGCCACCGCAGACGCGGACGCCTGGCCGGTCTCCTCATGGCACTGTTCGTCGCCCTCGGGCTGGCCGGCAGCACCGCGCTCGCCGCGCCCGGCGGCACGGAGCAGCAGGCAGGCTCCACGGTCAGGGTTCCGGCCCGCGCCATGGACGCCGTGGCGGCGATGCAGCCCAGTTGGAACCTGGGCAACACCCTGGACGCGATTCCGGACGAGACGTCCTGGGGCAACCCCAAGGCCACCAGGGAGCTGTTCAAGACCATCCGGGCGCAGGGTTTCCGCAGTGTCCGCATCCCGGTGACCTGGAGCGCCCACCAGTCCGCCACCGCGCCCTACGCCGTCGACGACGCGTACATGAACCGCGTCAAGCAGGTGGTCGACTGGGCGCAGGCCGAGAACCTCTACGTCGTGCTCAACGTGCACCACGACTCGTGGCAGTGGATCTCGAAGATCTCCACCGACCACGACAACGTGCTCGCCCGGTTCGACGCCCTGTGGACCCAGATCTCCGCCGCGTTCCGGGACGAGCCGCGCACCCTGCTCTTCGAGAGCGTCAACGAGCCGAGCTTCGAGAAGGCCACGGCCGCGCAGAAGACCCAGCTCATGGACGAGCTGAACACCTCGTTCCACAAGATCGTCCGCGCTTCGGGCGGCGGGAACAAGGGCCGCCTGCTCGTCCTGACGACGCAGGGCGGCACCCCGTCCCAGGACCTCATGGACGACCTGTACACCACGATCAAGTCGCTGAACGACCGTCAGCTGGTCGCCACCGTGCACTACTACAGCTGGTACCCGTTCAGCGTGAACGTCGCGGGCGGCACCCACTACGACGCGGCCGCCCAGAACGACCTGAACGACGCCTTCGCCCGCATGCGCGACACCTTCGTCGCCAGAGGCATCCCCGTCTACGTCGGTGAGTACGGCCTGCTCGGCTACCCCGACCACAACCACCCCTCCCGTGTCGAACGGGGCGAGGCGCTGAAGTACTTCGAGCACTTCGGATACACGGCACGGCTCGTCGGTGTCACCACCGCGCTGTGGGACCCCGGAACGTGGGCCTACCTGAACCGGGAGACCCAGAAGTGGACGGACCCCGCGCTGTTCGCGTGGATCAAGTCCAGCTGGACGACCCGTTCGGGCACGGCGTCCTTCGACAAGGTCTTCCTGGAGAAGAAGGAGCCGATCACGGCCAAGGACCTCACCCTGAACCTGAACGGCACCACGTTCCGAGGCCTGTGGCACGGCAAGACCAAACTCGTCGAGGGACGGGACTACACCCTCTTCGAGAGGTCCCGGCTCGTCCTCACGGCCGGCGCACTCACCCGGCTGTCGGGCGATCGCGAGTACGGGGTCAACGTAACGCTCGAGGCCCGGTTCTCCCGCGGACTGCCCTGGCGGATCGAGGTCGTCACCTACGACGACCCGGTGCTGTCGAACACCACGGGCAAGATCGACGCCTTCACCATCCCCACGCAGTACAAGGGTGACTCGCTGGCCACCATGGAGGCCAGGTACGGCGACGGCAGCAACGCCGGCCAGACCGACTGGACTCCGTACCAGGAGTTCAACATGGCCTTCTCCCCGGACTACCCGAAGGGCACGATCATCCTGACCCCCGACTTCCTGAAAGCGCTGCGCGACGGCGAACAGGTGACACTGACCTTCCACTTCTACAGCGGCACCAAGCTCATGTACCACGTCAAGAAGTCCGGAGACTCCATCACGGGCACGGCCGTCAAGGAATCCTGACCGACCGACCCTCGCCCTGGTTGCCCACCTCCCCGGGCAACCAGGGCACGCCTGTGCGCAGTCACCCTCACCCGCACGACTCCATCGAACGACTTGTTCATGAGACTCAGTCGCTATGATGCGGGCATGGCTCACGTTCCCGCGGCCGAGCGCCGCCCTCAGCTGATCAAAGCGGCCATCGACTACATGGCGAGGGAAGGGGTCGCGGCCGGAAGCACTCGTGCCATCGCCGCCGAGCTGGGAGTGGCCCAGGCCACGGTGCACTACACCTTCGGCACGAAGGAGGAGCTGTATCGAGCCGTCATGGAGCAGCTCACCCAGGATCTGATCGCGCAGGTCGAGCGAGCCGCACCGGTCGGCGCGGGGTTCGAGGAGACAGTCAGCACGCTGGCCGCCGCCCTGTGGCAGACGGTCCGTGAGCAACCCGCCAGCCATCAACTCCTTTCGGAACTGACCCTGTTCGCGCTCCGCTCCCCCGCTCTGAGCGAAGCCCTCGAGAGTCACACCCGGAGCGTGACCGAGGTGACGGCGAGACTGGTGGCCGAGGCGGCCGAGCGTACCGGCCGGTCTCTCGCCCAGCCCGCGGAAACGATCGCGCGCTTCTTCCTCGCCGGCTTCGACGGGCTCACGATGCAGCATCTCTCGCACCCCGACGAGGAGGCCGAGCACGCCTGCCTCCAAGCGTTCGTGTCCGCCGTGCTGGCGATGGCGGGCGGTCGCCTGGACCTGGTGTCCGTACCTTCGAACTGACGACGCCTCAATATCCCTTCACACCCGCAGGTCATTCGCTCCAGCGGGAGCGCGGTGCGCCGCGCCCCCTCGCGCAGGACGACACGGCCCCGCTCGCCGCACCGGCGGGCGGGGCCGTGTCGTTCCCAGCGGCGGCCGCGGGGGTGTGGCGGTCGACCTGACCGCTCCACGATCTCGATCTCTCGACTTTGTCGAGTGATAAAGTCTGGTGAACGGAAGCTCGCCGCATTCCTTGTCGCTCCGTGCACCCGCCCCTGCCCGCGAGGGGATTCGCGCGGATCCCCTCTACGGAAGGACCGCCCTCCCATGCGTGTGTTCATGAACGAACCGGTCGAGAGGATGGACCGGCCCTACGCCCGGCGCTGGTGGGCGCTGCTCGTGCTCTGTCTGAGCCTGCTGATGATCGTGATGGCCAACACCGCCCTCACGGTCGCCGCTCCCTCCATGACCCAGGACCTCGGCCTGTCCAGCACGGACCTGCAGTGGGTCATAGACGGCTACACCGTCCCTTACGCCGCCCTGATGCTGCTGTTCGCCGCGATCGGCGACAAGTACAGCCGACGCGGCGCGCTCGTGCTCGGGCTCGTCCTGTTCGGCGGCGGAGCGATAGCGGGTTCACTCGTCGACAGCGCGGCGGGGGTCATCGCGGCCCGTGCCGTGATGGGTGTCGGCGCGGCGCTCATCATGCCCGCCACGCTCTCCCTGCTCGCCGCGACCTTCCCGCGCGCCGAGCGGACCAAGGCGATCACCCTGTGGGCGGGCACCGCCGGTTTCGCCATCGCCGCCGGGCCGCTGATCGCGGGCATGCTGCTGGAGAGCTCCGGCTGGCAGTCCACCTTCCTGATCAACGTTCCCGTGATCGTCCTCGCCGTCGTCGGCGCCTTCGTCCTGGTACCGCCGTCCAAGGCCGCGCACACCCCGCGGATCGACTACACCGGCGGACTGCTGTCGGTGGTGTGGATAGCCGCGCTGGTCTTCACGCTCATCGAGGCCCCGCACGGCTGGGACGCCAAGGCGGTCACGGGCACGGTCGTCGGGGTCGTGGGGCTCGTGGCGTTCGTCCTCTGGGAGCTGCACCACCCGCATCCCCTGCTCGATCCGCGCCGCTTCGCGAACCGCGCGTTCACGGGTGCCAACATCGCCGTCGTCCTGTTCCTCCTCGCGGTCTTCGGCGCCTTCTACTACCTCACGCAGCACCTCCAATTCGTCTTGCGGTACGACGCGTTGGAGACCGGCATCCGCATGCTGCCGCTCGCCGGCGCGGTCTTCGCCGGCTCCACGCTGACCGGCTACCTCACCCCGCGCATCGGTATGAAGGCGACGATCGTCGCCGGCATGGTCGGCGGCACGACGGCACTCGCACTGCTCACCCAGATCGACGAGTCGTCGTCGTACGGCGATTTCGTGGCGCCCCTCCTCGCACTCGGGCTCGCGATCGGCCTGGCGCTCTCACCCTGCACGGACGCGATCATGGGTGCGTTCCCTGAGGAAGAGCTGGGCGTGGGCAGCGCGGTCAACGACACCTCGCAGGAGCTGGGCGGGGCGATCGGCATCGCCATACTCGGTTCGCTGCTGTCGACCTCGTACTCCTCGAACCTGTCGGAAGCAACCGCCGGCAGCAAGCTCCCGGCCGACGCGCTGAGCCAGGCGCAGGACTCGGTCGCCGCGGGGTACGGGGTCGCCCAGGGGATCGGCGATCAGGCACGGCGGCTCGCCGGGCAGGCGGCGCGGGCGACCGACCCGCAGCAGGCCGCGCAGCTCAAGGAGCAGGCCGGGCAACTCGCCGACGGGGCCCAGCAGATGGCGGACGCCGTCAGCTCGTCCTTCGCGGACGCAGTGGCTCACACCAGCCTGGTGGGCGCGGCGATCCTGGGAGTGGGGGCGGTCTCCGTGGCCTTCTTGCTCCCGGGCCATGGCCGCACTGCGCAGACCGGGGCGGAGCGTGGGTCCGAGCCCGTGGACGGGATCAGGACCCCGGCCGCCTCGGAGAAGGAGCCGGAGGTCACGGGGTCGAATCCGTGATCACCCTGGCAGCAGCGTGACCGCCTGCCCCCGTGCCTCTCCCTTGTTCAAGGCGACCTCTGCCCACCACCCGGAGCAGGTCACGGTCCGGCGTCACTCCACTGCGCCGGAACCGATGCCCCTCTCACCAGCCACGCGTCTTGACGTAGAGTGCGGTCGCTCTGCTGCTCAGAGGGTCCGTCACGCAGCGGTCAGGGGGCGACCGGCGATGCCGTTCACAGCGTCTCAAGCGGTGGTCCGCCGGAGCGAGCACTGGTTCGTCCGGCAGGGCACGCCCACCATGATCGAGGGGTACGGCTTCGTCGATCACGTACTCCCCCGGATGCTGCCGTCCCTCGTCTTCGCGGCGCTGGCCGGCCTGGCCTGGCTCGTCCCACTGAGATCCGCAGGCTCGCAGGCGTGGCTCCTCCTCGGCGGCGTGGCCGTGACCACACTGGCCGTATGGGGCGTCGTGACCGCCTTCGTCCGCCGACTCCCTCGCTTCTCGCGCACCAGTGCTGTCGCGGTCCTCGTCGCCTACGCCGCGATGCCGGTCGCGGTGCCTCTCCTCCAGCTCGCCGTCGACGGAACGGTCACCGCACCGGGAGGCCGCGTGGTCGGCCTGCTGGGGTTCGTGATCTTCTTCGCCACCGTCTTCGTGGCCACGCTGCTGGGCACGACGTACGGTTTTGGCACCCTGCTGCGCCGGGCGGTCCGGCACTCGGTCTTCGACCTGCGCAACAGCGTGCACCTGCTGGGCCGCGCGCTGCCCGCGCTGCTCTTCGTGACGCTTTTCCTCTTCTTCACCGGCGAGTTGTGGCAGGCCATGAACCATCTGGCGTGGTGGCGGGTCCTGCTGGTCGTCGTCCTGTTCGGTGTGATCACCGTGCTCGCGGCCGCCGCCCGGTTGCGCGACGAGATCGGCCGCGTCGAACGGGATCTGAGCGTGCCCACACTGTCGGCGGCATGCCAGGGCACACCCTTGGAGGGTGTGCCGGTCCAACGCCTGACGCCCGACGGTCAGCTGCCCGCGTTGCCGCTGACCGCACGGCAGGAGCGCAACCTGCTGCTGATGCTGGCCAGCCGGCAGCTCGTACAGGCGGCGGTGGTCGGCCTGGCCCTGTTCGCCTTCTTCATCACCCTCGGCCTGCTCGTGGTCACGCCCGAGACGGCGGAACAGTGGATCGGCGAGAAACCCGAGACGTCCGTCCTGTCGCCCGTTCTTCCGGTCGCGATGTTGCGCAACGCCGCACTCCTCGCCGGTTTCGGCAGCATGTATTTCGCGGTCACCTCGATGACGGACGCGGACCACCGACAGCAGTTCTTCGCCCCGGTCATCGACGAGATCGAGCGCATCCTCACCGTCCACACGGTCTACGTGGCCGTGCACGAGACCGCCCCGGCCCCGCCCGCTGGAGGGGACAGCCGCTGATGTCGGGGTCGACTCGGACCTGAGCCGTTCGGGTCCGGGCTTTCGAGGCATCCGGCCGGACCGCTGAGCGGCGCTGCCGTTTGGGCATCCTTGACTCAACCCTGACCCGCGATAGCACACATATCGGGCATAAGGGCTGGCAGTGTGGAAGTGCGCCCATCGCTCGCCGCCCATGGTGGGAGGTTCCACCCCATGACTCACATCCCCCGTGCTCACTCTGAGATCCCGGCCCCCCGTCCGGACGTCGCCTCGGCCCGGGGCTGCGAGAGATGCAATGGCTGGGGCACCGTCGTCACCCCCGAGGGCCGTCACGAACTGTGCGCGGCCTGCCAGCAACCCACCAGTACCCCTCCTGCCCCTCCTGCCGCGGTCACCGCCCCGAATTCCTGAGGAACGTTTCCGGCCTCGGGCTCGTCAGGAGCACGTGTCGACGGACCACGCGCCCGGGCCCCACTTCTCGCTGGCCGGCACCATGCACCGCCGGCACAGGACCTTCTTGATGCGCGGTGCGGATGTCCGCGTGAGACTCCTGGAACGTTATAGCCCTCTCTTCCCCCCGGACACTTGACAGAGCCCTGCGGCGGCTGGCGTACTGCTCGTAGCCTATAGAACGTTCTAGTCTCCGGCGCCTCCGGGGAGAGGAGAGCCGCGATGTACGCACTGGCGGTCTGCGCGGAGATGGTCTTCCGCGACCTGCCGATCGAGGAGCGCGCCCGGCGTCTCCACGAGGCCGGCTTCCAGGTCGAGATCTGGGACTGGACGAAGCACGACCTCGACGCCCTCGCCCGGAGTCCCGCCGACATCGTCTCCATGACGGGGTACGTGAGCGGCAGCCTCACCGATGAGGACGGCGCCGCCGAACTGCTGCGCACGGCCGAGGAGTCGCTCGAGGCCGCCCAGCACCTGGGCTGCACCCGGCTGAACCTCCACGGAACCGGGCTGGACGGCCAGGGGCTGCCCGTGGTGCCGGTGTCCGGGGAGCCCACCGGCGCGATGTGGATGGCTGCGCAGCGCACCCTCACCCGGATCGCCGCGCTCGGCGAGAACGCGGGCGTCACCTTCACGCTGGAGAACCTCAACACCGCAGTCGACCACCCCGGCGTGCCCTTCGCGAAGGCCGCCGACACCCTCGCACTGGTCGCCGCCGTGGAACGGCCGGGGCTACGCATGAACCTGGACCTCTACCACGCCCAGATCGGCGAGGGGAACCTGATCGAACTGGTCCGCAAGGCGCATGGCGCAGGACTCATCGGGGAGATCCAAGTGGCGGACGTACCGGGCCGCTGCGAACCGGGAACGGGCGAGATCAACTACCCGGCGATCGCCCGGACGCTGGCCGACATCGGTTACGAGGGCACCGTCGCCATGGAGGCATGGGCCTCCGGCGACAGCGCGGCCGCGCTGGAGCGCTTCCGGTCCGCCTTCACCCTCTGAAACCTGGCGGCCGCGGGACATCCGTCCGCCTCGCCGTCACGCACCACGACCACAGCGTCTACGCAGATCACGGAGCAAGTGCCCATGACTTCGCCCCAGTCCCTCGCGGTCGGCCTCATCGGCGCCGGACGCATGGGCTCCTTCCACGCCGAGACCCTGGCCCGCCGCCTGCCCGGCGTGCGGCTGGCCGCCATCGCCGATCCCGCACCCGGCGCCGCCAAGGAACTGGCCGCGCGCCTCGACTGCCCCACGGCGTACACCGAGATCGGCGACCTGCTCGCCGACCCGGAGATCGAGGCGGTCGTGATCGTCACGCCGGCCCGCACCCACGCCGCACTGGTCGAGGCGGCGGCGCGCGCGGACAAGTCAGTCTTCTGCGAGAAGCCGATGGCCGTCACCCTGGACGAGGCCGACCGCGCCATCGCCGCAGCGCATGACGCGGGCGTGGCCCTCCAAGTGGGCTTCAACCGCCGCTTCGACCCGGGCTTCCGCGCCGCCCACGAGAAGATCACCGCCGGTGGCATCGGCACCCCGCAGCTGTTGCGCTCCCTCACCCGCGACCCCAAGCTGCACGACCCGTCGCGCATCCCGCCGTGGACGGTCTTCCTGGAGACGCTCATCCACGACTTCGACACCCTGCGCTACCTCAACCCCGGGAGCGAGCCGGTCGAGGTGTTCGCGATGGCCGACGCGCTTGTCCGGCCCGACTTCAAGGACCAGGGGCTGCTCGACACCGCCGTGGTGACGATCCGGTTCGACAACGGCGCCATCGCCACCGCGGAGGCCAACTTCCAGGCGGTGTACGGCTATGACGTCCGCGGCGAGGTCAAGGGCTCGAACGGCATGATCACGATGGGCGACCTCCGCCGCACCCACCTCACGGCCTACGGCCCGGCCGGCGCCGCCGCCGAATGCGTCACGTACGACCAGGATCTTTTCCGCGCCGCCTACGTCGCCGAACTGGCCGAATTCACCGACAGCATCCGCGACCAACGCACCCCGTCGGTGACCGGCGAGGACGCGCGGGCCGCGCTGGGTATCGCACTCGCCGCGATCGGTTCGACCACCACGCGCGGCACCGTCCGGGTGGGTGAGATCCGGGAAAGCCCCGCGACCGTGGCGCCGGCGGCATCACGCTGAGCGCAGGCCTCCGCGCCCAGGTCCGCCAAGCGCGGGTGATGGCGGGATAGTCAGTCTCGGTTCCCGGTTCGCGATGGCGGGGAAGCCGTCGGTCAAACGGATCTCGCCACCCCGCACGCCGAGTCCGCATATCCCCTGGGCAGCGATCCCCATCCCTCCGGTGTCCTCGCCTGCCGGGGGCACCGCTCCTCTCCCCCACGTGAGGCTAGAACGTTTTACAATCGGGGCCCAGGATGCGCCCTTCGACCAGGGAGAACACAGTGCCGACGACCCCGGCGGTCCCCGGCGGAAAGCGGCCGACGCTCGCCGACGTGGCAGCACGGGCAGGGGTGTCCACGGCACTGGTCTCCATCGTGATGCGCGGCGCGAAGGGCGCCAGCGCCGCCACCCGCGAGCGCGTCCAGGAGGCCGCACGCGAGATCGGTTACCGCCCGGATGCCCGCGCGCGACTGCTGCGCAGCCACCGTTCGCGGCTGCTCGGGGTGCAGTTCGGCCTCCAGCATCCGTTCCACACCGACCTGGTGGAGGGCATCTACGCGGCGGCCGAACCGGCCGGGTACCAGATCGCGCTGAGCGCCGTGACCGCCGGTCGCGGCGAGCAGCGCGCCGTTGAGACGCTGCTCGCCGATCGCTGCGAGGCGCTGATCCTGCTCGGCCCGCAGGCCCCCGCCGCACGGCTGGCGGATCTAGCCGGGCAGTTTCCGGTCGTCTCCGTGGCCCGTCGGCTGCGACCGGCCGTCCCGGGCCTGGAGGTGGTACGGACCGCCGACGACAAGGGCGCCCGCCAAGCGGTGGACCACCTCGTCGCACTGGGTCACCGCGACATCGCCCACATCGACGGCGGACGGGCACCGGGCGCGGCCGACCGGCGCCGCGGCTACCGCACCGCCATGAACCGCCACGGCCTGTCCGACCACATCCGCGTCCTCCCCGGCGGGCTGACCGAGGAGGAAGGTGCCGAAGCCGCCCGGACGCTTGCGGACACCCACCCGCGCCCCACCGCCGTACTGGCCTTCAACGACCGCTGCGCGACCGGCGTCCTCGACATCTTCCTCCGCAGCGGCATCGCCGTCCCTGGTGACATCTCCGTCGTCGGCTTCGACGACAGCCATCTGGCCCGTCTCTCCCACATCGACCTCACCACCGTCGGCCAGGACATCCCGCGCCTCGCCTCACTCGCCGTCGCCCGGGCCGTCGCGCGTCTGGATGGCGACCAGGTCCCCGCCGGAGAACAGATCATCGCCCCCCACCTCGTCGTCCGGGGCACCACCGCACCGCCCCGCTGACCCCGCCCGGGCGCGCCCGGTTCGAGTGATGGTGTCGCGTCAGTGGGCCCTGCGCTGTTGATGGATCGATCGAGGCTCGCCGCTTCGGCAGTCGGCTCGTGGTTGCCCCTTGCGTGATCAGCGACGAGCCTCCATCATCAGGAATCCTGATACTTTAAGTTTGTAGCGATGGGGTCCCGTCATGTCATTCAGGCCCAGAATCCAGGCCAGAGGGGTTCAGCTGCTGCTCGGCCGAATGATGAGCCGCGTGCACAAGGATCTGCGCTTCACCGACATCCCGAAGCGCACGGAATCCATCCGGGTGGAGACCGGCGCCGGACCGGTGACGTGCACCGTCTACCGCCCGTCGGCCCCCGCCGCAGACCCTGCCCCCGTGTACGTCAACTTCCACGGCGGCGGGTTCGTGATCGCCCGCTCCCAGCAGGACGACCACATCTGCCGCTACATAGCCGCCACGGCCGGCTGCGTGGTGATCAACGTGGACTACGCCGTCGCCCC
Source organism: Streptomyces sp. NPDC006235 (assembly GCF_040613735.1). NCBI lineage: Bacteria > Bacillati > Actinomycetota > Actinomycetes > Kitasatosporales > Streptomycetaceae > Streptomyces > Streptomyces sp. NPDC006235. The sequence continues at coordinate 94,058 of NZ_JBEXSR010000033.1, forward strand.
GCAGCGGCCGTACCCCGTACCCGTCACCCAGGCGTACGACGTCACCGCCTGGGTGGCCGAGAACGGCACCGCCAACGACTGGGACGGTTCGCGACTCGCCGTGGGCGGACACAGCGCCGGGGCCAACCTGACCGCCGCGGTCTGCCGGACCGCTCGGGACCGCGGCACCTTCACGCCCCGCCTCCAGATCATCGACTCGGCACCGCTCGACCAGCTCGCCGACCCGGCCACCAAGCAGTCACCCATCATCAAGCCCCTGCTCACCCCTCAGCTCATGCGGGTCTTCACCGCCGCCTACGTCCCCGATCCGGCCGACCTCGCCCATCCGCTGGTGTCGCCCGGACTGGCCGACGACCTCGCCGGGCTGCCGCCCGCCCTGGTCATCACCGCGGAGAACGACCGCCTGCGCGACGAGGGCGATGCGTACGCCAAGGCCCTGGAAGCCGCCGGCGTTCCGGTCACCCACCGTTGCTTCGAGGGCGTCGACCACTACTTCACCCACACCGGCCCGGTACCGGCCGGGAAGGAAGCCATCGATCTGATGGCCGGCACCCTGCGCACGGCACTCACCGCCTGACCGATGACGGGGGCGCGTAGCCGAGCTCGGGCAACTCCGGCGGCTTCGACAGTGCCGCCCTCCACTGGGTGTTGCCGGAGTAGCTGCCTCCGATCATGCCGACCGGACCGCTGGAGCCGGGGAGAGCGGCGGCCCACCGTACGGTGTCGTAGCCGTCGCTCTCCTCGTGCGTGGTCCTCGGGTCAGTGGTCCCGGGGGTCAGGCCACCGCGTTCAACAGGTCGGCCAGCACGTCGGGCCGTTCCAGAGCGATGAAGTGGCCGGCCTTGGGGATCTGCGTGAAGCCGGCGGCCGGCAGCAATTCCTTGTTGGCTTGCCGGTCCGAGGGGCGGGACCAGTCCTTCTCGCCGTAGACGAGGTGGATGGGGGCCTTGACCGCGGGGTAGCGCGAGCGGGCGGCGATGAGGCTGGGAAGGGCCTGGTACACGGCACGGGCGACGGTCGGGTAGCCGGGGTGGCTGCCCACCTGGAGGAGCTCGTCCAGGTACTCCTCCCGCAGCGCGCTCTTGTCGCCGAGGCCGCCCTGCAGGATCTTGCGGAGGGCGGGCTTGGGCTCCACCCCGGCGATCAGCGGGCCCACTCCCGGTGCGAGGACACCGCTGACCACCACACGGGCGAGAAGAGAGGACCGGGCGATCCCACCGCGGAAGTCGTAGGCGTTGACCGCCACGATGCGCCGGACCCGCTCAGGGAGATCGGCCGCGGTGGTCAGGGCGAGCACCGCCCCCATGGACTCCCCCACCAACGTCACGTCGTGGAGGTCGAGTTCGGTCAGGAGCCGCTCGACGCCCGCGCGCATGGCCGGCTCGTCGTACGACGCGCCGGGCACGATCTCGGAGTAGCCCATCCCCGGCAGATCCAGGGCGTACACGGTGTAGTGGTCCGCGATCAGCGGGATGAGGAAGCGGAAGTGTTCGGCCTGGGTGCGCACGGTGTGCAGCAGGACCAGGGGAGCGCCGGTGCCCGCCTTGAGATATCGCAGCGTTCCCTCGCGGCCGCCACGTCCCGCGCGCGGGGCGAGGGTGTGGCTCGTGGTCCCCGGAACGTGGATCGTGGGACGTGATTCGCGGTCGGGCATCTCGCCGACTCCTTGTGTGTGAGAGGGGCTACTTGGCCAGCTGGGCGTACAGGTCGGCCAGGTCTCCGGCGAGGCCCGCCTTGACCTGCCGTGAGATGTCGTCGGCGAGGACCTCGTACGCGCCCGTCTCGATGCCGTCGAGGGCGAGCGCGGCGACCTCTCGAGGGTCGGACTTGGGCGCCTCGACGCCTGCCGTCAGGTCCGTGTCAACGTAGCCGACGTGGAGTCCGGTGACGGCGATGCCGCGCGGCTGGAGCTCCAGGCGCAGGGAGTTGGTCTGCGACCACAGGGCGGCCTTGGAGGCGCTGTAGGAGCCGCCGAGGGCCAGCCAGGAGAGCACCGAGTGCACGTTGAGGAGGTGGCCGCCGCCGTTGCGCTCGATGACCGGCACGAAGGCCCGGGCGACCAGGAGCGGGCCGTAGAAGTTGGTCTCGAACTCCCGGCGGACGTCGTCGACCGGGGAGTCGAGGAAGGACGCGCCGACCGAGGCACCGGCGTTGTTGATCAGTACGGTGACGTCTTCCGCCTGTGCGGCGGCCGCCGCCACGGACGCCGGGTCGGTGACCTCCAGTGCCACCGGGACCGCGTCCGGGTGCGTCACGCTGCGCGGGTCGCGGGCCGTGGCGTAGACCTTTCCGGCACCGCGCGCGTACAGCTCCTCCACCAGCGCCTTGCCTATGCCGCGGCTGCCGCCGGTGACGAAGACGTTGGCGCCCTTCAAAGCGGTCATGACTCTCTCCACAGAATGAGAAACCGATCGGTTTCCACTAAGGTAAACCGATCGGTTTCAAGACGCAAGTCCGGCAGAGTCACCGGCTTACCCCGGCTTCACCGGGGCGTTCCGTATCCGTGGATCCCCCGGATGACGAGCTCTCCTGCCTGCCCCGCCTGGTCGATGTCGGCGTCCTACCGACGGGAGGGGTTCATCACGCCCTGCCCGTTCCGTCCGCGGAGACGAGCGGGAAAGACGGCGAGGACCACGAGAGTGCCGCCGACGAGGCGGCATCCGGCGGGGCCGCCGCGAGGGTCGAGGCCCTCATCGAGAACATGGGCCGGCAGATCTCCGACGCGTCACCGCACCGCCCGGCACTCGCCGAGAGCCTCGCAGCGCTGAGCCGCCTCGGCGCCGACGACACGGCCGACGACCTCACCCCGTACGCGCGGCTCGCCACCTCGCCCGCGGGCCTGGATGTCGCACAGCTCGAAGGGATCGAGGACCGGATCACCCTCGCCGAGCGGGCGGTGGTCCTCAGTGTGCTGTTCGAACCGGTCGTCAGGCTGCTGCGGTGCCTGGCCCAGGAGGACGCGAACCATCGTCGCCACGATCGTCGTGCGTGCGGGCGGGGGGGGGAGCCGGCGGAGCGAGTCCCCTGGCGGGTACCGGCGTCCCCTGGCGGGTGCCGGCGTCCGCTGGCGGGTGCCGACGTCCGCTGGCGGGTGCCGACGGGGCACCGGCACCCCGCTCGCAGGGCTCAGCCAGCAGCGACGGGGACCCGCTTGTCGGCGGTGTCGTCGGCCGGCATGTCGGTCTCCTTGATGCCGAACCGGTCGTAGCCCGTCGGATCGAAGCCGAGCAGGTGGTGCAGATGTCCGTTCTGGAAGATCCAGACCAGGACGCCGAAGGTCGCGGTCAGCGACAGCATGTTCATCGCGATGGCCTTCAGCGGCAGCAGGACCCAGCCGAACGCGAGGAACAGCAGGAGGTACGTCATCACCGCGATGTAGAGCAGCATCCACGGCAGAGTCTCGCCAGACCGCTCCTTGCGCGTGGAAACCGATCGGTTTACGCTGTCGAAACTGATCGGTTTCTCGCCCCGGGCGAGTCTCACCACCCCACTCACGAGGAGCATTGGATGACTACCGCGCGCGACGTCGAGGGGCAGTCGGCGGATCCCAGGATTCCAGCGAAGCTGGCTGCGCACCCGTCCGTGCGGGCCGTGCTCGCCCGGCGTGCGGCGGGTGACGTCACGAGTCCGCCGGCGGTGATCGACGCGGCCTGGCTGCGCGAACTGTGCCTGGCGGCCGGTGCGGACGACGCGGCCGCGGTCAGTCTGGACCACCCCGACCTCGCCGGCGAGCGCGAGCACGTGCAGTCCGCGTTGCCCGGCACCCGCACCCTGATCGCGATGGCGGTCCGGATGAACCGCGACAACTGCCGCTCCCCCGCCCGCAGTGTGGCCAACCAGGAGTTCCACCAGACCGACGAACAGGCCAACCACGCCGCCCGCAGCGTCACCCAGGCACTCCAGGACGCCGGCTACCGCGCGCTCAATCCCTCCGTCGGCTTTCCCCAGGAGATGGACCGCTTCCCCAGCGAGCGGATCTGGGTGGTGGCGCACAAGACGGTCGCGGTGGCCGCGGGGCTCGGCGTGATGGGCCTGCACCGCAACGTCATCCACCCGAAGTTCGGCAGCTTCGTCCTGCTCGTGACCGTCCTGGTGGACGCGGAGGTGAGCGAGTACGGGCAGGCGCTGGACTACAACCCCTGCATCGACTGCAAGTTGTGCGTCGCGGCCTGCCCGGTCGGCGCCATCAGCAAGGACGGGGCGTTCGACGCGCTGGCCTGCACCACGCACAACTACCGCGAGTTCATGAGCGGGTTCACCGACTGGGCGCAGACCGTGGCCGACAGCGAGGACGCCGCCGACTACCGCTCCCGCGTCACCGATTCCGAGAGCGCCTCCATGTGGCAGAGCCTGAGCTCACCGCCCGGCTACAAGTCCGGCTACTGCCTCGCCGTCTGCCCCGCCGGGGAGGACGTCCTGGGCCCCTACCTGGACGACCGCAAGACCTTCATGGACACCGTCCTGCGACCGCTCCGGGACAAGAAGGAAACGCTGTACGTCCTACCGGGCTCCCACGCGCAGGAGTACGCCCGACGCCGCTTCCCCCACAAGCCCGTCAAGGAAGTCACCGGCGGCTGGCAGCCCCCGGCGAAACGCTCCGGGTCCCCCGACCGAGAGACACGTACGGCATGAGTGGCATTCCCCCTTTCGCGTCCTGCGCGCCAAGCTCTTGTGGATCGCGAACGGCGTCATCACGGGCGTACTCGCGCTGCTGTTCGCCGTGTTCTACGTCGGCGCCAACATCGACCCGGTCGATCACCTGTCGAAGCTGCCCGTCGGCCTGGTCGACGCCGACAAGGGAGCCGCTGTCGGCGGCAATCAGGTCGACCTCGGGGCGCAGATCACGGAATCGATCAAGAAGTCCACCGCGGCCGGGGACAAGATCGACTGGAAAGTGATGGGCGAGAAGGAGATGCGGGAGGAACTCGGCAAGGGCAAGCTGTTCGGCGCGCTCGTGGTGCCCGCCGACTTCACCGCCTCCGCCACCGCGCTGACCGGCGGCGTGCCCGACGGGACCCCGGCCCGCCCAACGCTGAGGGTGCTGACCAACCAGTCCGCCGGCAGCCTGGGCTCCAGCCTCGCCCGGACGGCGACGACCCAGGCGGCCGAGAACGCCTCGCTCCAGGTGGGCAAGGAGCTGACCGCCCAGATCGGGACCGCGCAGGCGAAGCTGCCCGCAGCGGCACGCGTCCTGCTCGCCGACCCGGCTGCCGTCGCGGTCGAGGACGGCCACCCCCTCGACTCGAACAGCGGCCTGGGCCTGACGGCGTTCTACTACGCACTCACCCTCGTGGTCGTCGGCATGCTCTCCGCCAACGTCATCGGCGGCCAGGTGGACCACGCCCTCGGCTACACCCACAACGACATGGGACCGCTGCGCCTGCACCGCCCGCTGATCAGGGCGACCCGGGCGCAGACCCTCGCCATCAGCGGCACCCTCATGACCGGACTGTCCCTGCCGATGGGCACCCTGGTCATGGCGGGCGCGGTCGGCATCATGGGCATGGACGCCTCCCACCTGCCACTGCTGTGGCTGTACTCGGTGTGCGCCATCGCCGTCTCCGGCATCGGCGCGCTCACCCTCCTCGCGGTCTTCGGCACGCCCGGCATGCTGGTGGTCACGCTGGTCTTCATCGGGATGGCGGTACCCACGGCCGGCGCCGCCACCCCCATCGAGGCACTGCCCGGCTTCCACCGCTTCCTCGCGGAGTTCGAGCCGCTGCGGCAGATCACCGGCGGTGTCCGCTCGATCCTCTACTACGACGCCCAGGGCGACGCGGGCCTGACCCGGGGCTGGGTCATGATGGCCGCCGCTCTCGTGGCCGCCGCACTGTTCGGCTTCGGCGTACTGGGGTGGTACGACCGCAAGGGACTGCACCGCATCCCAGGGGAGACGACGGCGGAGAAACCCACCGTCCCGGCGTAACGGCAGGTCACCGAGACGGGCCATGACTCGGAGTGGCCTCGGAGCCCATGAAAACCGATCGGTTTTCTTTTTGTCCGCTTCGGGTTAACCTCGCGGTATGACCACCGAAGTGAAGAGAAGCCCCAGGGAGCGGCTGCTGGAGGCGGCGGCCACGCTCACCTACCGAGACGGCGTCAGCATCGGCGTCGAGGCGCTGTGCAAGGCGGCGGGGGTGTCGAAGCGCTCCATGTACCAGCTGTTCGAGAGCAAGGACGAACTCCTGGCAGCAAGCCTGAAGGAGCGCGCCTCCGCCTATGTGGCGACCCTCCTGCCCGCCGCGGACGACCGCCGTTCACCCCGCGAACGGATCCTGCACGTCTTTCGGCAGGTGGAGTCGCAGGCGGGCACGCCCGAGTTCCGGGGCTGCCGATACCTGGCCGTGCAGATCGAGCTCAAGGATCAGAGTCACCCCGCGAGCCGGGTCGCCCATCAGGTCAAGGGGAACCTGACCGCGTTCTTCCGCGACGAGGCCGAGCAGGGCGGGGCGGGCGATCCGGATCTGCTGGCCCGCCAGCTCAGCATGGTCTTCGACGGCGCCAGCGCCCGCGCGGGAATCCACGCCGACAACCTGACCGGGCTCATCGCACCCACGGTGACCGTCCTGCTCGACGCGGCAGGCGTACGCTGACGCACTCGTCCAGAACACTCCCCCACCGCCCGGCACTCGCGGAAGCCCTCTGGCCGTAAGTGTGTTGCCAAGCATGCCGCAAGCGAAGAAGTTCGCCGTCTCGCCCGTGTCGGCACCCAGCGACAGGTGCACGGTCTCCCAGATCCTCGTCCAGCCGGCCCGGACGACCTCGCCGATCAGGCCATCGCCCTGCGCCTCGGCGGCATACCCCTGCCTTCCCGGATGGCGCTCTCGCGCCTCTCCAGCGCACTGATCCTGCCCCATGACGTCATCCTCCCCGCTTGACCTTGCATGTTGAAACCGATCGGTTTACTGTAGTGGAAACCGATCGGTTTCTAATGAGCGGGAGTCCATGATGACGACGGATCAGCCGGTGGCACTCGTGACGGGTGCGTCATCCGGCATCGGGAAGGAAACCGCGCTCGCCCTGGTCGCAGCGGGGTTCAACGTGGTCGGCACAAGTCGTGACACCTCACGCGTCGCCCCGCTCGACGGCGTGACGTTCCTCGGACTCGACGTCGCCAGCGATGCCTCGGTCGCCGCGGCGGTCCAGGAGGTGAGCGAGCGGTTCGGGCGGATCGACGTCCTGGTCAACAACGCCGGCGTCGGCTCGATGGGTGCGGCGGAGGAGACCTCCGTCGAGCAAGCCCAGTCCGTCTTCGACACCAACGTTTTCGGGGTCATGCGCATGGTGAACGAGGTCCTGCCGCACATGCGCGCTCAGCGACGCGGGCGCATCATCAACATCTCGTCCGTGCTCGGATTCCTGCCCCAGCCCTACATGGCCGCCTACGCCGCCTCCAAGCACGCGATCGAGGGCTACACCGAGTCCCTGGACCACGAGACCCGTGACCACGGCGTCCGGGCGCTCATCGTCCAACCCGCGTACACCAGCACCGGGTTCGAGGCCAACAGCGCGAAGCCCGACACCCCCCTGCACGCGTACGCCAAGCAGCGGCAGACCGTCGACCGCGTGATGGCGCAGGCGGTCAGGGACGGCGACGCCCCCGCCGTCGTCGCCCGGGCGATCGTCGCGGCGGCGACCGACACGAAGCCGAAGCCGCGCTACACCGCCGGGCCCCTGGCCGGACGCGCACGCGTACTGCGCCGCCTCGCTCCCCCCGGGGTCTTCGACAAGCAGATCCGCAAGATGAACCGGCTGACCGGCTGACGCGCAGGCGCTGCCCGGGCTTTCTGAGCAGCCGTCCCACCTCCCCCAGACAAAGGAACCTTGATGTCAGAGCGCAATCCCATCCTGATCACCGGTGCCGCCGGCGAGATCGGTGGTGTGAGCCGGACGATGGTCGACTTGCTGCTTGAACAAGGGCACCCGGTACGGGCGTTCGTACGCCAGGACGACGAACGCGCGCACTCGCTCCGCCAGGCCGGCGCGGAGGTCTTCGTCGGTGACCTGCTCACCATCGCCGACGTGACCGCCGCGCTGAAGGGGGTGCGGCGCATCTACTTCAGCATGAGCCTGTCGCCGTACTACACCGACGCCGTGAGCCTGATGGCCGCGGCGGCGCGGGCCCAGGGCGACATCGAGGTGTTCGTCAACATCTCCGAGTACGAGCAGTCGTTCATGACCTTCGACAAGATGACCGCGCCGGAGGAAGAGCGGCGTACGCACCTCGGCGGCCTCGTCGCCAACTGGTCGCCGCAGCAACGGGCCCACTGGGTCGCCGAGCGGGTGCTGGAGTGGTCCGGTGTCCCGACCGTCAACATCCAGGCGGCCTTCTTCGTCGAGAACCCCATCATGACCTGGCTGGCCCTGAGCTCACTGGCCGACGGTGAACTGCGCCTGCCCTTCGGTGACCACCGGCTCGCGCCCATCGCCGGTTACGACGTCGCGGAACTGTGCGCGAAGATCCTGGCCGACCCGGCGCCGCACATCTCCAAGTCCTACGCGCTCACCGGCCCGGAGCTGAAGGACATGCACGAGATCGCGGAGGACTTCACGGCCGTGCTGGGGCACCCGGTCACCTACGTTCCCGAAGACATCGAAACCTGGAACGAGACCTACGTGGACACCAACATGTCCGCGTACCCGCACATCGCGGAGCACCTGAAGACCCTGACCCGGATCATCGGCCGCGGAGGATACGGCGGCATCACCGACGAGCTGGAAACCCTGCTCGGACGCCCGCCGAAGACCGTGCGCTGGGCGTTGGAGAACCATCCGCGCATCCGGAAGCCGGCGACTGCCTGAGCGGCTGAGCGGTCCGGGCAGGACGAGAACACCACCGCGCGGCCTGCGGACCGGACACGGGTGGAGGCCGCCTCGAACCACGCTCGGCGGAGCAGCGCCGAGGCGGCTCCCCGAGGACGGATCTTGAAGGGCCAGGCACCCGTGTGCACTGCAACCACTCCGCGTGACCGGCCTCGGCGCCGACAGCCCTCACACGGAGAGTGAGCCATGTCAACGCGACTCCGGCCTGTCATACAGTGCCGTGCCCGGGTGTCCGTCTCACGCCGGACCAGCGGAAACCGCACCTGAGTCACAGCCGGCGGCCGGTGACGTCCCCGCCCGGATCGTCGGCCAGCGCGATGGCCGTGGTGATCCGTTTTCCCACGGGTTCACGGCGGACCGTGAAGCTCTGGCCGACCGCCATGACGATCTCCAGCCCGTGCTGGCCGATCCGCATCGGGTCGGGCGCGAGGATCGCCGGCGGCGTCGGGTTGCTGTCCCACACGGTCACCTCCACCGCGCCGCCGGTGACTTCCAGCGTCAGCAGGCACGGGCCGGGTGCGTACTTGCGGGCGTTGGTCACCAGCTCGCTGACCACGAGCTGCACCATGCCCATCGCGCGCCCGGACACCGGCAGCCCGTGCACGGCCTGGACGTCGGCGAGGAAGCTGCGGGCCAGATCGCGGGCGGCGGCGATGTCCTCGCTGTTCTCGAACGCCCCCGACACCGATACGAGGTTCTCCACCAGAGACTGCTCGCCCTCACCGCCCGTCGACTGCTCCACGCCTGCCCACCCCCTGTACCCAAACGTCCTGCGATCCGATTACCCCCGAACCTTCACATCAGGCCTGCTGGGGCAGTCAGGGGGGTGACGTCTCCGGTGGTCTTTCCTGTTCCGGCGTCTACAGGCTGAGGCATGTGTCACAGCCGTGCTGTGCCTGTCGCGTCGGCGGGAAGACGAATGGGCAACACAAAAGGAGGCTGACGTGGCACGCGATCGGATCGGACTGGCTGAGGTGCTGGCAACGGCGGAGGACGCCGCACCGGTGGCCTCCCTCGATGTCGTGGCGCGCAACCTGCGCGACCGGTTCGGCGCGCGGCACGTGTCGTTCCTGTGCGTCGACGTCGTCGGCCAGCGCCTGCTGCGGGTCAGCGAGGAGGCGGCTACGCGACAGGAGCGCCGCGCCGAACAGGTTCCCTTCGACGACAGCATGTACGACGAGGTCCTGCGCGCCCAGGAACTGGTGCAGGCTCCGGAGGGCGAGCGCGGGCAGCGGGTACTCGCCCCCGTCACCAACCGCGGCGACGCCGTCGGTGTCCTGGAGCTGCTCCTTCCCCAGGTCACACAGGATGTGCTGGAGCAAGTGGAAGAGGCCGCGCATGCGCTGGCGTACATCATCGTCACCGATCGCCGGTTCACCGACCTCTACCACTGGGGCAACCGCACCACCTCGGTCAGCCTGGCCGCGGAGATCCAGCGCCAGTTGCTGCCCTCGGCCCCTTCGTGCGAGGCGGCCGAGTTCGCCCTCGCCGGCGCCCTGGTCCCGGCCGCCGACATCGCCGGTGACACCTACGACTACGCCGTCGACCAGGACACCCTGCACCTGTCCATCACCGACGCCATGGGTCACGACGTCGACGCCGCCCTCATGGCCACCCTCCTGGTCAATGCATCCCGTGGCGCCCGCCGCGCCGGGGTCGACCTCGCCGAACAGGCCCGCCAGACCCACCAGGCCCTCCTCGACCACGGCAGACGCACCTTCGCCACCGGCCAGCTGCTGCGCATCGCCCTGGACGGGACCGGTGCCCAGCTCGTCAACGCGGGCCACCCCTGGCCCCTACGACTGCGCGACGGCACGGTGGCCGAGCTGAACCTCGCGGTGAACCTGCCCTTCGGCGTCGCCGCGCACAAGGGGCCCTACAAGGTGCAGAACCTCGATCTGTGCCCCGGTGACCGCCTCGTGCTCTACACCGACGGCATGCAAGAGCGCCAGGCGCAAAAAGTCGACCTCCCGGGCCTCATCCGTGACACCGCCGGCGAGCACCCGCGCGAGGTCGCGCGCAATCTGGCCACCACAGTCACCGACGCCTGCAACGGGCACCCGGAAGACGACGCCACCGTCCTGTGCCTGGACTGGCACGGCTCCCAGAGTTGAGAGCGCGTCCGCGTCAGTGGGATTCACCAGGAGAGTGGCCGGCCGTGCCAACGGAGCTTCTCTTCCGGCTTATCGGCGACGGAAGCGGATCACGCCTTCGGCAGCCGCCACAACTGCGGGAACGCGAGCATGTCGTCGAAGAGGTCGAACGCCGGGTGCTCCAGGGTCACGGTGGCGGCGTCGCCGGTGAAGAGTGCGGAGCACTTGACGGCCAGTCGCTCCATGGGCGGCACGTCGGATGCCAGCGGCTTGACCAGGCGGTAGCCGATGGTCGAGTGGAACTGGTAGGTCTCGAAGTTCGACGCCCGGAGCTCCAGCAGGGCGCTCAACTCCCGTCGGATCGTCCAGAGCGTGTTGAAGGTGGCCTCGTCGGCCGGGGTGAGGTTCATCGTGAAGCCGGTGTCGAAGGGGCCGAACCCCTCGGCCTTCATCGTGATCGGGCCCACCGGGGTCAGCGTCGACTCCTGGAGGCGCGCGAGGATGGACAGGTGAAAAGTGCCGGAGCGACCTGACGGTCGGATGGACCCGGGGCTACACCCAGGCGGAGCAACTGTGAGCCTGTCCCAGCCATAGCCGCCCACGCCTGCCCTACTGTCCTGCCGGCCCGCGCATAGGACGCCGGAAAGCAGAAGCGGATCCTCTCTTCCGCTACTTGCCGGCCGCCGGATCGCCGTCGCCGAGGCCGATCCACCAGTGTCCGTCGTCCTTGACCAACAGCAGTTCCTGCCGCTGACCGGTCTCCTCGTACGCCACTGTCACCGGGTTGAAGTAGTCGACGGACCCCTCCAGCACAGTGACCTCTACGTGCCCGCCCGCTGCTTTGCCGTACTCGCGTACATACTTGGCTGCGGCCGCTCCGGGCTGCTTGTAGGCGGGCCCGGCGAGCTCGGCGAGTCCCTTGGCGTCGCCGTCTTTGAGCCGTTGCACATAGATCCGGACGAGGGTGTCGACGTCCTCGGCCGTCTCCTCCACGTCGGGATACACGGACTTCTCCGCACGCACCGTCACGTCGACCCTGGGCGAATCGGCCAGGGCATAGGGCGCCCGGAACCAGTTCCACCACACCGCCGCGGCGATCCCGGCCACGACGAGTACGCCACCGCACAGCACGACGACCCGCTTCTTCATACGCATCCTCCCCTCACTACCAGTTGGGCTTGACGCGGATGATCGACTAGTCGGTTCCCCAGAAGGAGCCTGTCAGAACGGGGAGTCTTGGCCGAGACGACAGCCGCCTCCGGGCGGCCTGGAATCTGCCCGAGCAGCTGCTGGTCTCGTGCGACGTCGCGATGGAGTCCTCGCTGCTCGGCGAGTCGCTGAGCATGGCGGTCCTGGTGATGATGGAGACGCTGTCGCCGCTGGAGCGTGCGGTGTTCGTGCTGCACGAGGTGTTCGGCTTCAGCTTCCCCGAGGTCGGCAAGGCGGTCGACCGCACCGAGACGGCGGTACGCCAGCTCGGCAGCCAGGCCCGGCGCCATGTGCGATTGCGCAACCGGCGCTTCGGGCCCGATCGCCGGCAGGCCCGTGAGATCACCGAGCGCTTCCTCGCTGCCTGCCTCGACGGCGACGTGGAAGCGCTCATGGCTGTGCTCACCCCCGACGTGACGATGTGGGCGGACGGCAACGGCCACGCGGAGCCCCCGCGTGTCCCGCTGCACGGCGCCGCCGCCATCGCCGAGTACTTCGCGTCCACGGCGGGCCACTACCCGGCCGGGCTGGTGGTCCGCATGCACGAGCACCGTCCTAGCCACACCGGCCGGCGTGTTCGCCGTGGTCACCGTGGACGTCGACGTGGCCGACGGACTCCCCCGCATCACGGCCGTCGGCGCCGTGCGCAACCCGGAGCATCCGTGGTCCAGGGCCGGTGGCCGCATCCCGAAGGCCGTGCCGGGAAGCGGCTTCCGGAACTGCGAGAACCGACCCGTTCGCGCAGCTTCCTGCCGTCCGCCATTCTGACCGGCACCCCGCGTCGCCTGCTCCGCTGTCACCGTCGCCCACCGGTAGGCGAGCAGCTGCTGAAAGGCGAGCGCGATGGCGTCGTCGGCGGCCGCGACGTCGACGACGACCATGCCCGGCTCGGTGACGGGTCCATGTGGGGCATTGCGCATGGGCTGCCGGACAGGTTCCGCCACCGTGGTGTCTACACCCGACCGAGTGCTGGTGTGTTCAGAAGCCGTCTCGAATCCTCCCGTTCAGCGGCGCGTCCAACTGGCATGATCCCAGGATGACTTCGTCGATATCCGAGTCGTGGACACGTATAGAGGCTTGGCTCGCCCAGCGCACGCCTCGTACGTTGGCTGCCCTGGGCCCCCCGGCGGAGCGCTCGGCGATCGCCGTGGCCGAACAGTCCATCGGCCAGCCGTTCCCCGAGCCCTTGGTGGAGTCCTTGCTCCGGCACAACGGCATGGGCCACTACGACCTGCTGCCGCCGTTCTGGTCTTTGCTCGAGGTGCAGAGCATCACCAGGGCATGGCAGACACGTATGAAGATCTACGGAGATGAGCTGGCGGGAGCAGAGGAAGGCGACCCGGACGGGGAATACGGGCCGTGGTGGCATGCGCAGTGGGTCCCCTTCGCCTTTAACGGTGCAGGGGACTACCTCATCGTGGACCAACGCCTGTCTCGTCGCCGCGGAAGGATCGGCGAGGCCGATCATGAAACGGGGTGCTCCTTTTCGTCCCATCCCATGTGGGCGTCGCTTCCGGCTCTCCTGGATGCGACAGCCACGGCGCTGGAGACCGGCGAGGCGGTGGACGGGTACCTGCCAGTCGCAGCCGACGGGGAGGAACTGGACTGGGTCTTCTGATCCGGCGAACTTGGAGGAGAAGCCAGTGCAGTTGCGCAACGTACTACCGGACGATATCGATGCCTATGTCCGCATGCGGTGCGATCCCGTCATGATGGCCAACCTCGGCGGGCCTCTGCCGCGTGAGGGGATGGCAGACACGGTCCGTCGGGATGCCCAGCAGGCAGCAGCCGGCCTTGCGTGGGTCAAGATGATCGTTCCCGATCCGGTTGCCCCCGAAGTGGTGGCAGGGACGGTGACCATCCGATTCCGTGACATCGGTGAGGGACCGATCTCCGAGATCGGCTGGATGGTTCTGCCCGAATTCCAGGGACAGGGAATGGGCAAGCGTGCAGTCCGCGCGCTCCTGGAGCAGTCCCGGGATCAAGACCGCTGGGGGGTCGTGCATGCTTTCCCGGCAACAGACAACGCAGCGTCCAACGGCATCTGCCGTTCCGTCGGCTTCCGGTTCCTTTCAGAGGTCGACGTGACCTTCGCAGGCCGGGTTTTCCGGACCAACCACTGGGCCATACACCCGGGGACAGATCTGACCTGATGACGCCGGCCTCAAGGCCCTGTGTTCGGTTTTGCGGCAGGGTCAGCCGACCGCAGTGTGCTGCGCCTGTGCCTTGGTGTGGGCGAGTTTGAGGGGCTGTTCCGCGACTGTCCGAGGAGTTCTAGACCCCACGGCCAGCGTGTGCACCGCCCGGCTACTCAACGGTGCCAGGTGTTCGCCGCGGCGTTCTCGGCGGATGTGGCCTTCACCGGCTCGGTTACCTTCACCGGCTCCGTGCCCGTCGCGCTGTGGCGCTCCGCCCAGCTCTCCAGGGCCGTGCGGCAGGCGTGGTCGAGGTGGTGCAGACCCGAGAGGTCCAGCTCGACCGGGCGGTCCTGCGGCAGCGCCTCCAGGCTGTCGAGGATGTTCGGCAGCCGCAGGAACGTCGCGTTGCCCGACAGGTACGCCTGGATCGGGCCGGCGCCCTTGTCTATGACCTCCAGCTTGACGTGCGAGGCCTC
>NZ_JBEXSR010000034.1:0-76451 GCF_040613735.1 Streptomyces sp. NPDC006235
AGGTCGCAGGGAACCGACAGTGCTGATCAGCGCCGGTGAGCGGGGTCTGGTGCGTGCAGATGCAAGGCGGAGGAGGGCGTCGATGCGGAGCATCGACAACCGACGACAACGCCGCAGATGCGCGTGCCAGACCCCGCGTCTGCGGCGTGATCCAAACGACAGGCCCTAGTTCACGCTGTCGCCCCCGCGCAGCGCCCGTGCGCACGCGCCGATGATCAGGGCGTTCGCCAGCGCCCCGAGCACGACGGCGGCGACGAGCATCGAGCCGTGGTCCGGGAGCACCAGCAGGGCCAGGCTCACGGGGGCCGTCGCCAGGAGCGGGATCACCGCCGCCATCGACTCGTCAGAACTGTCGGCCAGCGTCACCACCAGTGCCCATGCCAGCAGGATCGCGCAGACGGCGAGGTAGACGAGAGCGGCGGGGTGGCGCAGGGCGTGGGCCGCCTTGCGGGAGAGCGGGCGGCCGGGAGGTGCTGCGGTCACGGTGGGACTCCTCGGTCGGGAGGTCATCGGGATGGCGTAGGGATCAGCGGAGTGGTCAGAGGTGCGTGCCCGGTTTGTTCGGGTGGGCCAGGCCCAGGTCGTACGCGAGGATCGTGGCCTGGACCCGGTCTCGTAGGCCGAGTTTGCGCAGGATCGCGTTCACGTGGGACTTCACCGTGCCTACGGTGATACCCAACGTGTCCGCGATCTCCGCGTTGTTGAGGCCCGCGGCGACCAGGCCCAGGACGTTCCGCTGGCTTGTGGTCAGGGTGCTCAGTTCGTGGGGGCCGCCCGCGTTGCGGGGGCCAGGGCCGGATGCGTAGTGGGAGATCAGGCGCCGGGTCGCCGACGGGGCCAGGACCGACTCGCCCGTGGCCACCACCCTGATGCCCTGGAGGAGTTCGGAGGCGTGCACGTCCTTGAGGAGGAAGCCGGAGGCACCGGCGCGCAGGGCGTCGAAGACGTAGGCGTCGAGGTCGAAGGTGGTCAGGACCAGGACCCGGGGGGCGTGCTCCCGGGCCGTGATGATGCGGGTGGCGGCGATGCCGTCCAGTTCGGGCATGCGTACGTCCATGAGGACGACGTCGGGCGAGACCTCTTCGGCGAGGCGTACCGCTGCCACGCCGTCGGCGGCTTCGCCTACGACCGTCATGTCGTCCTCGGCGTCGATCACCGCCGCGAAACCGGCCCGTACGATGCCCTGGTCGTCGACGACCAGCACCTTGAGGCTCATCGCTCGGTCTCCTCTTCTGCGGACAGGGGCAGGCCGATGCGGACCGTGCCGCCTCCCGGGCCGGTGGTGAGCGTGCCGTCGAGTGCCTTGATCCGCGTTTCCAGGCGCCGGCGGACGTCCGGCTCGGCCGCGGCGGTCACCCCGGTGGCCGTGAGCGTCAACGTATCGCCGTCCGCGTCGAGTTCGAGCCGGGCCGGCCGCGTACCGCCTGCCGCCAGCAGCGTCTCGGCCGCGTGGTAGGCGGCCAGGTCCACCGCCGTCGGCAGTCGCTCGGGCACGCGGTCCGTCAGGCGTATCTCCACGTCCCTGCCCGTCGCCCGGCACTGGTGGGCCAGCAGGTCGAGGGCCTGGAGGGTGGGCTGCGGTCGCAGGTCGGGGGCCGGATCGCCGTCCCGCACCGTGTCGAGCAGGGCTCGCATCGCTGCCAGGGCCTCGCGGGCGCGGTCCGCCGTCGCGTCGAGGTGCCCCGCCTCCGCCTGCGCGATCATGTCGGCGGTGCGGGCCAGGACGGTGGTCTCCAGGCCGGTGGCGATGCGGCGGCGTTCGGCCCATGCTTCCCGGACGGCCTCTTCGGTCCAGGTGGCCAGGCGTTCGTCCCGTGTGCTGCGGCCGGCCGCGTCGTGCCGGCCGCGCAGCGTTCCGTACCAGTGGGCCGTGCCGGTGGCCAGCGCCGATCCGGCTGCCGCGCCGGCTCCGACCGCCCAGACGGGGAGCGTCGTACCGCGGTCCAGGACGGCGGCCGTCGCGGCGACCGCGTGCACCGGCACTGCCACCAGCACGCTCGGGAAGCGGCCGGGCGACGGGTCGGCGACCCCTCGCGCCGCCCTCACCACGAGTGCCGTACACGTCGCGATCACACTCAGCAGCGGCGGAACGAGCACCGGTCCGGTGTATCCGCCCGCCTCCATCGCGGGCGGCCACAGCAACGCCAGCCCGAGCAGGACCCCGTAGGCCGCCCCGGGTGCCCGTGCCAGCCACAGCAGTGCCACCGCCTGGGCGGCGGCCAGCAGTGCGAAGAGGACTCCGGCGGACACCTGGGATCCAGGCGTGGTTTCCGAGGACCGGATCACCAGCACCGGGAGCAGCGGCTGCCCGGCCAGACCGGCAGCGGCCGTCAGCTGGGCCAGGCGGTAGGTCCGGGGTACGGTTCGCTCGGCCGACCCGGCGTTGCGGCCGGGCAGGACCGCCCTGACCTCCCAGCCCCCGTCCGCCGTCGGGCCGCTCGTCAGCGTGCCGCCCGCCTCCCTCGCCCGGGACCGCAGGAAACCCTGGCCCCGCCCCGAGCCGAGTCCTGTGCCGTGGGCCGGTGAACCGGCCGGGGGCGCCGCGCTCCTGACCGCCACCTCCGTGCGCGTGTCGCCGTACCGGCACAGCACCGTCGTGTGCGCGCCGGGGGCATGCCGAGTGACGTTGGTCAGGGCCTCGCGGACGATGCCGTACGCGGCGTCCGCGACGGTGCCGTCCGGGAGCGGGTCGATCTCGCAGTCGACCTGCTGGCCGAGGCGGCGGAACCCGGCCACGAGAGCCAGCAACCGTTCGTTGGGGGACGGCAGTTCCTCCTGTGAGGGTGCCGGTGCACGGACCGCTCCGAGCGCCTGGGTGACCTCGCGGCCCGTCTCGGTCGCGAACTCCAGGGCCTCAGCGGCCAGCTCGGGGCGCCGGTCGCGCAGGCCGAGGGCCGCCCCGGCCGTGACGACCACGGCGGTCAGGTGATGGGCGCTCACGTCGTGCAGTTCCCGTTCCATACGGCGCCGCTCGGCCTCCGGGAGGCGGTTGCGCTCGGCCTCGGCCCGCTTCAGCAGGTGCTCGGCGGTCCGCCGGACGCGACGGGTACGCCGTACGAGCAGGCCGGAGCCGCACGCGGCGGCGTAGAGCAGCGCGGTCAGGACCAGGTCCAGGCCGTCCGGGGCGCTCAGGCCGTGCAGGGTGAGGCCGTGCAGCGACTGCCAGGCGGCGAGCGTGACGACGGACAGGACGGCGGTGTACGTGTCGCGCTCGGTCGCCACGCTGAACAGGGCCAGTGCGACACCTGCCGTGCCGAGTACCGCGACCGCGCCCGTGGGCAGCGGACCGGCGCCCAGTGCGAGGGCGGCGGCGCTCACGACGAGGGCCGTCACCGGCCGGGTACGGCGCAGGGCGAGCACGGCCGTCGTCAGTCCGCCGACCAGGACCGCCACGAGCAGGTCGGAGGCGGGCGGCACGGTACCGCGCAGCAGCGCCGCGCCGGGCCATACCGCGGCCTGGGCGCAGGTCAGTGCGACCGGGAGGAGTCGATCGTCGGTTCGATTCATGACCTGACCAGGCTAGGGCCGCAGGCCAGGGGCGCCTCTCCGGCTGGAGGCGGATTTCGGTCTCTTACCTGGGTTACAGACGTCGCGGGGACGACCGTTCCGCAGCGTGAGGACCGGGCGACGTGCCGTCCATAGGCTCGATCACATCGACGTCCCGCACAGGGACACGTCCCGTTCCCCGACCGATCATTGAGGATCTCCCATGTCCAAGCGCACTCTCGTCGCCTCGCTCGTCGGCATCGTCGCCATCGGCGGAATCACCGCCGGCGGCCTCGCCGTGGCAGCCGCGTCCGCCTCCACCGACCCGTCCCTGTCGGACACTTCGGCCCGCTACGCCCGTACCGGCACGCTCACCTTCACGACGGACGTGAGCGACGACTCGGGCGTCCGGAGCCTCAAGGTCCTTGCCTGGCCCGCCGGTTCGAAGCTCGACCCGACCGAGGCGGAGTTGCGGTCGGCGGAGAGCGCCACGTGCCGGAGCACCGGCGCCGAGACGTCCCGCTGCACGTACACGGTGCGGGCCACCAAGAAGGAGGCGTCCGAGCTGACCACCGGCACCTGGTACGTCTCGGCGCTGGCGACGGCCGAGGACGGCGACACGACGTTCGTGCCCCAGGCCGCCACGTTCGAGGTCACGCGCTGACGATCCGCCAGTACTGCCGCTTCTCCTCGTCCCGTACGACCACGCCCAGCCGCAGCAGCTCGCGGCGCAGCTCTCGGGCGTCCTCGGCGTCGTCGTCGCTCTTGAGGGCCTGGGCGCGGGCCCGCAGCAGGGCGTCCGCGCCCTCGGGGAGACCCGGGGTGCCGGGGACCCAGCGGCGGAACTCCGCGCGGTACGGGTCCTCCTCCGCCCAGCGGTAGCCGTGCTCGGCGAGGGTGGCGGCCAGGCGTGGCCAGGGCAGGCCGCAGTGCTCCCGGGCCAGTTCCATGCCGTCCGGGGCCAGCACCACGAGCTGCTTGCCGTCCCTGCACAGCACCGCGATCTCCTCGCGGGTGAACTCCCGCGTGCTGTCCCTGATGGTCAGGGCGAGGTGGGTGTCGCAGACGCGGACCGACAGCGACTCGTGCGCGGCGGCGAGGCCCAGCAGCAGGCCGCCGAGTGCGCCCACCGCGACCGTGCCGAGGGTGAGGGCGGGCTCCGGGATCGAGGTCAGCAGTTCGGCCGGGCCCTCCAGCGGTGCCCACGGCAGCTTCAGCAGCAGGCGGGCGAGGAGGGGGAGCACGGCGCCGACGCCGGCGCCGCAGGCCACGCAGAAGAGAATGATCACCCAGGCCGACTCGGCCAGTTCCGTGTCCTTGCCCGCGCCCGCCTGCGGCACCCGCTTCTTCCCCATCGGAACGTTCCTCGCGTCCTCCATGAGGCGAGTCTCGGCGGGCGGGGCATGCCCTGTCGTCAGCCGTTGGTCTACGCGTCCGCGACTTTGGTCGCCGGGCGCGTCCACGCCCCGCCTCACGGGTGCATCCGCGCCCCCTTCACCACCTTGTCCACCGCGTTCTTCGGCCCGTGGACCGCGAGGCCGACCAGATCCAGGTCCGCCGTCGGCACCGACCGTACGGCCGCGCGGTTGTCGCGGTCGTTGCCCGTGGCGAACAGGTCCGAGGTGAAGATCGCACGGGGCAGGGAGCGGGACAGGGCGCGGGTGTGGGCCGTGGTCAGGGTCTCCTTCGTCGCCTCGAAGACCAGGACGGGCTGGCGGAACATCGGCAGGTAGGGCACGCCGTCGGCGTCCTCGTACGGCTCGCCGATCACCTCGGGGACCTGCGTACCCAAGCCGCTGACCAGGAACGACGTGACGTTGAGACGCTGCCAGGGCTCCAGGTCGGCGCGCAGCAGCACGGCGATCTTCGTGTCGAAGCGGATCGGCTCAGGAGCCGGTTCGGTGTGCGTGTTCATGATGCGAGCGTGCCCGGCGGCCATAGCCGGGGTCTTGTACGTTTTTTGCATGGCTTCCCAGCCCGCCCGGATCGTCTCCGCCTGGCGGCCCGCCGTGCCCGGCGTCGTCGAGGTCTTCCACGCCCGCTTCACCGAGTACGCGTACCCGATGCACGTCCACGACGCCTGGACGCTGCTGATCGTCGACACCGGCGCCGTGCGGTACGACCTCGACCGGCACGAGCACGGCACCCCGCACGACACCGTGTCGCTGCTGCCGCCGCACGTGCCGCACAACGGCTCCCCCGTCACCCCGGAGGGCTTCCGCAAGCGGGTGCTGTATCTCGACCGGACGTATCTCGGGGACGAGTTGATCGGTGCCGCCGTCGACCGACCGGACCTGCGCGATCCGCTGCTGCGCAAGCGCGTGGGGCAGGTGCACGGCGCGCTGCTGCGGCCCGGTGAGGAACTGGAGGCCGAGAGCAGGCTGCTGTTCGTCGGGGAGCGGCTGCGCGGGCATCTGCGGGGCGACAGCGGCACGCCCCGTCCGGCGGATCCCGTGCTCGCGCGGCGGCTGCGGGAGTTGCTGGACGAGCGGGTCGTGGAGGGCGTCGGGCTGCGGGAGGCGGCCGGGCTCGTCGGGGCCCATCCCGCCCATCTCGTACGGGCGTTCAGCGCTGCCTACGGCATCGCCCCGCACCAGTACCTGACGTCCCTGCGCGTGGACCGCGCCCGGCGGCTGCTGCTCGAAGGGCGCTCACCGGGAGAGGTCGCGGCCGAGACCGGCTTCTACGACCAGTCCCACCTCACCCGGCACTTCCGCAAGCTGGTGGGCGTGCCGCCGGGGCGTTACCGACGGAGAGGGCCCGGGGTGCCGCGCCAGTAGTCGATCCTTGGTCGTGGTGTGACCCCTGCTGCCGGCGCGTCAGTTCCTCGTCGAGGCCCGCAGCCCGATCCGCCTCCGCCGTCCGCTGCTGAGCGGCGGTGCCGGCGCCACAGGCAGAACACCGGTCACCGTCGGTGTCGCAACGGTCAGCAGCCCAACCGCACCGACAGCGGTCAGGGCTGCCGACCACCCTGCCGGCGCCGAGCGCGCCGGATCAGGTGTTCCTGCGGCTTTTCCTGCCGGCGAGTGCTGCGGCTGCTCCGCCCACAGTGACCAGCACCGCCCCGCCTGCCAGCAGGTACGGCGTCATGGGGCTGCCACCGGTCTCCGCCAGCCCGGCCTCCTGGGAAGGCGCGACCGACTGCACGACGGGTGCCGACCGGCCGGACGTTGCCGGGGTGACCGACGGCGTGGCGGACGGTGCCGGGCTCTCGGAGGCCTGCTGCGGAGACCGGCAGGTGGCCTGCGCCAGGGTCACGGTGCCTTCCACCTTTTCCACGCCCAGCCGCAGGGGGTCCACGGACACGTGCAAGCGGAGTGACGTGGCGGCGGCCGTGTCACTGGTCGTCTCCCTCTGGGACAGGGAGAGCCGGACCGTGCCGACGCCTGGGGCCTCGACGGTGGCGGTGCCGCCGGCTGCCAGCGGCACCCGCTTGCCAAGAGCGGTGACGGGGCCCAGTACCTGGGACTCGGCGGCCGGTTTCCGGCCAGCGGCACACGTTGCCGTGGCGGTGACCTGCTCTACTTCCACCAGGGACAGCGCAGGCAGCCCGGGGACATGGACACGCGCCCGTACGAGATGGGACGTCCCTTCGGCCCGGCCGTCGGCGACATCGGCTTTCGCCGTGACGGCGTCGGCCTGAAGCAGACGGACCGGGCGGTCGTGGTTGACTCGGTCGAGGATGACGTCGAGGGTCTTCTTCTCCGCGGTCGCCGGAGCTTGAACCTCATTGAGCGTGGCGCGCAGAGGCGTCGTTCCGGCCGACCCGGCCCGGGAGACGTCCAGCGCTGCGCGGAACGCCACTGCCGTGGCGCTGCCTCGGGAAGTGTCGGCCGCGGGAGCCGCAGTGGCTTCGGCGGCGAGTGCTGAGCCGGCCAGGAGGAGGCCCGTGGCTGACACGGCAGCGAGGCGACGGGCGTATGCAGTCCGAGGCGAGATTCTGGTCAACGCGGTGTCCTTGCGTACGAAGAGGTGGAGGCCGCCCGGAACCAGCCGGTGACCGGCCGGGCAGCAGGGCTCCATCCTGCTCGGGCGAAAGCCGCCAGGAAGGGGCAACACGGAATCTTCACTACAAGGAAGACGTTTGCGGGCAAGCGTTCTAACCATGGCTTTCCGGGCTACCACGGTGTGCCGCCCTGGTCCTGCTCGGGCCCCAAGACGCCGTGAGATCTCCGTGTCGATCGCGGGGTTCCCGACCCTCTTTGGGGCACAACAACCCTGCGAGTAGCGCGTGGCGTCGTGTTCCCCGGCGCGACGCGGGTGAGCATGTGCGGACCCTGCCCTCCTCCCGCACCGAGGCGATGCGATGTCCGACCGCGCCGACCAGGTCCGCTCCGAAAGCGTCGCCCGAAGGTGGATCACGCGCCATCGGCCGCCGGAGCAGTCGCTGTTCAGCGGCGTCTACGGACTGGTGCTGGCCAGCGCACTGGTGGCCGCCTTGGACGCGACGGGCGAGAAGGCGGAGCCCGGTCCGGACGCGCTGTGGGTCCTGTTCACCGCACTGGCGTCTGGCGCCGCCCATGGGTACGCGCACGTCATCGCCCAGCGTGCGTCCGACGACGGAGCTGCCACCACGAGCAGACTGCGGTCGGCGCTCGCCGAGTGGCCACTGGTCGCCGCCTCGCTTCCCACCGTGGCGCTCCTGCTCGCCGCGGCAGCCGGGTGGTGGGCGGAGGCCACGGCTGTGGACGTGGCCCTGCTGTTCAACACGGTCGCCTTGTTCGGCTGGGGCGCCTGGACCGCTCGCACTGCCGGGCACGGATGGCCGTCCTCATGCCTGGCAGGGGGCCTGGACATGCTGATCGGCCTGGTGATCATCGTCGCGAACGCCCTGATCAAGTAGACAGGCAGTCGGGTGCCATGCCGACGGGAAAGGCCGCGCTTGTCGAACCGGACTGTCTAGCTGCCGGGGCGTTGCGTGAGGTGGGCGAACGCGTCCAGGTTGCGCGTCGGCTCCCCGCGGGACACCCGCCACTCGTACTCCTTGCGGATCGCCGAGGCGAAACCCAGCTCCAGCAGGGTGTTGAAGCTGCCGTCCGAGGCCTGAAGGACCTGCCCGAGCAGGCGGTCGATCTCGTCGGCGGTGACGGCGGACAGGGAGAGCCGGCCGGTGACGTAGACGTCGCCGTGCTGGTCGACGGCGTAACTCACGCCGTAGAGCTTGAGGTTGCGTTCCAGGAGCCAGCGGTGGACGCCCTGCTCGTTCTCGTCGGGGTGTCGGATGACGAAGGCGTTGAGCGAGAGGGAGTGGCGGCCGACGATCAGGGAGACCGTCGTCTTGAGCTTGCGAGTGCCGGGGAGCTGCGCCACGTAGGTGCCGGGCTCGGGGCTCTCCCACTCCAGGTCGGCGTCCTTCAGCACTCCCTCGACGACCTGTGCCGCACGCTGTTCCAGATCGGTTTCACCCATGCTGCGAGCGTACGCGACGGCGGTGTGCCTGCATCGCGGCCGTGTACACGTCCGCCGTGGTGGCGGCCGCGGTGTCCCAGCCGAAGGACTGGGCGTGGCGGGCGGCCTGCCCGCCCAGCCGGGGCGACAGCTCCGGGTCGTCGGCGAAGTCGCGCAGCACGCGCGCGTAGTCGGCGGGATGGTGGCCGCGTACCAGGAAGCCGGTGTGCCCGTCGCGCACGGCGACCGGCAGACCGCCGACCGAGGCCGCCAGCACGGGGGTGCCCGCCGCCTGCGCCTCTATGGCGACCAGGCCGAACGACTCGCTGTAGGAGGGCATGACCAGGACGGAGGCGGCGCGGAACCAGTCCGCCAGCTGGTCCTGGCCGACCGGCGGGTGGAACCGTACGACGTCCGCGATGCCGAGGCGTGCGGCCAGCTTCTGGAGGCCCTCGGGCTTGGCGAGGCCGCTGCCGCTGGGGCCGCCGACGACGGGGACGAGGATGCGCGAGCGCAGCTCGGGGCGCTCGTCGAGGAGGACGGCGACGGCGCGCAGCAGCACGTCGGGGGCCTTCAGGGGCTGGATGCGGCCGGCGAAGAGCGGGATCAGCGCGTCCCTCGGCAGACCGAGACGGGCCCGGGCGGCGGCGCGGCCGTCGGCGGGCGAGAAGCGGCTGAGGTTCACTCCCGGGTGGACCACGGCGACCTTGTCGGGGTCGGCCGCGTAGTGCCGTACGAGTTCGTCGGCCTCTTCGGTGGTGTTGGCGATGAGGCGGTCGGCGGCGTCGACGATCTGGGTCTCGCCGATCACGCGGGCGGCCGGTTCGGGGGTGTCGCCGTCGGCCAGGTTGGCGTTCTTGACCTTGGCCATGGTGTGCATGGCGTGCACCAGGGGGACGCCCCAGCGCTGGGCGGCGAGCCAGCCGACGTGGCCGGAGAGCCAGTAGTGGGAGTGGACCAGGTCGTAGTAGCCGGGGCGGTGGCCGGCCCAGGCCTGCATCACGCCGTGCGTGAAGGCGCACAGCTGGGCCGGGAGGTCCTCCTTGTTGAGGCCCTCGTAGGGCCCGGCGTCGACATGCCGGACGAGGACGCCCGGGGCGAGCTCGACGGTCGGCGGCAGCGCGGCCGAGGTCGCGCGCGTGAAGATCTCGACCTCGATGTTGATCGCGGCGAGGCGCTGCGCGAGCTCCACGATGTAGACGTTCATACCGCCGGCGTCGCCGGTGCCCGGCTGGTGGAGCGGGGAGGTGTGCACGGAGAGCATGGCCACCCGGCGGGGCCTTCGGTGCAGCCGGAGGCGCGTGGACGGGGACGCGGAGCGCCGCCCGAGCCTGCCGATGTACTGGCTCACGTGGCGTTCCTCCTCGCTCCGGGCATGCCATGGCAGGGCGCACGTGCCCTCCAGCTCTCCAACAGCGGAGGGTTGGGTTCCATTTCCTGATTCGCGACTTTTACCGAATCATTACCGCTCCTCGCTCAACCGTTCGATGGTGACGAGTGGCTGAACTCGATCGAACATCGCAGACCACACGCGCTGTCTCCGCGATGAAAAGGCCGTGGAAAGGACGACGAGGCCGGTAGCGCGGACAACCCGGCGCTCGCCCGGCCGGTCACAGCCTGCGGAAGGATCCACCACTGCCGCACGGAGGTTACGCAATGTCCTCTCGCCTGGTCAGCCGCCGGCTGTTACGCACCTCATCCGTTCTGACGCCGGTTCTCGGCATGGCCCTGGCCGTTCCGATCGCCCTGGCCGGCCCCGCCGGCGCCGCGGAGCCGGCGGCGACCGCCATGGTGAACGAGTACGGCTGGCAGCTCACCTACACGGCCGCCCCCGGCCAGGCCAACAAGGTGGCCGTCACACAGTCCTTCACCAGCGACCGCTCCCAGTTCACCTACGTCATCGACGACGCCGTCCCGATCGACGCCGGGAACGGCTGCCGCCACCCCGACAGCGCGGACCCCACCAGGATCTCCTGCACGGTCGAAGCCCCTGAGAGCCAGTCCCCGGTCACCTCCATGGAGATGGACCTCGCCGACGGCGACGACACCGCCTCCTTCCGCAACGCCACCGACCAGGTCTACTACTTCAACAGGATCGCGCTGGGCACCGGCAACGACCGGTGGACCGGCGCCACCGGCGACCGGGTCGACGGCAGTTCCGCCCTGGGCGGGGCGGGCGACGACATCATCCGGGTGGGCGCGCTGGGATATGCCGGCGGCGGTGACGGCGACGACACACTCCACGCCGGCATCGACGGCGAGATCGTGGACGGCGGCGCGGGCGACGACGTCCTGCGCGGCGGCGCGGGCGACCAGGTCATGCGAGCCGAGGACGGTGACGACACGGTCCACGGCGGGGCCGGCGACGACGAGATCCACGGCGGCAGGGGCGACGACATCCTGCACGGAAACGGCGGCGCCGACCGGATCTGGGGGAACAGCGGCGACGACGAGCTGTACGGCGGTCCCGGAGCGGACACGCTCTCCGGCGGGCCGGGCACCGACCTCGTCCGGCAGGACTGACGGGTCTCCCCGTCCGGGGGACCGCGCTGTCACCGGTGCGGTCCCCCCGGGGCAGAGATCATCGGCATGGTGCCGGGGCCGGGACCGATGAGTTCCCGCGCCCCACGGCGTCTCCCTCAGTGTTGGCTGTGAGCGAGAAAACGGACGGGGTGCGCGATGAAGCTCGTGGTACAGGAGTTCCTGTCGCTCGACGGTGTCTCCCAGGGGCCGGGCGCCCCGGACGAGGACACCAGCGACGGCTTCGAGCGGGGCGGCTGGTTCGTGCCGCATCTGGACGAGGAGTTCGAGCGGCTGGCCGGCGGCTGGCTCGGCGAGGCGGACGCGTTGTTGTTCGGGCGGCGCACGTACCAGAACTTCGCCCGGGACTGGCCGGCGATGACCGACCATCCCTTCGCCGGGATCATGAACGGCCTGCCGAAGTACGTCGCCTCCCAGAGCCTGACCACGGCCGCCTGGGACCCGACCACGATCCTGTCCGGTGACGTCCCCGCCCAGGTGGCGGAGCTGAAGCGGCAGCCCGGCCGGGAGCTCCAGATCCACGGCAGCGCCCGGCTCGCCCAGTCCCTGCTGGCCGCCGGGCTGATCGACACGCTGCGGCTCGTGATCGCCCCGGTCGTGGTCGGCCAGGGCCGCCGCCTCTTCCCGGACGGCGGCGCACCGGCCGGGCTGCGGCTGGCCGACCACCGGACGACGCCGGGCGGTCTGTCGGTGCATGTGTTCGAGTCGGCGGGGGTTCCGGAGTTCGGGACGTACGGGGGCGAGGGCGGGGCCTAGGCAGCCGTCGGACACCGGGGGCCGTGCACGCCCGGGAGCCGCTTAACCTCGTACGCATGACATCCCGCGCCGCCGCCCGACGCCCCGTGGGCACGGTGACGCGCGGGACGACCAACCCGAACCGTCTGCGCCGTATGGACCGCTGGATCGCGGCCACGCACGGCGCCGAGCTGCGCCGTGCCGCCGACCCCGTGGCCGTCGACCTCGGGTACGGCGCCGCCCCCTGGACGGCCGTCGAGCTGCTGCACCGCCTGCGGACGGTCGCGCCACGCGCGCGCGTGGTGGGCGTGGAGATCGAGCCGGCCCGGGTCGCGGCGGCGCTGCCGTACGAGCGGGCGGGGCTCGTCTTCCGGCACGGCGGTTTCGAGATCCCGATCCCGCAGCGGCCCCTGTTGGTCCGCGCGGCGAACGTGCTGCGGCAGTACGCGGAGGGCGAGGTCGACGCCGTCTGGCACCGGCTGTGCGGGCGCCTCGCGCCTGCCGATCCGGCGACCGGGGCGCGCGGCGGGCTGCTCGTCGAGGGCACCTGCGACGAGATCGGACGCCGGCACGTCTGGGTCGCGCTCGGCCCGGAGGGACCGCGCACGGTCACCTTCGCGACCCGGCTCGGCTCCCTGGAACGCCCCTCGGACTTGGCCGAACGCCTGCCGAAGGCGCTCATCCACCGCAACGTCCCGGGCGAGCCGGTGCACGCCTTCCTGCGCGACTTCGACCGCGCCTGGGCCGCCGCCGCGCCCTACGCGTCCTACGGCGCCCGCCAGCGCTGGATCCGGGCGGTACGGGACCTGACAGCCGACTGGCCCGTGGCCGACGGGCCGGTGCGGTGGCGGCAGGGCGAAGTGACGGTTCGGTGGGAGGCGTTGGCACCAAGGCGCTGAACCCGCCTTGGAACGATCTCTTTGAGTCGTTCGTCACACAGGCGGGGAGATCGTCATGCCGGGGGCATATCGGGGAGGGGACCGAGGGAAGTACTACCCCTGTCGCTTCGCGCGCCGACGTGACAGCATCCCCAGGCGTACCGGATGTTACTGACGGTTAATCAGTTTGGGGGCTGGGGTATGGGACCGGGCAAGCGTGGCCTGATCGCGACGGCCGTGACGGTGGTCTGCGCGCTCACGGTACTGGCGGCACCGGGCACGGCGTTCGCGGCCCCCAGCCCCACACCCACACCCACCGCGAGCGCCGGCCCCACGCTCGCGCCCGGCAAGGACCTGGAAGCCGTACGCGAGAAGCTCGACAAGCTCTACCGCGCCGCGGCCCGCGCCACCGACGAGTACAACGCCGCCGAGGAGAAGGCCGACAAGCAGTCCGCCGAGATCGTCAAGCTGGCCAAGAAGATCGTCAAGGGCCAGGAGAAGCTGGCGAAGCTGAAGGACCGCGCGGGCGCCTCGGCCGCCGCCCAGTACCGCGGCGGCGGACTGCCGCCCGAGGCCCATCTGATGCTGAGCGACGATCCGCAGGAGTTCCTCGACGGGGCGGGCCGGGTGCGCCAGGGCCAGCACGCGACCAAGGGCCTGATCGGCGAACTGACCCGCACCCAGGAGGACTTGGAGCGGTACGCGCAGGACGCATCGGCGCAGTGGAAGAAGCTGGAGGCGGGCCGCAAGGCCAAGGCCGCCGCGCGGAAGAAGGTCGAGAAGCAGATCGCGCAGGCGGAGAAGCTCGAGTCCGCGCTCCAGAAGGAGGAGCAGGAGCGCCTCGCCGAGCTGGAGAAGGAGGCCGCCGGCAAGGCGCAGACCGCCTGGCTCGACTCCGGCATCCTCGACGAGATCAGCGGAAAGGCCTCCGAGCAGGGCAAGAAGGCCGTCGCGTACGCCACGGCCCAGATCGGCAAGCCGTACCAGTGGGGCGCCGAGGGCCCGAAGACCTACGACTGCTCCGGGCTGACCTCCCAGGCCTGGATATCCGCCGGCCGCGGCATTCCGCGCACCTCGCAGGAGCAGTGGAAGCGGCTGCGGCACATCGACATCCAGGACATGCGGCCCGGCGACCTCATCATCTACTTCGACGACGCCAGCCATGTCGCGATGTACGTCGGCGACGGGGCGATCGTGCACGCGCCGCGGCCCGGGCGGACGGTGACCATCGCGGGAGCCGGGTCGATGCCCATCCTCGGGGTGGTGCGCCCGGACGCCGCCGCCGACGCCGACTGAGCGCGGGAAGACACCGCCCCATGGGTCACCCGGCCCGGATCACGTGACCCAGCCCACCCCGGACCCACCGCCAAACCGCGTGCTGACGTGACGTTCGTCATCCCCGCAGCATCCCGGCGGTGTCCAACTGGGGCGCATATCGCGGCATATGACACTGGCCGATGGCGCAGCGGCGTGGCTCACACCATTCCAATGGGGCGCCGACACCCGCTATGGTCCCGGTCGGTGGGTCGAGGTCCCTCGCCCCCGCCATGCCCTCGGGGGGAGGGAAGGAACCCAAGACGATGCCCGTACCCATACCGCGGCAGAGAGCGATCCCGGCCGTGGAGAGTGGTCAGGCGCAGGCCGAGTCCCGCTGCGACGGCCCCGCCGAGCAGTCCGCCACGGACGCCTCGGCAGCCGCCCCGCGCACGCCGGACACCGCCGGGAACATCACGGACAAGGTGGAGAACAACACCGCCCACACGAACCTGACCCTGCTGCTGATCGAGGACGATCCGGCCGGGTCGCCGATCGTGCCCGACATGCTCGACCAGGCGGGCAAGCCGATCCGTGTCCGCACGGCCCGCAACCTCACCGAGGCCGGGCGGCTGCTGACCGACGACGTCCACTGCATCCTGCTGGACCTCGCGCTGCCGGCTCCGGGCCGCAGCGACTCCGATGACGAGCTCGCCGTGCTCAAGCACGTGCTGGAGCTCGCGCCCCGGCATGCCGTCCTGGCGCTGACCGCCTCGGGCGACGCCGAGCGCGGCGCGGAGGCGGTGCGCGTGGGCGCCCAGGACTATCTCTTCCGCGACGAGCTGGACGGCCGGCTGCTGAGCAGGGCGATCCGCTACGCCGTGGAGCGCAAACGCTCCGAGTCGGCCGAGCGCCGGCTCGCCGAGGGCCGGCTGCGCGCCCAGGAGAACCGCCGCCTGGAGCGCGGTCTGCTGCCGACCCCGCTGCTGGACGGCTCCCCGCTGCGGTTCGCCGCCCGCTACCGCCCGGGCCGCTCACGCGCCCTGCTCGGCGGCGACTTCTACGATGTCGTGCGCACGCCCGACGGCACCGTGCACGCCATGATCGGTGACGTCTGCGGTCACGGCCCGGACGAGGCCGCCCTGGGCGTCGAGCTGCGGATCGCGTGGCGCGCGCTGACGCTGGCGGGACTGTGCGGCGACCAGCTGCTGGGCACGCTCCAGCAGGTGCTGGAGCACGAGCGGGCCGACGACGAGATCTTCGCGACGCTGTGCACGGTGGACATCGCGCCGGACGGCCGCCGCGCCGGCCTGTGCCTGGCGGGCCACCCGTCGCCGCTGCTGGCCAGCCCGGGCAGGCCGGCCCGCCTGCTGCCGTACGACAACAACGGGCCGGCCCTCGGGCTGCTGCCGGGCGCCCGCTGGCCGCGCATGCAGGTGGAGCTGGGCGCCGAGTGGAGCCTGATGCTCTACACCGACGGCCTGATCGAGGGCCATGTCGGCCAGGGCCGGGAGCGGCTCGGCCAGGAGGGCATGACGGAGATGGTGCGCCGCCAGATCGCCGAGGGACTGCGGGGCGAGGAACTGCTGCGGGCGGCGGTGAACGAGGTGCGCAAACTCAACGGTGGCGAGCTGACGGACGACGTGGCCGTACTGCTGCTGGACCGGGTGCCGTAGCCCCGGCCCGCTCCCGTACTGCCCGGGGTCTTACCGGCCGCCGTTCCAGGGGCCGTACGGGCCGTCGCTGCTGGAGCCGCGGCGGCTGCGGCCGCCGCCGGGGAGCGCCCGGATGGCGGGACGCACGTCGACCATGTACACGATCGTCGCGATGAGCCCGATGATCGGCAGGAACGACAGGATCGGGAAGAGCAGGTTCACCACGAAGGCCAGCCCGAGGATGATCATCCAGAACGGCTTGGTCTTCTTGTCGGCCGCGCGATAGGCGTCCTCACGCCGCACGGCGGCGTCGAACAACGCGAAGCCGCTGAAGATGATCAGGGCCATGCTCAGAAGCCACATGAACCCTGCGAAGCCCTGCATCAGCACTACGTCCACCACCTGACTCGGCTCGTCCCTACGCGGTCACCGTACCCGTACAACGGGCCGGACACCCCCAGGGTGCCCGGCCCGTGTGCTCGCTCTGCGGCCTCGCGCCGCCTTACTTGGCCGGCGGGCTGCTCTTCTTGGCGGTGGTGGTCTTGCGCGCCGGGGCCTTCTTCGCCGCGGGGGCCTTCTTCGCCGGGGAGGCCGTGGCGGCGGCCGGCTTCGCCGGCTCCTCCTTGACCTCGACCGGCTGGGCCTTCGGCTCGACGGCCACGGCCAGCTCCTCGACGCCCTCGGCGACGTCCTCGATGCCCTCGGCGGCCTCGCCGCGCCAGGTGCGCACGGCCTGCTCGCCGTGCTCGGCGACCTTCTCGTAGGTCTCGCGGGCCTTGACTGCGTATTCGGCGGCCACGCCGACGCTGCGCAGCGCGAAGTCCTGGGCGGTCTCGCCCACCTTCTTCAGGTCCGCGTCGATCGTGCTGCCGAGCTTCTTGATGTCGATGTCGATGGAGCCGATGAACTCCGTGACCTTGTTCTGGAGGGTCTCCTGCGTCTCCTTGACGCGGGCGGTGGCCTCCTTGGCCCGGGCGGAGGCCTTCTCCTGGACGGCCTTCGGGTCGGTGTTGCGTACGGCGTCGATCCGCGCGGGGGCCTCGGAGCGCAGCTGCTCCACCAGGGCCGGCACCTTCTTGGCCTGCTGAAGGGCGAGGTCGGCGGTGCCTGCGGCGAAGTAGAGCGGCGTCGGGTCGCTGAGGGTCTTGCGCAGGTCGTCGGTGATGGCCATGGTGATGGTCCTCCCGGATTCTTTTTCGCTTGAGAGTTCGGCTGAGGGTGGTGTGATCCGCAGCGGTACGGCCGGTGCCCTGGTCCGGCTAGCCGGCCGTCTGCTGCGGGTCGGTGTCACTGCCGCCGGTGGCCTTGCGGGCCCGGCGGGCGGCGGACGTACCGCCGGTGTCCTTGCGAGCGCGACGGGCGGGCGACGGTGGCGTACCACCGTCGTCCTTGCGCGTGCGGCGGGTCGCCGACGGTGACGCGGACGTACCGCCGTCACTGCCTTCGCCCCCGTCGCTGTCGCGGGTACGGCGCTCGGCGGGCGGGCCGCCGTCGGCCGTGCGGGTCCGTCGTATCCCGGTGCCGCCGCCGGAGGCGTGCCCGTCTCCGTCCCTGTCCGCCCCGTCCTCGGTGACCACGAGGCCGACGACCGCGGAGCCGTCACCGGTCCCGAACCCGTTCTCCTTGCGGAAGGACTCGTAGATCTGCAACAGCACCTGCTTCTGCCGCTCGTTCAGCGTCGGGTCCGCGAGGATGACGGCACGCGTCTCCACCTCGTCCCGGTCCCGCTCGGCGTCGAGGATGCCGGCCCGGACGTACAGCGTCTCGGCGGAGATCCGCAGTGCCTTGGCGACCTGCTGCAACACCTCCGCGCTCGGCTTGCGCAGCCCGCGCTCGATCTGGCTCAGATACGGATTGGACACCCCGGCGGCGTCGGCGAGCTGCCGCAGCGACAGCTGCGCGTTGCGCCGCTGTTCGCGCAGGTAGTCACCGAGATTGCCGACGTTGAGCGATGCCATGACTCCAGAGTGCAGCACCCCGCTAACTATTGCAAGCACCCGCTTGCAAAAGTGCGCCACGCCACCCCGGGGGCCTATCGCGCTGCCGACTGGCAGCCGGTTTCAGCGGACTCGTCGAGCAGGTAGCGGGACTGTTCCAGAGGCGTGAGAGTGGTGTCGATGGCCTCGCAGATGGTGCGGATGGCGCGGGCGGGGTCGGGCAGGTCCACTTTCCACAGCCCGACGGAGCTGCCCGCGCTGACGGCCAGGGTGCGTCCGTCCGGGCTGAACGCCACTGCTGCGGGCGAGCGGGGCGGCAGGGTGATTCTGGTCTGGCTGGTGGCGAGGTCCCACAGCTGGACTCCTCTGACGCTGCTTGCGGCCAGGGTGCGTCCATCAGGGCTGAAAGCCGGCGCCGACACGTTATCGCCGACTCTGAAGCTGTCTTGGAGCCGACCGGTGCGCGCATCCCACGTCTTCACGTATCCGTTGCTGCTGCCGGCGGTGGCCAGAGTGTGCCCGTCCGGGCTGAATGCGAGGGACAGGGGGCCCCCGCTCGGCTTGATGGTGCGCAGCTTGCGGCCGGTTGCGGCGTCGAGCAGCGTGACCTGATCGCCGCCGGCCCCGATCCCCACGACGGCAAGGGTGCGGCCGTCCGGGGCGAACGCCAACGTTCTGACGGATCGGCCGTGGCCGGTGTGGACGGTGCGCAGTGCGCCGGTTGAAAGGTGCCAGATCCGCACCGATCCCTCCATGCCGACGATGGCGAGCCGCGTTCCGTCGGGGCTGAAGGTCGCCATGCGGAGGGCGCGCAAGGCACGGCTTTGGCGAAGGCGGCCCGTGGCAACATCCCGGACCTCGATCACCCTCTTCTTGAGGGCCCTGGCGGCCAGGGCGCGCCCGGTCGGGCTGAAGCCCACGGCCCCGAGGCGCTCCACCGGGAAAGGCAGCCGCTTTCCCCGGAGTGCCGGGTCGGTGTCGAGCGCCAGTGTGGCCTCGCGATCACCGGTGCCGGCATCCCAGAGCTGCGCCGACCCACGGCCGGGCGGCCCTTGGTGAACTGTGGCCACCGAGCGTCCGTCCGGACTGAATGCCAAGTCCGAGACGGAGGTGCCTGCATGGCCTGACAGAGTGGTCTGCGGGCGATCAACAGCAGGGCGGTGGATGCGGACGACGGGGTCCCCGTTGTTGCTGGTCACCAGCGTGCGGCCGTCCGCGCTGAGGGCCACGTCCATGGCCCCGCGTCCGTTATGGCCGGCGGTTACGGTGGCCAGCGCTGCGCCGGAGGCGGTGTCCCACAGCCGTACCGTGTCCCCACGACCGGGGATGGCGAGGGTCCGCCCGTCCGGAGCGAAAGCCACTCCGTCCAACTCGCTGGCACTGCCCCTGATGGTGCGCCGAACGATGCCGGTGGCCACCTCCCGCAGTTGCACCGAACCTTCGGTGCGGACAGCCGCGTATGTCCGGCCGTCAGGGCTGAAGTCCACCGCAGCGCCCTCAATCTGGTCGTCGTGGGCGGTCCGGGTGCGGCCGGTGGCCACGTCCCACACCCGCACCGCTCCGTTACCGCTCACCGCAGCGAAGGTACGTCCGTCAGGGCCGAAGGCAACCGCCTGCGGGTCGAGGTCGGTGAAGCTGTGCCGCCTGCGGCCGGTGGCGACGTCCCATACCCGTACGGCACTTGCGGAGGCGGCGGCCACGGTACGACCGTCAGGGCTGAAAGCCATCCCGCGAACCGCACCGTCGGGGATGGTGAAAGTTCTGAGTTTTCTGCCCGTGACCGGATCCAGGAGGGCCACCATCACGTCGGCGGCAGGGACGGCAGTGACAGCGAGGGTGCGTCCGTCGGGGCTGAACAGCACGACTTCGCCGCTGTCGTAGCCGGCGAACGTGTGCAGGAGCTGACCTTCGGGCAGCCTCCAGATCCGCACTTTGCCGTCTCGGCTGTTGGCGGCGAGGGTGCGTCCGTCCGGGCTGAGGGCGATGGAATCCACGGGTTCGGTGCCGCTGATCAGGCGCTTGCGCAGCGGTAGCGCCGCGGCGTCATACAGGGCGGCGGTGGCTTCGCGGGTCGGACTGGTGCGGTAGGCGTGCACGGCGAGCAGTGCGGCGAGGTCGGGCTCGGAGTCCAGCAGTGCACTGGACTGGGCGGCCAATTGCCGGGACTGGGCCAGGTGCTGGGCGGTGACCGCGCTCTGCCACTGCCCCACGGCGAGGCCGGCGGCGGCGAGGGCGAGGCACAAAGCGGTGGTGACCGCGGTGAGCACCCGCCGGTACCGGCGACGGCCCTTCTGCTCGTGGTCGCGGCTGGCGTCGAGGAAGGCGTGCTCCAGGTCGGTCAGGTCCTCGGGCGGTGCGCCGCCGAAGTGTTCCTGGGCGGCGGCGAGCCGGCTTCCCCGGTACAAGGCGCCCTTCTCGCGGCCCAGTTCCTGCCAGGCCTGGGCCGCTTCCGTCAGGTTCCGGTGCACGCGCAGGCGTTGGCGGTCTTCCTCGATCCACCCGCGCAGGCGGGGCCAGGCCGTGATCAGAGCCTCGTGTGCCATCTCGACGGTGTCACCGTCCAGAGTGAGCAGTCGCGCCCGGGCGAGTGCCTCCACCACCTGGGCGGTGTCGTCCCGGCCGGCGCCGGTCAGTTCCGCGCGCTCGACGGGACGACGGGTGTCGGGGGCGCCTCCCCCACTCTCGACTTCGCTCGAGCGGGGGGACCCCCATCCAGGGGCGACCAGCCGCAGCAACACCCGGCGGGCGGCAGCCTCCTGGCCATCGGTGAACCGGCCGTAGACCTTCTCGGCGGTCTTGGCGATCGCGCCGTCCAGCCCTCCGGTCGCCTCGTAGCCCGCCAGGGTCAGTGTCTTGCCGCGGCGGAGACGCCAGGTCTCCAGCAACGCGTGGGACATCAGCGGCAGGCCTCCCGGCGCGTCGGCGACCTCCTCGACCAGCCGGGCGGTGAGCGCGCGTTCCACGGTCAGTCCGGCGGCCGTGGCCGGCTTGACGACCGCGGCACGCAGTTCTACTGGGCTCATCGCACCGGCCAGCAGGTTGGCATCGCGCAGTGCGTCGGCCAGATCGCGGTGTTCGGCGCAGCGGCCGTAGAAGTCGCCGCGCACCGCCAACAGCACCCGTAAGCGGCTCTCGGGCTCACAGGCGGCCAGCAGCAGGTCGATGAAGCGGGCACGCTCGGCGGCATCGTGGCAGAGGGTGAAGACCTCCTCGAACTGGTCGACGATCACGAACGTGTCCGGCCCGGCGCTGCCGTCGCCGGGAACCGCGGGTGTGAGGAGCGGTGCATGGGTACGAGCGGGGCGGTCGCCCGGGGTCAGGATCCGGAGCGCGGCCGGACGCAGGTCCGGCTCCTGAGCCTGCCGGAGGACGGGTATCAGTCCGGCCCGCAGCAGGGAGGACTTGCCGCTGCCGGAGGGGCCGAAGACCGCCGCGAACCGCCGACGGCGCAACAGGTCGACCAGGTCGGCGGTGAGCTGTTCCCGGCCGAAGAACAAGGCGCTGTCACCGGTCTCGAACCGTGCCAGCCCCCGGTACGGCGCGACTGATCCGTCGTCGTCCCCGAAGCCGTCACCGGCGGACTCCTCAACCGCCTCCTTCCACCGGGCCTCCCATTCCGCCAGGTCTCCCCCGCACGCCCCCGCATAGGCCAGGGCCACCGGCAGCGTCGGCAGTTGCTCGCCCGCCGCCGCCTGGGACAGCGTGGTCACCGAGTAGCCCGCCCGCTGGGCCAGCGCCCGGTAGGTGATCCCACCCGCGTCCGCTCGCAGCCTGCGTAACTCGAACGCAAACCGCTGCACCGGACCGGCCGCCGGATCCACCGGCACCTCACGACGACCTGCCACACCCTCACCCCTCCAGCCGCCCCTGCATCAGAGCGGACAGCCAATTGTCAGGCCGCCGGAACGGTGCTGCCGAACAATGCTCCAGCCGCTGAACTCGGTGATGTGAGCGGCGCCCCACCCCGTGCGGACCACGTCGGCACCCGCCCCACGACACGCCCGACCAACCCCCTCACCGAAGAGGACTCCGTCTGCGCATGCAATCCCCACCCCTCCTCCCCGCTTCACGAGTACGTTCACTCTCGGTCAGATCACGATTACTGATGGCCTTCACCGTGGCCGGTTCGTCGCGGTTGGGCTGGCTGGACGCATTGCGCGGCATCGCCGCACTCGTCGTGGTGTTCGACCATTCGTCGTACACGTTCATGGCGGACTTCCGAAGGGAGTTGATGCCGCAGTTCAACACCAGCCGCTACGGCATCATGGTGTTCTTCCTGGTGAGCGGCTACATCATCCCCGCGTCGCTGGAACGCCGGGGCTGCGTCCGGACGTTCTGGATCGGACGGATCTTCCGTGTGTACCCGCTGTGGGCGGCTGTCGTCACGGTGTTCCTCGCCGTCAACCTCTTGGGTATAGCGGAAATGCGTGACTTCGGTCAGCAGAGCGCTGTCACGGTGGCTGTCGCCCACGCCACGATGCTCCAGGAGTTACTGGGCACACCCAATCTCCTCCTCGTCCTGTGGACGCTTTCGTACGAGATGTCGTTCTACCTGCTGGTCGTCGCTCTGTTCACGGTCCGTCTTCACCAGCAGTCCGCGGCGGTCGCCGTCCTCTTGGCCGTGCTCGCCGCTGTGAGCGTGACGGCAGGGGTGGTGCTGCCGGCCTCTGCCCTGTCCGGCCTGGTCGGCACCGGCCCGCTGATCGCGCTCGCCTCGATCGCCATGGTGGTCGCCGTCTGCTGTGCGAGCGCCAGGTCACCCGTGCTCCGGGGGTTCGGGGGTGTGTTGGGCGGGGTGCCGGCGCTCGTCCTGATCCCGCTCAACGGCACAGTCCCGGTGTGGGAGGGTCTGGTGATCCTCGCCGTGATGTTCCTCGGCACCGCCGTCCACCGCGCCGAGAACGGTCAGACCACCTGGCGCTGTGCCGTCGGCGCTGCCGCCATCGTTGTCGCCTCTGCCGTGGGGAGTGCGTACCGGTACGGCGACGGTGACCACTTCACGCGGCGCGGCTGGATCGTCGCATTCCTGCTGGCTGTGCTCACCTTCGGCGCCGGACTGGCGTGGCGTCGCCGGCGCGTGCCGCGGATGCTGACCGGACTGGGAACGATCAGCTACTCGGTCTATCTGGTGCATCCCGTGCTGCTGGCGGTGTTCGACAGCACGATCGGCCGACAGCGGCAGGACCATCTCGCGCTCGAAATGGCGTTCTTCACCGTGCTGCTGCCCCTGTGTCTGCTGACCTACCGCTGCATTGAAGCGCCGAGCCAGACTTTCGGCCGCAGGTTGGCACATCGCATGCAGCCACCGTGAAACAGGCCGGCCGAGCGGGGGGGGGCGGCACCGATCGTACTCAGTCTCACCACCGGAGCCGCTAGCGTGAAGCTCCGTGATCGTATGGCTCAACGGCACCCACGTCGCGGGCAAGACGACGACCAGCGCACTCGTGCAGCAGCTGATCCCGTTCCTCCACGCCGACCAGGACACCCTGCGCGGGCGCATCGCGGGCGACACCGTTCTCGGCCCCGACTCTCCGTTCCGCCTCCAGTACCTCGAGCCCTATGCCGAGGCGGCCCGCACCTGGCTGCACGCCGAGGCCGAGGTCGTCGACACCCACCTCACGCCCGCCGAGGCCGCCCAGCAGATCGCGGAGGCCGTCAAGAACTGAGGCCTCCGACGATGCAGAAGGGATGCCCCGCCGGGTCCGTCAGCACCCGCCACCTGCTCTCGTTCGGCTGCCGCTCCGGCCGGCCCGCTCCCAGCTCCAGCAGCCGGGCCTCGGCCTCCTCCAGGTCCGCGACCCTGAAACAGCAGTGCAGTTGCTGGGGCACGTCCTGGCCCGGCCAGCTGGGGGCTCGGTAGTCGTCGACCCGCTGGAAGCCGAGGGAGAGTCCGTCCCCACCGCCGAGAGAGGCGAAGTCGGCGTTCGATCTCGGGTGCGGTTCGAGGCCGGTGGCCGCCTGGTAGAACGCCGCCAGCGCGAGGGGGTCAGGGCAGTCCAGGGTGATGGCGCTCAACTTCATCTGTACGGACATGCCGGCCTCCTGGCCCGATCGTCGGTGGACACTCGCGATCACCCTAGAAGCGGCCCGGCCCAAAATCGTTCGACTGCCAGGCTCTGCACGATCATGATCCGCACCCATGACGACTTCCCCGCACTTCCTGGTCCGGGCCGCCGCCCGCAACAACGCCGAGTGGTGCGCGGCGATGTGCCGGGCGCATGGGGTGGCGGGTGAGTTCGAGGGCGAGGCGTGGGCCGCCGCGGGGCGGACGCCGGTCTACTACCCCGACGCGGTGACGCTGGAGCCGGGCGCCGACCCGGACGCGCTCGTGGCACGGGTCGACACGGGCTCCCCCGGCGCCTCGGTCAAGGACAGCTTCGCCGATCTCGATCTGACGGGGGCCGGGTTCCGGGTGCTGTTCGAGGCGGGGTGGATCCACCGTCCGGCGGGTGCGGCCGCGCCCACGCGCGCCCCGGGGCCCATGGATCTCGCGTGGGACGTGGTGCGTGATCCGGACGCGCTGCGTGCCTGGGCACTGGCCTGGGACGGCGGCACCGGGGACGCGGACCTCTGGCGGGACGGGCTGCTCGCCGGCCCGGAGACCTTCGTGATCGCGGGGCGGGCCGGTGACGGGCGCGTCGTCGCCGGAGCGGTGGCCACCCGTGGCGCGCAGGTGGTCGGCGTCTCCAACGTCTTCGGGCGGGACGGCGGGCCCGACGCGGCCTGGCCGGGCCTGCTGCACCTGCTCGGCCGACTCTTCCCCGCCCTGCCCGTGGTCGGCTACGAGAGCGGTGACGACCTGCAGGCCGCCCTCCGGTACGGCTTCGAGCCGGCCGGCCCGTTGCGGGTGTGGCTGCACGTCGGGTAGCGGCGGGTAGTGGCGGGGCCCGCCGCCCGCTACCGCGGCTTGTACGCCAGGAACGTGCCGATCTGCCGCTTGGTCCCCTCGTCCGGCTCCTGCACCACACGCGTCGTGATGACGAGCCCGGCCCGGTGCAGCAGTTCGGCGATCCGCTCCGGCGGCAGCAGGTACGACTCGTAGGACACCGGGTGGTCGCCGTAGGCGTGCGACGGACGCAGGTGCTCGCCGCCGCCCACCGGGCCGGCCAGCATCAGGCGGCCGCCGGGCGCGAGGGCGCGGTGGAACTCGGCGAACACGGTCGGCAGCCACTGCGGCGGGGTGTGGTGGGTGGAGTAGTACGCCAGGATGCCGCCGAGTTCGCCGCTGCCGATCTCCAGCGCGGTCATCGACCCGACGGTGAAGCGGAGATCCGGGTACGCCTCCCGGGCCAGCCCGACCATCTCCGGCGACACGTCCACGCCGAACACCGGCACACCCAGGGCGGCCAGATGTGCCGTCACCTTGCCCGGGCCGCAGCCGAGGTCGGCCACCGGCCCGGGGTGCGGCGGCCGGACGAGCTCGGCGAAGGCGGCCAGCATCGCGCGCGACACCGGGTCCAGCTCGGCCGGCTGCTTGACGAGCCGGGCGTAGTCGGCGGCGACGGTGTCGTACGACTCCCGGACGGCGGTGAGGTGGGAGGGCTCGGTCATGGCGTGAAGGTAGACGACGGCACTGACAGGGCCGGGCCGTCACGCCGAGCGAGCACATGCCGGTCCCCCGCCCGTACTCTCCGGCCCGTACTCCCAAGCCAGTACGCCGCTTTACTCCCGCCGTAAGACGCCACCGCCA
This sequence comes from Streptomyces sp. NPDC006235, assembly GCF_040613735.1. Lineage (NCBI taxonomy): Bacteria > Bacillati > Actinomycetota > Actinomycetes > Kitasatosporales > Streptomycetaceae > Streptomyces > Streptomyces sp. NPDC006235. The sequence goes on from NZ_JBEXSR010000034.1 coordinate 25,565, forward strand.
CCCCCCGCCCGGCACGGTGGCAGCGTGAAGCCGAAGCAGATGCCCCACTCGATTCCGAAACTCGGCCGCCCGGCGCGCCGGGCCGTTCTGGTCGTCCACGTCCTCGCCTCCGCGGGCTGGCTCGGACTCACGCTCGGGCTGCTCGCGCTCGGGACGACCGCGGCCACCACCGGGTCCGCCGTGACCGTGGAGTCGTCCGTCCGGGCCATGAAGCTCTTCGCCGACTGGCTCCTGCTCCCCGTCGCGTTCCTCACCCTGTTCAGCGGACTGGTGCTGTCCCTGGGCACGCCGTGGGGACTGACCCTGCACCGCTGGGTGTACACGAAGTTCTGGCTGACCCTCGCCACGACCACCGCCACGGTGTTCGCCCTGCGCCCCGGGGTGAACTCCGCGGGGACCGCCGTCGCCGCGGGCGGGCCCCTGCCCGATGCCGGTGACGTGCTGTTCGGGCCGGTCGTCTCGCTGTCCGCCTACGTCTTCATGACGGTGCTCTCCGTCCTGAAGCCCTGGGGCCCGACCAAGCGGGGCAGGAGGCTGCGTGCGCCCGCCCGGCGTGCCCTTCAGGACGCCTGAGCCAGTATCCGACATTCCTAACTCCATGGAGATTTGCCTAAAGGCCTTAGGCAGATGCACACTACCTTCTGGCAGAAGGGAGTGACCGTATGGCACGCGTAGGACTGACACCGGAGCGCCTGACCCGGGCAGGTGCCGAGCTGGCCGACGAGGTCGGGTTTGATCAGGTGACCGTCTCGGCGCTCGCCCGCCGGTTCGACGTCAAGGTCGCGAGTCTGTACTCGCACGTGAAGAACTCCCAGGACCTCAGGACCCGGATCGCCCTGCTCGCGCTCACGGAACTCGCCGACCGGGCCGCCGACGCCCTGGCCGGGCGGTCCGGCAAGGAAGCCCTGGCCGCCCTCGCGAACGTCTACCGCGACTACGCCCGGGAACACCCCGGCCGTTACGCCGCCGCCCAGCTGCGGCTCGACCCGCAGACGGCGGCGGCGAGCGCCGGCGTCCGGCACGCGCAGATGACCCGGGCGCTGCTGCGCGGCTACGACCTGACCGAACCGGACCAGACCCACGCGGTCCGGCTGCTGGGCAGCGTCTTCCACGGCTACGTCAGCCTGGAGATGGGCGGCGGGTTCAGCCACAGCGCCCCCGACACCGACGCCACCTGGACCCGGATCCTCGACGCCCTCGACACGCTGCTGCGGAACTGGCCCGAACCCCCCACCGACCCCCGAGGCTGACACCCATGCACACCGAGCACGACTGGATCACCACCCCCCTCACGGCGGATCTGCTGCGCGGCGCCCTCGACCTGGAGCGCACCGAACACGGGCTGCTCCCGCACCGGCTGCCCGCCCGGGCCCGCGCGCAGAACACCAACGCCCAGCTGGCCATGGCCGAGGCCCAGCCGTCCGGCGTACGGCTGGCGTTCCGTACCGCCGCGACCGCCGTCGAGCTGGACACGCTGCGCACCAAGCGCGACTACGCCGGCTTCCCGCCCCGCCCGGACGGCCTGTACGACCTGCTCGTCGACGGCCACCCGGCCGGCCAGGCCGCGGGGACGGGCGGCAACGTCCTCACGATCGACATGGCCACCTGGGCCGGCGAGGTCACACCGGGCCCGGTCGGCACCGTCCGCTTCACGGGGCTGCCCGCGCGCGAGAAGGACGTCGAGATCTGGCTGCCGCACAACGAGACCACCGAGCTCGTCGCCCTGCGCACCGACGCGCCCGTGGCGCCCGTGCCGGACCGGGGCCGCCGGGTGTGGCTGCACCACGGCAGTTCGATCAGCCACGGCTCCGACGCCGCGAGCCCGACCGCCATCTGGCCCGCGATCGCCGCGTTGCGCGGCGGTGTGGAACTGGTCAACCTCGGCCTGGGCGGCAGCGCGATGCTCGACCCGTTCACCGCGCGCGCCATGCGGGACGCCCCGGCCGACCTGATCAGCGTGAAGATCGGCATCAACATCGTCAACGCGGACGCGATGCGGCTGCGCGCGTTCGGCCCGGCCGTGCACGGTTTCCTCGACACGATCCGCGACGGGCACCCCGACGTCCCGCTGCTGGTCGTCTCCTCCGTCCACTGCGCCATCCACGAGACCACGCCCGGGCCGACGGCCCCGGACATCAGCGCGCTCGGCGAGGGCCGACTGCGGTTCGCCGCGATGGGCGACCCGGCCGAGGTGCCCGCCGGGAAGCTGACGCTCGGCGTCATCCGGGAGGAGCTGTCCCGCATCGTGCGGCAGCGCGCCGCCGAGGACCCGAACATCCACTACCGCGACGGCCTCGACCTCTACGGCGCCTCCGACGCGGCCGAACTCCCCCTCCCCGACGAGGTCCACCCGGACGCCGCCACCCACCGCCGCATCGGTGAACGCTTCCACGCCCTGGCCTTCACCGAGGGCGGCCCCTTCGCGGCGGGTTCGTGAGGCAGTACGCGTACGCGCAACACCCACTTTTTTGTGGGTACTTGGCAGCGGGCCCGGGTCGGGCGAACCTGGTGGTGGGCCGTCGGTGAGGCGCCGGATACCGATGGGACGGAGGTGAACGTGGGCGTCAGGAGGCCGACCGGGTCGCCTGCGTCCCGGCCAGTTTCTCCAGGCGCCGGTGACCCCAGTCGGACAGCGGGGCCAGTGCCTCGGTGAGTTCGCGGCCGAACGGGGTCAGGGAGTAGACCGTCTTCGGCGGCAGCACGTCGTACACCTCCCGGCGCACCAGCCCGTCCGTCTCCATCTCGCGCAGTGCCTCGGTCAGCACCTTCTCGGTGAGGCCCGGCAGCCGCCGGCGCAGTTCCGCCGGGCGGTGCGGGCCCGACTCCAGCAGCCAGAGCAGGGTCGTCTTCCACTTGCCGTCGATCACGGCGATCGCGGCGGTCACTCCGCAGACGTTCGGGTCCTGGCGCCGGCGCGTCATCCTGCAGCCCCATTCCTCATCAATTGTGCATGTTGCCAAGGGAGTTCCAGCGTGTCCACGTACAGCACGTCCTCGTTCCCGGAACATTCCGCGCGGCCCGCCGTCACGGTTCTCGGTCTCGGCCCGATGGGCCGCGCGCTGGCCGGTGCCCTCCTGGAGGCGGGACTGCCGACCACGGTCTGGAACCGCACGCCGGGCAGAGACCGGGAACTCGTCGAACGCGGGGCGGTGGGCGCCGGCTCGGCGGCCGAGGCGGTCACCGCCGGTGACGTGGTCGTCGTCTGCGTGGTGAACTACGACGCCGTCGACGCCGTCCTGCGCCAGGACGACGTCGCCGCCGCACTCAAGGGCCGTACGGTGGTGAACCTGACCGCCGACACCCCGGCCCGGGCCCGCGACACCGCCGGCTGGGCCGCCGCGCGCGGCGTCCGCTACCTGGACGGCGCGATCATGACCCCGACGACGACCATCGGCACGCCCGACGCCGTGTTCCTGCACAGCGGGCCGGCGGACCTCTACGAGGAACTGGCCCCCGTGCGCCGGGCCCTGGGCGGCAGCCACACCCACCTCGGCGAGGACACCGGCCGGGCCGCGGCCTACGACATCGCCCTGCTCGACATCTTCTGGACGGCGATGGCGGGCTACGCGCACGCCCTGGCGGTGGCCCGCGCCGAGGGCGTCACCGCCGGCGAGCTGGCGCCCTTCGCCCAGGGCATCGGCGCGATCCTGCCGCCGCTGTTCGCCGAGACCGCGGCGGACACCGACGCCGGCACCTACTCCGGCGAGGGCAACCCGCTCACCTCGGCGGTGTCGTCCATGGCCCACATCGTCCACGTCTCCGAGTCCCACGGCATCGACGCCGGCGTCATGCGCGCGGCCGAGGGCATGGCCCGCCGCGCGATCGGGCTCGGCCACGGGACGGACGGTTTCATCCGGATCGCGGAGGTCATCGGGCGGCGATGAGCCCTCAGGGAGGCCGGGCCTGGCTCGGCCTAGAACGGCAACGGCCGCCCCCGCACCACCTCCAGCCGTGTCACCGCCCGCGTCAGCACCACGTACAGCCGGTGCAGTCCCCGTTCCTCCGCCTCGGCGATCGCCGCCGGCTCGACGGCCACGACATGGTCGTACTCGAGGCCCTTGACGACGCTCGCCGGTACCAAGGACACCCGTGCGCCGAGTTCGTCCGGGGCCGCCGCGTCGATGCCGGCCGCGTCCAGGGCCGCCCGGATCCGGGGCACGTCCGCGTCCGCCGCGACGACCCCGATCGAGCCCTCCCGCCCCAGTGCGTCCCGGACGGCCTCGACGGCCGCGCCGGGCACGCCGTCCGGGGCCGTCTCGCGCATCCGCAGCTCCCCGTCCCCGCGCAGCGAACGGGCCGCCGGTACGTCCACGTCCAGCCGCTCCAGCAGCCGGTTGGCGAGGGCGACGACCGCGCGCGGCACACGGAAGCCGGTGGTCAACTCGACGACGGCCGCGTCCGGTTTCCCCAGGTGTGCCAGGACGGCCGGCCACGACCGGGCCGCCCACGGTGTCGTCCCCTGCGCCAGGTCGCCCAGGACCGTCAGCGAGCCGAAGGGCGCCCGGCGGGCGATGGCCCGGCACTCCATCGGGGACAGGTCCTGCGCCTCGTCGACGACGACGTGCCCGTACCCCTCCGGGTGCTCGATCAGCCCGGCGACCTCGTCGAGGAGCACCAGGTCGGCGGCCGACCAGCGGGCCGACTTCCACGACCGGGGCGGCTTGCGCCACAGCAGCGCCCGCTGCTCGTCGGGGTCCAGCAGCCCGTCGGCGGCCTCCGCCAATGCCCCGGGATCGCTGAGCAGTCCGGCCACGACCTCCTCGGGCCGCACCCGGGGCCAGACGGCGTCGACGTACGCGGACACGGGCCGGGCCCGCTCGATCCGGCGCACCCAGGCGTTGGGGGGCGGCCCGGCCCGCCGTTCGGCCTGCTCGCGCAGGCACCTCACGATCCGCGCCCGCACCCGCTCCCGCCCGACCCCGTAGGGCGGTTCCTCCTCCCGTACGTCCGCCACGATTCCCTCCAGGGTCTGCGCCGGCACCCGCCAGCGGTACGACCCGTCCGGCACGGCGAGGGAGCCGGGCCCCTCGGCGCGCACCCTCGCGTACAGCGCCCGCCGCAGCACCTCGGCCATCCGGGCGTCGTGCTTGACGGCGGCGGCCGCCGGCTCGTCACGGCCCCTGACCGGATGCCGCGCGATCTCCTCGGCCAGTGTCGACTGCCGCACGCCGGTCTCGCCGAGGGACGGCAGGACTTCCGCGATGTACGACAGGAAGGTGCGGTTGGGCCCGAGGATCAGCAGACCGCCGCGGCGGATGCGCTGGGGGTGCGTGTAGAGCAGATACGCGGCCCGGTGCAGCCCGACGGCGGTCTTGCCGGTGCCGGGCGCCCCCTGCACGCACACCGACACCGCCAGGTCCCCCCGTACGAGGTCGTCCTGCTCGGGCTGGATGGTCGCGGCGATGTCCCGCATGGGCCCGACGCGCGGCCGTTCGATCTCCCGGGCGACGATCTCGCTGGTCCGCGCCTCGCCCTGCCCCAGGTGCTCGTCCTCCAGGCCGGTGAGGTCGCCGGAGTCGCCCCGGCTGCCGGGCGCCCACCCGAACCGGCGGCGCACGGCGACGCCCTGCGGGTCGCGGGCCGAGGCCTGGTAGAAGGCGCGTGAGACGGGCGCACGCCAGTCGACGACGAGGGGCGGCTCGGCCGGATGCTCGGAGATCCGCAGCCGGCCGATGTGCAACTGCCCTTCCTCCCGCTGCAAGGCGCCGAAGAACAAGGGCCCTTCGGGCAGCTCGCGCAGCGCCTTGGCGTGGCTGCGCAGCCGGTACCCGAGCACCTCGGCATCGGCGCCGGACGCGGATACGTCCTCGCCGATGACGACCTGCTCCCCGGCCCCCTCGACCATCGCGGCGAGGGCGGCCCGGCAGCGGTCGTGGTGGGCGCGTTCACGGTCGAGGACAGGCTGAAGGGCAGGCTCGGTCGACGTCATTCCACAGAGCGTACCGCGAAAACGTAACCGAGTTAAATTTATTACCGAGTATCGCTGTTGCCGGTATCGCCCCGGAGGCGGGGCGGCAGCCCCGCCGCCAGCCATCCGAACGCCCGCTGCGCCGCCGCCACCGCGTCCGCCCGTACGTCCACCACCCGCTCCCCCGCCGCGATCCGCCGCCAGTTCTCCAGCGCGAGGATCCGCTGCACGGCCATGATCTGCCCGGCCGCGAGCCGCGCGTCCAGATCACCCCCGAGCGCCTCGGCGAGCGCGGCCTCGGACCGCTCCTGGTGCGTGTGCGCCCGGGCGACCAGGGAGGGCGTCCCGTAGAGCAGCCGGTGGAAGGCGAGCACCCGGGGGTCGTCGTTGAGCCCGGTCACGGGATCGCACCGCTCCAGCCCCTGAAGGAAGTGCCGCCGCAGCGCCTCCACGGGATCGCCCTCCGCCGCCGCCACCACCCGGGCGGCCTCGCCCTCGTGGTCGGCGATCCGGTGCAGGACCAGGTCCTCCTTCGCCGGGAAGTACCGGAACAGCGTCGGCTTGGAGATCTCGGCCGCCGCCGCCACCTCGGCGACGGACACCGCGTCGAACCCCTTCTCCAGGAAGAGCCGGATCGCGATGTCCGACACGACCTGGTACATGCGCTGCTTCTTGCGCTCCCGCAGCCCGATCTCACTCATGCGGCGAGCCTACGCAGTGGCGCGAGGCCGGCTTCCGCGTCAGGACGTGTGCCAGCGGATCAGCGCGGCCATGATCTGCGAGCGGCTCGGCACCTGCGCCAGCCCGAGCGGCCGCGCCGCGGCGGTGAGGATCTTCTGGAGCTTGCCGGCGGCCACGGGCAGGGCCACCCAGTTGAAGGCCGCGTCCTCGCGCAGGGACAGCGACACCCGGATGACATCGGTGAAGACCGACTGCGCCCGCTTGAAGTCGAGGATCAGCGGCAGGTCCCGCTCCCACCCGGCCGAGCTGCCCGGCCGGATCCCCTCGACGAGGTCGCACCACTCGCGGACCATACGGTGCTCCTGGTCGCCCGGGTAGCGCATCAGGTACAGGTGGGTGGCCAGGTCGTAAAGCGGATCCCCCAGCATGGCCAGCTCCCAGTCGATGGCCCAGAGCCGGCCCCCCGGATCGAGGACGAAGTTCTCCCGGTGCAGATCCCCGTGCAGGAGACAGAACGGGCGCTTCCGGAGCCCGAGGACGTGCTTCCGGAGCAGGGTGAACGATTCGTCCGAGATGCCGAGCGCGTGGAACAGGCCGGCGAACTCCGCGTGGTTCTTCCGGTAGACCTGCTCCTCGACGAAGACGACCAGCCGCTCCAGAAAGCCGTCGCTGTCCCCGTCCTCGGCGCGGTCGCGGTCCTCACAGCGCCGCTCCACCCGCAGCATGTCCGGCGTGACCTGGACCATCTCCCGGAAGAGATCGACGATCTGCCGGAACACCGCGTCGGGGACGCGCCGCCCCGGCCGCCGCTGCTCCCCGAGCGTCCGCCCCTCGATGAAGCGCTGGAATCCCATGCCGGCGACCTCGACGATGCCCGGCACGCGGCTGATGTGCTCCTGGAGGGCGCGCAGCAGCGCCTCCTCCGACCGGAAGCACCGCCGGTCGAACCACAGGATCTCGGAGCGCGGCTCACGGACCTTGACGGTTCGGGTCCCACCGGGCAGCGCGAGGACGTAGGTCTCGTGGTGGTACCCCTTGAGCGGCCCCTTGACCAGGCTCGGGTCGCCGCTCATCTCGACTGCTCGCTGCCGAGCACCGGAGACCGATGGGGGTGTCATTGGGTGGTTCAGCCTGCCCCGGTGGTGCGGATGGTGTAAGGGGGAAGGCACGTTACTCCACCGGACGCCGTCATCAGGGGAGAACCGGGCTATCGATCCGAACTCCCCTCTCCCAGGTGAACCGGCGCCGGCTAGCCGCGCAGCAACGCCAGCACCGGCTCCAGGGATTCGATGACGGTGTCGGCTCCCGCGTCCTTGAGGATCTTGGCCTTGCGGGGGTTGCTCGCGTACCCGAGGAACGGCACCCCGGCCCGGACGGCGGCCTCGTGGTCCGAGGGGGCGTCGCCGATCATCAGGGCGTCGGCCGGGGCGGCACCCATGGCGTTCAGCGCCCGGTTGAGGCAGTGGGGGTCCGGCTTCAGGTGGTGGAGTTCCTGGGCGCGGCCGTAGATGTGCGGGGCGAAGCAGCCGGCGATGCCCCGGCCCTCGAGGTACGTGCGCACCACCCGCGGGGAGTTGTTGGTGGTGATGGCGAGGCCGGAGCCCACCGCGGACCAGGTGCGTATGAGCGGATCCGCGTACGGGGTCGGCATCGCGGAGGACGCGGCCCGCAGCTCCTCATGGGTGAGACGTTCCTCCAGCTCCGCGACGAGGTCGCTGCCGGGATGCCGGCGGTCCACGGCGCGCAGGACGACCTGCGGGTCGAGCGTCTCGCGTTCCCTCTCCGTCAGCAGGCCGTGCAGCCCCCGGCCCTCCAGCCAGGCCACCAGGTCGGTCGCCACCCCGTCCGCCGAGTGCCTCGCGAACAGCCGGCAGATGGGCCCGTCGAAGTCCCACAGGACGACACGGGCGCCTTTGATCAGAGTCGGAAGATGGTACTGATCGTTCTCGTTCTCGACTGTCACCGAACCAGTCTGCGTCGTATCAGGAGTCACTAGGAGAGTGTCAGGTCCGTGGTGATGGTTTCCCAGAGGGCGTCGAACCACTTCTGGGATTCCTGCACGAAAGCCGCGTCCCGCAGACCCGCCCGCTTCACGAAGGAGAAGAGGAGGGACTGGGAGCCGAGGACGTCGTACATGTCCAGGGTCCGGCTGCCCCACTCCTCCTCTCGCCTGGTCAGCATGTAGTAGCCGATCAGCGCCTCCTCCCCGTTGAGCAGGTACAGCTTGACCGGCGGGGTGAAGGGCAGCGCGCGGAACGTGACGTGCACGTCGATGCCGTGCGTGGAGCGCAGGGCGAGCAGGTTGTGCTGGAGGACCTGCCCCTGGGCGTTGCGCATGGCCAGCCAGCGCCGGTGGACCGGATTGTCGTCGCCGTGCGCCTCGACCGGGACGGGGAAGGCCAGCTCGATGTCCCGGGAGGGCACCAGGATGCGGACGTCGATCGACTCGGGGTGGATACGGCCCTCGTGGATCAGGCGGAGCGGCTCCCCGATGGCGACCATCAGGGTCTCCGCGGTGTGGCAGACGACGTCGACGCGGACCCGGCGGGCCGAGAACGCCTCGGTGAGCCGCGGTGCCAGGCCCACCATCGTCGGCTGGGGCTCGCCGCGGGCCGGGGCGGGCGTGGCGATCCGCGGCGGGCTGCCCTTGCTGACGTTGGTGAGGAGGCCGTCCTCCTGGAGTGCCCGCAGGGCCTGCCGGACGGCGCCGCGCTCCACGCCGAACTCCTCCGCCAGTTCGGCCTGGGTGGGCAGGCGGTCGCCCGGCTTGAGCTCACCGGCGCGGATACGTTCCCGCAGGATGTCGGCGATCTTCTGGGGCGAATGCCTGCTGCTGCCGTTCACTGCCACGCTCTCCTGGGTCACGACCAAACGCTACAACTCTGATCCATCTGACGGGAGTTGTTTGAAAGTTGTTTATTACTAGTAGCCAAGTGGGGACAACTTAATCAGAGTTGGTTGCCAACTCGCTTGAGTTGGCGGAAGTTTTGCTTCCGAAGGGGGAACTCCGATGCCTGCCCTCGCTCTCCTCTCCGCCGCCTTCGTCGTCGCTTTCGAGCAGCTCGTCCAGTGGAAGTACGGCCCGGCCGGAATCGTCGGGCTGATCCTTCTCACCGTGGGCATCAAGGCCAAGAGCCCGGCCGTCAGCTCCGTCGGGGCGGTCGTGCTCGCCCTGCTGATGACGGGCCCCGTCCGGTGACGTCAGCTCGTGAGCACCAGCTCCGAACTGATCGTCTCCCACAGTGCGTTGAACCACAGGTGCGACTGCTCGACGAACGTCGTGTCGCGCAGGCCGGGGCCCTGCTGGAAGGAGAACAGCATCGACTGGGTGCCCTGGGCGTCGTACATCTCCAGGTGCTCGTGGTCGATCTCGGCCTCCCGGCGCATCAGCGTGTAGTACGCGAACAGCGCCTCGGTGTTGTTGAGCAGATACAGCTTCACCGGCGGGGTGAAGGGCAGCGCGCGGAACGTGACGTGCACGTCGATGCCGTGCGTGGAGCGCAGGGCCAGGAGGTTGTGCCTCAGGACCTGCCCCTGGGCGTTGCGCATCGCGAGCCACCGCTCGTGCACCGAGTCGTCACCGTGTCCGCCCACCGGCACCGGGAAGGCGAGGTCGATGTCCCGGCTCGGCAGCAGGACCCGGACGTCGACCTTGGCCGGTTTCAGCCGTCCGGCGTGGATCTGCCGCAGCGGCTCACCGATGGCGAGCGTGAGGGAGATGGCGGTCAGGCACACGGCGTCGATCTCGACGTGCTCCGCCGCGAAGGCCGCCGCGATCCGGGGCGCGAGGGCCACCGTGGTGGGCAGCGGCGGGGCTTGTGGCCCGGTCAGCGCCCCGGCGGGGTCGGGGGCGACGGTCGCCGGGCTGCCCTTGGACACGTTGGTGAGCAGCCGCTCGGACTGGAGGATGCGCAGGGCCTGGCGTACGGCACCGCGCTCGACGCCGAACTCGTGGGCCAGCTGTGCCTGGGTGGGCATGCGTTCGCCCGGCTGCAGCTCTCCCGACCTGATCCGGGCGCGCAGTTCGTCGGCCACCTCGTGATGTGTCCTCTGTGGCCGTTGCGACCTCTTCCGTCCATTGACGGGGGCGTGTTCCGGGTCCACAACCAAACAGTACAACTTCCCGCCATCTTCCGGCAGTTCAGCACCAGGTGGTTATGAGCCGCTTCCAAGCGGAGATAAGTACAGTGAAGTTGGTCACCAACTTCGTTGACATGGTCAGGCCTTCAAGGGGTTGGCCATCCATCAAGGGGCTCCCTTCCGGAGGGGAGCCGGGAGCCCCCGACAACTCGCTACGGATACGAGGTCCCTGTCGTCGGCGGAAGGGAGCGGCTCAGAACAGGTCCGGGCACCAAGGCCGCCTGGACGTACGCAGCAGGGCGTCGGCCTTCCGGGCGGCGCCCGCTCGTTCTTCCCGGACCCGGCCCAGTGCCGCCAGCCGCACCGCCGACTCGTCGCCGAGCCACAGCGCCCCCAACTCGACCAGCCCGAGCGTGATGTCCGCGCTCCGCGTGGTCGGCGTACAGGACGCCCCGGCGGCCGAGGCCTCCAGCCGGTAACACCCGCCGGTCAGCCCGTCCACGCCGGCGACCTCCAGCACCAGCGTCCCCTCCCCCTCGTACGTCCGCGCCTCGAGCGCCCGTGTGACGTCGAGGATCCGCACCCACAGCCAGTCCGCCAGGGTCGTGATCCCGGCCGCCCGCGGATCGGGCAGGACATGCGGAAGCAGGTCGTCGGGGGCCCGCCAGCCGCTCTTGACCCGCACGACCCAGTCGATGGAGCAGAGGTACTGCCACAGGGAGCGCTCCGCGGCCGGCGTGACGCCGGTCAGCCACCTCACCGTCGCCGTGTTCAAGGGCTGCTTGCCATCGCCCCAGTTGTCGTCCACGTCGTAGGCGGCCATGCCCTCGACCTCGCCGGACGCCGAGCGGTACACGGCGAAGAAGGGCTGCTTCCAGGACGGGTCGACCTTTACGGCGCCGGTGTTCCACTTCCACCACAGCTCGTCGCGGTCGATGGCGCCGGGCTGCAGGCGGCACAGCCGCTCGTGCAGGTCGGGGCCGAGCTTGCGGACCTCCTCGCCGTCCACCAGGTCGATCCGCCCGCCGTCCGCCGGGCCCGCCCAGCGGGCGTCGAGGCCGGCGCGCGGCACGTCGACCGTCCACTCGGCCATCCACGTCGCCGGTCCGAAGCCGTACCGGCCGTAGATCGGGTACTCGGCGGCGATCAGCGTCGCGACGACGTCCCCGCGCTCCTTCGCGGCCGCCAGGTCCCGCGCCATCATCCGGCTGAGCAGCCCGCGGCGGCGGTGGGTGGCGTGGACGGTGACACCCGAGACGGCGTCGGCCGGCACCCTCGCCCCGCCCACCACCGTGAGCTCCTGGTCGAAGGACCGGAAGGTCGCCACGCACCGGCCGCCGTCGAAGGCGCCAAGGTAGCGGCCCGGGACGAACCGCTCACGGCGGCCCTCGACCTCCTCCTCGGACACGTCGGGCACCCGCAGGAAGCCGGTGTTCACGGCGCGCAGCCAGTCGGCGAACTCGGTCTCGGTGATGGGGCGTACGTCGATGCCGTCGGCGCGGGGAGTGGCGGTCATGGCATCACGCTAGGCGGGGGGCCGGTCGGTGTCGCGTAAATATCCGACCCGCCCGCGCCAGGCCCCCGAGCGACTCACACGAGCAGGTCGTCGATCTGGGCCTCCCCCTCGCGGTACCGGCGCGCGATCTCCGTGCTGCACTCGTCGGCCGTGCGCTGGAGCCGCTGCCGCCGCCGGGAGACCTGCTGCTCGTAGCGCACGAGCCGCCCCATGGCGGTGTTCAGCTCCAGGTCCGTCCGGGCGTCCAGGTCGGACAGCTCGACCTCGGCGAGCATCTCCGCGGCCAGCTGCCGGTACTCCTCGCCCTGCGGCGTGCCCAGCGTCAGATGACGGGCGGAGGAGCGGTGCCGGGCCGGGGCGTCCCGCAGGATCTCCGCGAGTCGCTCGACCACGGACGCCTCCGCGGGCCCGGCGACCGAGGCCGCGCCGACCGGGGTGCGCCGCGTCAGCTCCGCCCGCAGGATGTCGATCCGCCCCTGGAGCAGCCGCCGTACGTAGCTGAGGTCGGCTTCGTCGCGCTGGGCCTCACGGCGCAGCGTGCGCAGCTCGGGCAGGCTCAGCGTGGCCAGATCGTGCTCGGGAGCGTCCGAGGGCAGCGGCGGGCTGTCGGTGCGCTGTGTGGGCGGCCGGTGGTACTCCGCCGCCCCGGCCCCCGTGTGGCTGGACCAGACAGCCCCCAGCGGATGTCCGGTACTGGATGTGCTCATGTGCCTCAACCGTCCCCTCGACCGGTGTGTGAAAGCATCGTGCCACCCCAACTGGCCGCTATGGGAACGAGTGCCCCCGATAGACCCCAGATGGGCGGTTAAGCAGCAAAATACGGCCGTGCGCGGCCTGTTGACGCCCTGCGCAAACCACCCTTTCGGGCCATGCGCCAACCGCGCGAGGCGCGAAAGTCACCTCCCGGCATGATGGACGTATGCGAGCAGTGGTGCAGAGGGTCGACGGCGCGAGCGTCGTCGTGGACGGCGAGACCGTAGGGGCGATCGAGGGCGAGGGGCTGTGCGTCCTCGTCGGCGTCACGCACGAGGACACCAAGGAGAAGGCGGCCCAGCTGGCCCGCAAGCTCTGGTCGGTGCGCATGCTGCACGACGAGAAGTCGTGCAGCGACATCGACGCCCCGCTCCTGGTGATCAGCCAGTTCACCCTCTACGGCGACGCCCGCAAGGGCCGCCGCCCCACCTGGAACGCGGCCGCCCCCGGCGATGTCGCCGAGCCGCTGGTCGACGAGGTGGTCGCCCAGCTGCGCTCGCTGGGCGCGACGGTGGCCACGGGCCGCTTCGGGGCGGCGATGCATGTATCACTGACGAACGACGGCCCGTTCACCGTGCTGATCGAGATCTGACCCGAAAGAACGACAAGCCTTACGGCTCGACGACGACTTCCTGGGCCGCGGCCGTGTCGCCGGCCACCAGCGGGGCGTCCACGGCCACGTTCCGCTTCACCAGCGCGAGGGCGACCGGCCCCAGCTCGTGGTGGCGTACGGAGGTGGTGATGAAGCCGATCTTCCGGCCGTCGGGGCCGTCGCCGGCGAGCCGGAGCTCGGTGCCGGCCACCGGCAGGTGGACCTCGCTGCCGTCCAGGTGCAGGAAGACCAGCCGGCGCGGCGGCTTGCCCAGGTTGTGCACCCGGGCGACCGTCTCCTGGCCCCGGTAGCAGCCCTTCTGGAGGTGCACCGCCGAGCCGATCCAGCCCAGCTCGTGCGGGATGGTGCGGTGGTCGGTCTCGAAGCCGAGCCGGGGCCGGTGCTGCTCCACGCGCAGCGCCTCGTAGGCGAGGATCCCGGCGGGCGGCCCGGCCTGCGCGGCGTACGCCTCCAGGTCGGCTCGGGGCAGGAACAGGTCCCGGCCGTACGGCGTCTCCCGTACGACGGCGTCCTGCGGCACCTCGGCGATGGAGCCGGCCGGCAGGTGCACCACCGCGATGTCGGCCGTCCGGTCGGCGACCTCGACCTTGTAGAAGAACTTCATGGACTCCAGGTACGCGATCAGCGCCTCCTGGGTGCCCGGCTCCACATGGGCCCAGACGGTCTCGCCGTCGTCGACGAGGTAGAGGGCGTGCTCGATGTGGCCGTTCGCGGAGAGGATCAGCGCCTCGGTGGCCTGGCCGGCCGGGAGGTCGCTGACGTGCTGGGTCAGCAGCAGGTGCAGCCAGGCGAGCCGGTCCTCGCCGGTGACGGTGACGACCCCCCGGTGCGAGAGGTCCACGAAACCGGTGCCGTCGGCGAGCGCACGCTGCTCGCGGAACAGATCGCCGTAGTGGGCGGCGACGCCTTCGTCCACGCCCTCGGCGGGGACGGCGCCGGGCAGGGTCAGCAGGGGGCTCTTCATATCCGTAAGCCTACGACTCGGTAGTTGAAGCCTTGAGCGTGCAGTCCTCGCACCGGCCGAAGATCGCGAAGTGCTTCATGTCGGTGTCGAAGCCGAACGTCTGCCGCAGCTTCGCGGTGAACTCGGCGGCCACGGCCACATCCGCCTCGATGACGTTCTGGCAGTCGCGGCAGACCAGGTGGAGGTGGTGGTGCCGGTCCGCGAGGTGGTACGTCGGCGCGCCGTGCCCCAGATGGGCATGGCTGACCAGGCCGAGCTCCTCCAGCAGCTCCAGCGTCCGGTACACCGTGGAAATGTTGACCCCCGACGCCGTCTTCCTCACTTCCACGAGGATGTCGTCGGGGGTCGCGTGCTCCAGGGTGTCCACGGCTTCGAGCACGAGTTGCCGCTGCGGGGTCAGCCGGTAGCCGCGCTGCCGCAGATCGCTCTTCCAGTCGGTGCTCACCACACCGGCCAGTCTAGGACTACTTGAAGAAAGCGATCCCGTCGTCCGGCATGTCGTCGGGCAGGGCCTTGGCCCAGCGCTCGACCTCCTCCGGCGTGACGACCTTCTTCAGGTGGGCCGACATGTAGGGCCGCAGCTCGACCTCGGGGGTCTGCTTCTCGCCGACCCACATCAGGTCGCTCTTGACGTAGCCGTAGAGCCGCTTGCCGCCGGTGTACGGCTGGGAGGCGGCGGTGCGGGCCACCGCGTCCGTCACCAGGTCGATCTGCGGCTTCTTGTCGGCCAGCTCGCCGTACCAGATCTCGATGACGCCGTCGTCGCGGGTCATCGTCACCTCGACCTTGCGCTCGGCGTCGATGCGCCAGAAGCCGTGCTCGGACTCCAGCGGCCGGACCTTGTTGCCGTCCTTGTCCAGCACCCAGCTGTGGGAGCGGTACTCGAGGAAGTCCCGGCCGTCGTGGGTGAAGGCGACCTCCTGCCCGAAGTTGCACTTCTCCGAGCCGGGGAAGTCGTGCACACCGGCACCGGCCCAGTTGCCGAGCAGGAAGGCGAGCGGGACGAGGTCTTTGTGGAGGTCGGACGGGATCTCGATCATGAGAGGTTCCTAGACGTGGGTCAGCGCTGGCCCTGGTACAGCTTCTTCACGGTCAGTCCGGCGAAGGCCAGGACGCCGACGGCGACCAGGACCAACAGGATTTCGAAGAAAAGCTCCACGGGGTGCTCCTTGAGCGGGGTGCGGATGTGTGCACAGGGCCGGGCCCAGCTTACGCGGCCGGGGTCCGGGCCTCGTTGTGAGGTGGACCCCGGCGGGAGTCAGCCGAGCAGCTGGCCCTGCAGGGCCACCGTCTGCTGGAAGGGCACGGCCCGCGCACCGCCCTTCCGGGACTGCACGACCAGCGCGAGGGTGTCACCGGCGGCG
Organism: Streptomyces sp. NPDC006235; assembly: GCF_040613735.1. NCBI lineage: Bacteria > Bacillati > Actinomycetota > Actinomycetes > Kitasatosporales > Streptomycetaceae > Streptomyces > Streptomyces sp. NPDC006235. The sequence continues at coordinate 41,444 of NZ_JBEXSR010000034.1, forward strand.
AGGTAGGCGTGGCGGACCTGTTCGCCGCCGTACGGCCTGGCCTCCTCGTAGACCACGCGCTCGACGTCGTCCACCACGGCGGCGTCGGGGAACGCCTTGTCGTTCGCGGACGTCCCGGCGCCGCGCAGGGGGAACTTCGGCGCGCTGTAGGGGGCGAGGTAGGGCGCGAGCAGCCCGTCGACGACGGCCGCGGTGTCGAACCGGAGCAGGTAGATCCGCGTGCGGGTGCCGTCCGGCATCGTCCAGCCGCGGGCGGCGATGTGCCGCAGACCGTGGTCGGTGAGGTGCTGCCCGAGTTCCTCGCGGTCGTCCTTCGCGGCGTACTCCGCCAGGAGGTCCTTCTTCGCCGCCCAGCCGGCCGAGCCCCGCAGCGCCTTGTCCTCCCTGGCGCCCTTCGGAGCGGGCAGGAGGAGGGCACGCGGATCGGCGTGGTGCGTGCCGGCCGTGTTCCCCTCGGCGAAGGGGCCCGGACTGCCGGAGGGCAGCGGCGGACGGGTGAGCACCGGGTACTCCCAGCGCCCGTCCGGCTCCGTCGCGAGCCCGGGTACGTCGGTCCGGTCCATGCGCGTGATTCCGAACGCCGTGGCCGCGCCGACCGCCACGCAGACGGCCACGGCGGCGGTCCAGCGCAGGACGGCCCGCAGGACCCGGCGGTCCTTGCGCACCGCGTCCGATGGCACGTCCGGCCGCACCTCGGGCACGGCCGGAACGGCGGTCTGCTGCTGCTCGGTCATACCGCCTCCCCCGGCTCGGCTATACGGTCGAGCTGCTCGCGCAGCAGCATCGCGGCCCCCTTGGTGTCGAGTGGCTCCGCGCCGGCCGCGACGGCGGTGACCAGGACGTTCCCGACGTGGGCCGAGCAGAACATCGTCTCCAGGCCCCCCTCGGCGTCCTTCGGCGGCAGGAAGCAATGGGCGTTCTTGTGGCCCTTGATCTCCGGGCCCTTGCGGAAGGCGCCCAGGGCATCGACGACCGCGCTCCGGAAACGTGAGGCGTCCCGGACCGCGGCCCTGTTGTCCATCTGGGCGAGCTCGACGCGCACCGTGTAGGCGTCATCGGTGTAGGCGTCGGAGAGCTTGGTGGTGCTGAGGTAGCTGCGCATGGCGATGCCGGTGATGCGCAACCGGTCGACCGCCTTCTCCAGCCGCTTGCGCTGGGTGCGCGGCAGGCCGCTCAGGGACTCCTTGCGCAGGGCCGTGGCTTGCTCCCCGCTCAGCGCGGCGTCCGAGCCGTACTCACCGAGGTCCGGGCCGCGCCCCCACCCATTGGCCCCGGGGGCCCCGTACGGCACGAGCATGCCGGCGAGCCCGGTGGGAGCGGCCTTCTCGTCCGCCTCGGCCTTGGTCTTGTCCCGGGGAAACGTCCAGACGGGGGCGCCCGCGTCCCGGTCGGCGCCGTTCACGGCCACGACGGTGTAGCCCGCGCCTCCGGCGACGGTGACCGCCAGCAGGACGGACGCGGCGACGGCGGCGACACGACCACGGCGTACGGGCTGCTTCTGCGGCTCGGGGGCGGGCTCGGACATGGTCGTCGACTCCGCCGGCTCCACCGGCTCCAATGTGTCGCTCACAGCCGCTCCATCTGCCGCTCGGCCAGGTTCAAGATCTTCGCCTTGGGAATCGGCTTGGTGTCCGTCACCCAGACCTCCACGGCGATGTCACCACGCCAGGCGTGTGCCTCGGCGGTGTACACCGGCACGTAGCCGGGCTCGTTCTCGGGCCGGTTGTGGACGTAGGCCCGGCCGTCCCCGGTGCCGGGCACGGCCCAGCTGTCGGTGCCGCCCTCGGCCTCGGCCCAGTACTGGCTGTTGCCGGTCCTGTCGACGGCTGTGAGCACCTCTTCCTGCCGGTACTGCACCAGGCGGATCTCCACCTGGTAGGTGCCGCCGACCCGCCAGCCGGTGACGGCAGCGCGCCGGAACTCGTCGCTGACGAGCTCGCCGAACATCTCGCCCGGCTTCTTGTAGTACGCCGCGTAGCCCGCGAGGTCCAGCCAGCCTTCGTCGCCCATCAGATACCCGGCGTCCCGCGCCCCGCGCGGCTTCTTCAGCAGCAGCTTCCGCAGGTCACCGTCGGTCTTCACGCGCCTGTCCCGCGCGGCCGACAGCGGCTCGGGGCCGTCGCCCGTGGCCTGCGCGAGCGACGGCTGCGCGAGCGAGGGCAGCTTCGTGGGCGCGCGGTCCACCTGTACGAGGTAACCGGCGCAGGTGCCGGCCACCAGTCCGAGCACGGCGCCGGCACCGATCAGCGCGGGCGTACGCCCCCGCCCACGGCGACGGGACCCGGGCTCGGCCCCGGACTCGCCGGCCACTTCTTCGGGTACTTCCAAGACGTCCCCCACAGAACGTGAAGCGCGCATTCCGTATGCGCGCGCACAGGAGACCTTCAGGCAGTGCCCGGAGTTGTAGGTGCGTTGATTACGATTCGGCCATGGCGAAGAAGCTGGTGATCAAGGTGACGGCCGGGGCGGACGCCCCCGAGCGGTGTTCCCAGGCGTTCACGGTGGCGGCGGTGGCCGTGGCGAGCGGCGTCGACGTCTCCCTGTGGCTGACCGGCGAGTCCGCCTGGTTCGCCCTGCCCGGCCGCGCCGCCGAGTTCGAACTGCCGCACGCGGCCCCGCTCCCCGACCTGCTCGACTCGGTCCTGGCGGCCGGCCGCGTCACCCTGTGCACACAGTGCGCGGCCCGCCGCGAGATCACGGAGCAGGACGTCCTCAAGGGCGTCCGCATCGCCGGCGCCCAGGTCTTCGTCCAGGAGGCGATGGCGGAGGACACACAGGCGCTCGTCTACTGAGACGCCTCCGCGGCCTCCGTGTGGAGGCAGAAGGGATGGCCCGCCGGGTCCAGGAGCACCCGGACGCCGTCCTGCGGCTGGTGCTCGGCGAGCCGCGCGCCCTCGGCCAGGGCCCGCGCGGTCTCGCGTTCCAGGTCGTCGACCTCGATGTCGAGGTGGATCATCATCTGCTGCCCGTCCGGCGTACTCGGCCAGACGGGCGGCCGGTAGGCGGGCTCGGTCTGGAAGGACAGCCCGGTGCCCCCGTCCGGCGGCCGGATGTGCACCCAGTCCTGCCAGTCCTCCCCACGCCACACCCGCCACCCGGGCAGCAGCCGCAGGTAGAAGGCGGCCAGCTCACGGGCGTTCGGGGCGTCCAGAGTCGCCGCCGTCAGACGCACAGTCGCGCTCCCCCCTCGCCGGTTCAGTACCGGCGCTTCTTGCCGTCCAGTTCGTCCCACCACTCGTCGCTCTTGGGGTCGCCGGACGGGTCGTCCCACCAGCGGTCGTCGGGTCCGCGCCGGTTCGCGACCATGGCCGCGACAGGCGGGATCACCATGGCGACGACGCACATCCCGACGGCGACGGGCATGGACCACAGGCGTACGACGCCCCAGGCCAGGACGAACAGGGCGATGCAGCCGCCCATCATCGCGAAGTACGTGCGCCGCCGTCGTGCGTACATACGACCAGCGTAGGTCCGGGCAGGCCGAAGGGCCGCACCCCAGGCGTCCAACCCGTGGGATGCGGCCCTTCGTGGCACTGTCGCCGTCAGACGGCGATCGCGACCTCCGCCAGGCCGCCCTTCTGGGCGACGACCGTGCGGTCGGCGGTGGCGCCGGGCACGAGGGCGCGGACGGTCCAGGTGCCCTCGGCCGCGTAGAAGCGGAACTGTCCGGTCGCCGAGGTCGGCACCTCGGCCGTGAACTCGCCGGTCGAGTCCAGCAGACGCACGTACCCCGTCACGGGCTCGCCGTCCTTGGTCACCTGCCCCTGGATGGTGGTCTCACCGGGCTTGATCGTCGAGGCGTCCGGGCCGCCGGCCTTCGCTCCACACATGTCGTACTCCTGAAGAGAGGTCTTGAGAGGTCGGTCGGTTCGCTTACTTGTTGGCGCCGAGCTCGATCGGCACGCCCACCAGGGAGCCGTACTCGGTCCAGGAGCCGTCGTAGTTCTTGACGTTCTCCACACCGAGCAGCTCGTGCAGCACGAACCAGGTCAGCGCGGAGCGCTCACCGATGCGGCAGTAGGCGATGGTGTCCTTGGCCAGGTCGACGCTCTCCGCGGCGTAGAGCTCCTTGAGCTCCTCGTCCGACTTGAAGGTGCCGTCGTCGTTGGCGTTCTTGGACCACGGGATGTTGCGGGCGCTCGGCACGTGGCCGGGGCGCTGGGACTGCTCCTGCGGCAGGTGGGCCGGGGCGAGCAGCTTGCCGGAGAACTCGTCGGGGGACCGCACGTCGACCAGGTTCTGCGAGCCGATGGCGGCGACGACGTCGTCACGGAAGGCACGGATGGACGTGTCCTGCGGCTTGGCCTTGTAGTCCGTCTTCGGACGCTCCGGCACCTCGTCGCCGGCGACCAGCTCGCGGGCGTCGAGCTCCCACTTCTTGCGACCGCCGTCGAGGAGCTTGACGTTCTCGTGGCCGTACAGCTTGAAGTACCAGTACGCGTACGAGGCGAACCAGTTGTTGTTGCCGCCGTACAGGACCACGGTGTGGTCGTTGGCGATGCCCTTCTCCGACAGGAGCTTCTCGAAGCCCTCCTGGTCGACGAAGTCACGGCGGACCGGGTCCTGGAGGTCCTGGGTCCAGTCGATGCGGATCGCGTTGCGGATGTGGTTCTTCTCGTAGGCGGACGTGTCCTCGTCCACCTCGACGATGGCGATGGTCGGGTCGTCCAGGTGCTCCTGGAGCCAGTCGGCGTCGACCAGGACGTCGCTGCGGCTCATGCTCTTTCTCCTCCGGGGCAGTTACGGCGGGGCGTGCGAGGTCTGCGGGGCGCGCCCATGACGAGGGCGGCGCACGGGTGCCCTTGGTGCAGGGCGGCGGGGATGCGCGCGTCGGCGCATGGGCCGACGCGGTCGCTCAGAAGGTGCGACAGAGCATGGCGGCGACGCGGCACAGGTCTACTGCCCGCCGCTTCGTGAGATCCGCCTGTCGCTTCATGCCGTCGATCGTAGGGACGGTCAGGCACGCGTGTCACCGGTGTGTCGCATGCTGAGACGAGAAAATCCACGATGTGGGATCGAGGGGCCTCGGGAAGGTGTGGGGCACGGATCGTGCCCGAATGTATCCGCCGTCACATCTGAGCTACGGACGTCACCGTCTCGCCCACCGGACACCCCAGGTCCGGCCCGGCCCCTTTCCTACCCGGCCAGGCGGACGTTGGAACCCTTCACCGTGATCTCGACGCCGCCCGGCGCGGCCTGGACCTTGTCCAGCTTGATGCCGCCGGGCAGGCCGTCGATCCTCTGCTGGAAGTCGGTGATGGCCCGGACCCGGGACTCGGCGATGTCGACGCCGCCGAACTTGGGCAGACCGTCGGCCTTCACCCGGACGGTGCCGTCGGTCACCGTCACCGAGCTGAGCACGGAGACCGGTTCGGGCAGCTTGGTGCCGAGGACGGTGGCCTCGACGGTGACCTTGATCTTGCCGTTGCCGCCGTCGGAGAGGCCGACGACGTTGGCGGTGACGCCCGGGGCGACCTGGGTGGGCTCGGACTTGGCCGTCTTCAGCAGCTCGTCGTAGGCGATGGTCGCGGTGCCGGTGGCGCTGGTCGCGGTGGCGGAGCTGTAGTCGCCGGAGAACTCGACGCCGCGCATGTCCGCCCGGAGGTCGTCGATGCGGATCTTCTCGGCGCCGTTGCCCGCGGCGGCCTCGTAGTTCGTGATGCCGACCTCGATGTCGTCCAGGGAACCGCCGACGACCTGGGTGAGGAACGGGAAGCCCTTGATGGACACGTCCGGGGTGGCGGAGAGGTTCTCGGTGGTCTTCAGGCGGTCGGCGGCCTCGCCCTCCGCGAAGTTCACGGCGACGCGGTCGGCGATCACGAAGAGCCCGCCGAAGATCACGACGACGATCAGCAGTATTCGCAGTGCGCGCATGCGGTGTTTCCCCCACCTAGGCGGTTGGACGGCGGTCCGGTGTTCGACGACCGAGCGGCCGTCCTTGCGTGAGGGTAACTCCGCGGGTGCTTCGGTCCCCGGGTTTGTCGATCATCTGTGACAGGCCAGGCGCTCGGCGCCGGTGCTGAGGCCGGGTGGGTCCGCAGCCCGGCGGAGCGGGGTGCCGCCGCGCCCACCCGTGCCGCCTGGGGGCACCTCCCAGGCCCTTAAGGCACTGGGGGAGGCACGACTGCCCGCAGCTCACGCCTGCGGCAGCTGAGCCCCCGCGCGCCCGCGGCCGCGGCCCCGACCCACCACCACAGCGCAGGCGCTAGACCAGCGCCCGCCCCAGCACATAGACCACCGGGGCCGCAGCGGACAACGGCAGCGCCACGCCCGCCGTGAAGTGGACGAAGCGGGACGGGTAGTCGTAGCTGGCGACCCGGTGGCCGATCAGGGCGCAGGCTGCCGCGCCCGCGCCCATGAGGGCGCCCGACGTGCCCAGGCCCGTCAGCGAGCCGGCCGCGACGCCGCCGCCCGCACCCGCGAGCAGCGCCACCACCACCGACGCCGGGGTCGGCAGCGGCAGGGCGCGGGCCAGGACCGCGACCGCCACCGCGATCGCGCCCACGGTCACCGCGTCCGCCTCGGCCGCGAGGTACCCGCCCGCCACGATCGCCAGCGCCGACGCCGCGACCGTCGCCATCAGGCCGTACATCCGCTCGTCCGGGTCGGCGTGCGACCGCAGCTGGAGCACCAGCGCCAGCAGCACCCACACCCCGAGCGTGCCCAGGATCGCCGAGGGCGAGCGGTCCGACGCCAGCAGCGCCGCGTCCGCGGCCAGCGCGCCCGCGAAGCCCAGTGCGATGCCCTGCCGCGCCGGCCACATCCCGTTCAGCCGGAACCAGCCGGCCGCGGTGACGGCCTGGAGGACGACGAGCGGCACCAGCAGCGCGTACGTGCCGACCGCCGCCGCGCCGGCCAGCAACAGCCCCAGCAGCGCCGTCAGCGCGGCCGGCTGCATCCCGGGCTCGATGATCGGCGACCGGCCCTCCGCCCGAGCCCGCTGCGCGTCCGTGATCCGCGGGTTCCCGGCAACGGTGGCCGGGCCGTACTCGGCGGACGAAGCAGGAGTGGGAGCCGGAGCGGGAGTGGGAGCGGGAGCAGGAGCCCCGTGCCCCTGCGGCGGCAGATACGCCGTCTCCTCCGCCGCCGTCACCTGCGCGGACACCGGCGACTGCGTCTGCGTCTCCCAGGTCTGGCCCTGCCACTGCTGCGTGTACTGCTGACCGGCGTACGGGTCGTCGTACCCCTGATGCCCCTGCGGGTACGCCTGGTGCGCCTGATGCCCCTGCGGGTACGCCTGGTGCCCTTGCGGGTATCCCTGCTGCCCATAGGGGTCGTAGCCGTCATAGCCGTCGTACGGCTGGTTGGTCGGCTGGTCGGTCATCGTCACCCTCCTGCGAACGGCGGGAGCACCTCGACCGTGCCGCCGTCGGCCAGCCGTACCGTCTCATGTCCGCGGGTGCCCACGGGGTCACCGTCCACGAGGAACGAGCATCGCCGCAGCACGCGCTCCAGTTCGCCGGGGTGTCGCGCACGTACCCCGTCGAGCGCCTCGGCCAGCGTGGCCGCCTCGTACGGCTCCTCGGCCACCCCGGCCGCGGCCTTGGCGGCGGCCCAGTAGCGCACCGTGACCTTTGGCATCTGCTTCCTCGATCTGCTTGTCGGTGAACCCCGTCAGGCTAGCCCGCCCGGCCCACCACCCACTCCCCGATCCGGCCCAGCAGTTCGTCGCTCGCCGCGTTCTCGGCATGCCCCATGCCCGGCTCCAGCCACAGTTCGCCCTGGTCGGCGGCGGCCGCGGCCAGCATGCGGGGATGGTCGACGGGGAAGTAGCCGTCGGCGTCGCCGTGCACGATCAGCAGGGGCGTGGGCGCGATCCTCGGCACCGCCTCCACCGGCGAGAGCGGCACCGGGTCCCAGTCGCGGTGGTGGATGCGGGTGCGCAGGCCGTAGCGGCTCACCACCCGGCCCTCCGGCCGCGTCACCAGCCAGTGCAGCCGGCGCATCGGGGCCGTGCCCCGGTAGTACCAGCGGGCCGGCGCGCTCACCGACACCACCGCGTCCGTCTGCCGTGGGTGCAGCGCCGCGTGCCGCAGCGCCACCGAGCCGCCCATGGAGAAGCCCACCGTCCCCACGCGCGCGTGCCCGAACTCCCGGGCCCACTCCACCGCCGCCGCCAGGTCCAGCACCTCCCGGTCCCCGACCGTCGAGCGCCCGCCGGAGGCCCCGTGGCCCCGGAAGGAGAACGTGACGACGGCGCCGTACCGGGCGAAGGTCCGCGCCACCCGCCGTACGTGCGGACGGTCCACCGCACCGGTGAAGCCGTGGGCGACGACGAACACGGGGTGATCGGCAGGCGATCGTGAGGTGTCGTATACAACCGCACCCGGGTCGTATACGGCGTCGATGGCCACGCCGTCTGACGTGCGCAGAAAGGCCCGCGTTCGCGTCCGCACAGGCGTTCCACGGGTCGTCTCGGAGTGCGGACGAACGGTGGAACGCGCCACATGACCTGCCGGACCAGTGCTCATGTGGGCTATTCTGCTGGGCAGAGGACTCGGGCAGCGTAGCCCCCGGGTCCTTTTGTGCTTTCGGAAGCGTTGTATACGACGCGGGAAACCGCAGGTGTACGGGGCCTTCGGGATCGCAGAGCTGTGCTGTGCCAACAAACGTCCTCGCAGGGACCGAGGAGGAACCAGACGTATGAGTTCTCTGCTGCTCCTGACCAACGCCCTCCAGCCGTCGACGGAGGTGCTCCCCGCCCTCGGTCTGCTCCTGCACAACGTGCGAGTGGCCCCCGCGGAGGGCCCCGCCCTCGTCGACACCCCCGGCGCCGACGTCATCCTCGTCGACGGCCGCCGTGATCTGCCGCAGGTCCGCAGCCTGTGCCAGCTGCTGCGTTCGACCGGGCCCGGCTGCCCGCTCGTCCTCGTCGTCACGGAGGGCGGTCTCGCGGCCGTCACCGCCGACTGGGGCATCGACGACGTCCTGCTGGACACCGCCGGACCGGCGGAGGTCGAGGCGCGCCTGCGTCTGGCCATGGGCCGCCAGCAGATCGTCAGCGACGACTCCCCGATGGAGATCCGCAACGGCGACCTGTCGGTCGACGAGGCGACGTACTCCGCCAAACTCAAGGGCCGTGTCCTCGACCTCACCTTCAAGGAGTTCGAGCTCCTGAAGTACCTCGCGCAGCACCCCGGCCGCGTCTTCACGCGCGCCCAGCTGCTCCAGGAGGTCTGGGGCTACGACTACTTCGGCGGTACGCGCACGGTCGACGTGCACGTACGGCGGCTGCGCGCCAAGCTCGGGCCCGAGCACGAGTCGCTGATCGGCACCGTCCGGAACGTCGGTTATCGATTCGTTACGCCGGAGAAGGTGGAGCGCGCCGCCGAGGAGGCGAAGGCCAGGGCGGCCAAGGAAATTCCGGACACCAAGGACGAGTCGGCCGATCTGGACGCCGCTGAGTCGCGCAGTAAGGCGTAAAGAGGCGTATTGCGGTGCCCACCTGGGCATCGCTTTCCGCACGGAACGCACCGGCGTCCCCCGGACGGCGGTCGGGATATCGTACGGAAGCTCCTTTACGCCCTGCCCAGAGCGGGTATATCCGCGTAGACTCCGCGCGTGGCCAAGGTGACTCGGGACGATGTGGCGCGGCTGGCAGGGACTTCCACTGCCGTGGTCAGCTATGTCATCAACAACGGACCCCGGCCGGTCGCCCCGGCCACGCGCGAGCGTGTCCTCGCCGCGATCAAGGAACTGGGGTACCGGCCCGACCGCGTCGCCCAGGCGATGGCGTCCCGGCGTACGGACCTCATAGGCCTGATCGTGCCGGACGCGCGCCAGCCCTTCTTCGGGGAGATGGCGCACGCGGTCGAACAGGCCGCGTCCGAGCGCGGAAAGATGGTGCTCGTCGGGAACTCCGACTACATCGGCGAGCGCGAGGTCCACTACCTGCGGGCGTTCCTGGGGATGCGGGTCTCGGGCCTGATCCTCGTCAGCCACGCGCTCAACGACCTGGCCGCCGCCGAGATCGAGGCCTGGGACGCCCGGGTCGTGCTGCTGCACGAGCGGCCCGAGGCCATCGACGACGTCGCCGTCGTCACGGACGACCTGGGCGGCGCCCAGCTCGCCGTCCGCCACCTGCTGGAGCACGGCTACGAGTACGTCGCCTGTATGGGCGGCATAGCCGAGACCCCGGCGGTCGGCGACCCGGTCTCCGATCACGTCGAGGGCTGGCGCCGCGCGATGGACGAGGCCGGGATCTCCACGGAGGGCCGCCTCTTCGAGGCCCTCTACAACCGCTACGACGCCTACCAGGCCGCCCTGAAGATCCTCTCCGGCCCCGAGCGCCCGCCCGCGATCTTCTGCTCCACGGACGACCAGGCGATCGGCCTGCTGCGGGCCGCGCGCGAACTGCGGATCGACGTGCCCGGGGAGCTGGCGGTGGCCGGCTTCGACGACATCAAGGAAGCGGCGCTGACCGACCCGCCCCTGACGACGATCGCCTCCGACCGCTCGGCCATGGCCCGCGCGGCGGTGGACCTCGTCCTCGACGACGGGCTGCGCGTGGCGGGGGCCCGCCGGGAGCGGCTGAAGGTATTCCCGTCGCGGCTGGTCGTACGGCACTCCTGCGGCTGCGGCTGACCCTGGCAAGGGCGGCCAGGGACGACCTGGGGGCGCCTTTATATCGGGCATACGAGGTTCTGTCGGGCTTCTCAGCATGCACTCAGGAAGCTCTCATGGTCGGGCTCCAAGCTCTGAGACATGACCGAGAGCTTCCACCGCAGTGGCGAGTACGAGAACCCTTACGAGGGTCAGCAGCAGGCCCCGGTGAACCCCGAGTGGCCGCCCCCGCCGGCGTACGCCCCGGCATCCGCTCCGAAGAAGCGCAAGCGTGGCCCGGTCGCCCTGCTCGCCGCCGTGGCGATCGTCGCCGCGGCGATCGGCGGCGGCACCGCCTACGGCATACAGGAGCTGACGGGCAACGACACCGTCGCCTCCAGCTCCACCAGCACCAACGTGGTGCCGTCCGCCCAGAAGGGCACGGTCGCCGGTGTCGCCAAGGCGGTCAGCCCCAGCATCGTCGAGATCAGCGCCGACTCCAACGCCGGTTCCGCCACCGGCTCCGGCGTGATCATCACGAGCGACGGCGAGATCGTCACCAACAACCACGTCGTCGCCGGTGCCTCGCAGATCAAGGTGACGACCAGCGACGGCAAGTCGTACTCCGCCAAGGTCGTCGGCACCGACAGCAAGAAGGACCTTGCGTTGATCAAGCTGGAGAACGCCTCCGGCCTGAAGGCGGCCACGCTCGGCGACTCCTCCGGCCTGCAGGTCGGCGACCAGGTCGTGGCGATCGGCTCCCCCGAGGGTCTGTCCGGCACCGTCACCAGCGGCATCATCTCCGCTCTCGACCGTGACGTCACGGTCCCGACCGACGAGGACCAGGGCCAGCAGCAGTCCCCGCAGGGCGACGGGTGGCCGTTCGAGTTCGGCGGGCGGCAGTTCAACGGCGACACCGGCTCGGACACCACGACGTACAAGGCGCTCCAGACCGACGCGTCCCTCAACCCGGGGAACTCCGGCGGCGCGCTGATCGACATGAACGGCAACATCATCGGGATCAACTCCGCGATGTACTCGCCGGCGGGCAGCGCCTCCTCGTCCTCCGACGCGGGCAGTGTCGGCCTGGGCTTCGCCATACCGATCAACACCGTCAAGGCCGACCTCGCCAAGCTGCGGGCCGGCGCCACGGACTGAGTTCCACCCGATGCGAGGAGTACGGCGATGATCCAGCAGGTTCCGCACACGGTGCCGGGGACCGACCCGGCGGGGTTCGCGCTGGCACTGGCGGTGGCGCACGAACTGCACGCACCGGCGGCGTCGGCGACGCGGGCCCCCGAGGTGGCGACGGCCAAGGCCCGGCCCGCGCGCAAGGCCGCCGCCCGCCGGGCCGCCGCCGCCCGACGCCGCACGGTACGGGGCTGATCCGGGGCTGATCCTGCTCCCGGCCCGGCCCGCCGACATGCGAGGCTGAGAGCGTCAGCGACACCCCGTCCCGCCCCACCACACCCGAGGACCCCGACCCATGAGCCCCGCAGACGGCGACCGTGACCTCCAGCGCATCCTGATCGTCGACGACGAGCCGGCGGTACGCGAAGCACTCCAGCGCAGCCTCGCCTTCGAGGGATACGGGACCGAGGTCGCGGTCGACGGCGCTGACGCGCTGGAGAAGGCGGCGGCGTACCGGCCCGACCTGGTCGTCCTGGACATCCAGATGCCCCGCATGGACGGTCTGACGGCGGCGCGCCGCATCCGCGGCACCGGCGACACGACCCCGATCCTCATGCTCACGGCCCGCGACACGGTAGGCGACCGGGTCACGGGCCTGGACGCGGGCGCCGACGACTACCTGGTCAAGCCCTTCGAACTGGACGAACTCTTCGCCCGCATCCGCGCGCTGCTGCGCCGCAGCTCCTACGCGGCGGCCGTCGGCGCGGGCTCGCCGGACGACGAGGACGTCCTCGCCTTCGCCGACCTGCGCATGGACCTCGCGACGCGCGAGGTCACGCGGGGCGGCCGCCAGGTGGAGCTGACCCGTACGGAGTTCACGCTGCTGGAGATGTTCATGGCGCACCCGCGCCAGGTCCTCACCCGGGAGCAGATCCTCAAGGCGGTCTGGGGCTTCGACTTCGAACCGTCGTCGAACTCCCTCGACGTGTATGTGATGTACCTGCGCCGCAAGACCGAGGCGGGCGGCGAGCCGCGCCTCGTGCACACGGTGCGGGGTGTGGGCTACGTCTTGCGGCAGGGCGGCGCGGAGTGAACAAGGTCGTACGCCGGTTCCGCTCGCTGCCGATCCGGTCCCGGCTGGCGCTGCTGGTCGCGGCGGCGGTGGCGTTCGCGGTGGCGGCGGTGTCGGTGACGTGCTGGTTCATCGTGCAGGGGAAGCTGTACGACCAGGTGGACGGCGACCTGGAGAAGATGCTGCAGAAGCCGGGCCAGAACATCGCCATTCAGCAGGCGGTGGACAGTTGCACACAGACCCCGCCGGGCGGCAACAGCTTCCGGAACAGCTCCTACTTCGAGGTCGTCAAGGCGGACGGGGACATCTGCGTCCACTCCAGCTCCGTGGGCCTGGTCAATGTCACCGGGGCCGACCGGGACGTGATCAGGAACTCCCCCGTGGGACGCGGCATCGTCCGCAACGGCACCGACGAGCACGGCAACGCCCTGCGTGTGATGACCGTGCGGCTGGCGTCCGAGCAGCCCGACGCGCCCAACGCCGCGCTGATCCTCGCCCTGCCCCTGAAGAACACCCAGTCCACCCTCAACGATCTCGCACTGATCCTGCTGCTCGTCTCGGGCGTGGGGGTCCTGGGCGCCGGAGCCGCCGGGCTGGCGGTCGCCCGGGCCGGGCTGCGCCCGATCGACAAACTCACCGAGGCCGTCGAGCACGTGGCCCGCACGGAGGACCTGGGCATCCGCATCCCGGTGGACGAGGACAGCGAGGACGAGGTGGCCCGGCTCTCTCACTCGTTCAACTCGATGACCTCCGCGCTGGCCAGCTCCCGTGACCTCCAGCAACAGCTCATCGCCGACGCCGGTCACGAACTCCGCACACCGCTCACCTCCCTGCGCACCAACATCGAGCTCCTCACCCGCAGCGAGGAGACGGGCCGCCCCCTCCCCGAGGCCGACCGCAAGGCGCTCCTCGCGTCGGTGAAGGCGCAGATGACGGAGCTGGCCGCGCTCATCGGCGACCTGCAGGAGCTGTCCCGGCCCGACACCGGCCAGCACGCGGGCCGGACGCAGATCATCGCCTGGCACGACATCGTCGACTCGGCGCTGCGGCGAGCGCGGCTGCGCGGCCCGGAACTGACGATCACGGCGGACGTCGAGCCGTGGTACGTCCGGGCGGAGCCCTCCGCCCTGGAACGGGCGGTGGTCAACGTCCTGGACAACGCGGTGAAGTTCAGCCCGGAGGGCGGCACGATCGAGGTACGCCTGTCCGAGGGCACCCTGACGGTCCGCGACCACGGCCCGGGCATCCCCGCCGACGAACTCCCCCACGTCTTCGACCGCTTCTGGCGCTCCCCGAGCGCGCGAGCGCTGCCCGGCTCGGGCCTCGGCCTGTCGATCGTGGCCCGCACGGTGCAGCAGGCGGGCGGCGAGGTGTCGCTGTCCCCGGCGGAGGGGGGCGGCGCGGTGGCGACGGTACGACTGCCGGGGGCGGCGGTGCCACCGCCGGACAGCCTCACCTTCGCCGACGCCTAGCCCGATATCGATATATCGTGGTGTGTCGCACTGACGGCGAGGAGGGTGGCACATGGCCGCGACGGCGGAACTGGATGCGGGCGATCTGATCGAGGTGTTCAAGGCCCTCGGCAACCCTGCCCGTCTGCAGATCATGCAGTGGCTGAAGGATCCCGAGGCGCACTTCGGAGCGTACGAGCCGATCGCGGACCGCCGGGCGGTCGGCGTGTGCGTCACCCACATCCAGGCGAAGGCGGGACTCGCCCAGTCGACGGTCTCCAGCTACATGAGCACGCTCGAACGGGCGGGACTCGTGCGCCCCACCCGGGTGGGCAAGTGGACCCACTACCGCCGCGACGAAGAGCGGCTGACACAGCTGGCGCGGGCGATCGGCACCACCCTCTGATTGACGAATCGCGATACGTCGATATGATCTCCTCATGTCGACCTTCGCTGCTGCGCCCACAGCCCTGATCGTTCACGCCCACCCCGAGCCCCAGTCGTTCAGCACCGCCCAGATGGCCGCCGCGGCCCAGTCCCTGCGCGAGGCCGGGTACCGGGTCGACGTCCTGGACCTCTACGCCGACGGCTGGGCGCCGGTGCTCGCCCGCGAGGAGTTCGCCCCGGTGGAGGGCCCGTTCAAGCCGCAGGCCGAGCAGCTGCGGGCGGTCCGGGAAGGGACGCTCGACGCGGCCGTCAGGGCCCATCTCGACCGGCTGCTCGCCGCTGATCTGCTCGTGCTGTCGTTCCCGATGTGGTGGTTCTCGCTGCCGGCCGTCCTCAAGGGATGGGTGGACCGGGTCTTCGTGATGGGCGGAGTCTTCGGCGGGGACCACGGACTCTTCGGGGACGCGGCGCTCGCCGGGAAGCGGGCGATGCTGCTGTTCACGACCGGCGGGCCCGGCGAGTCGTTCCGTCCCGGTGGCGCCTTCGGCCCGATGGACGACTTCCTGTTCCACATCCACCGCGGAATGCTGGAGTTCGTCGGCTACCAGGTCCTGGAGCCCGTCATCACGTACGGCCCGGCCCGTATGACCGACCAGGAACGAGCCGCGGCGCTGGATGCGGTCAGGGAGTCCGTCGCACGCGTCGCGGCCGATGCCGGGGCCACCGTGGGCTGAGGCCGGCACCGGCCGGGGCCGGCACCGTCACGTCTCCGTCCGGTACATCAGATCCACCTCGTGCGTGACGAACCCCAGCCGCTCGTACACCGACACCGCCGCCGTGTTGTCGGCGTCGACGTACAGCATCGCGGTCGGCAGCCCCCGGTCCGCCAGGTGCCGCAGGCCGATCGTCGTCAGGGACTTGCCGAGGCCGCCGCCCTGGGCGCCGGGGGCGACCCCGAGGACGTACACCTCGCCCAGGCCCTCCTCGGCGTGGACCTTGGTCCAGTGGAAGCCGATGAGTTCGTCGCCGCGGAAGGCGAGGAAGAACCCCGCCGGATCGAACCACGGCTCGGCCTTGCGGTCGTCGAGGTCCCGCTGCGTGAGGGAGCCCTGCTCGGGGTGGTGGGCGAAGGCGGCGGCGTTGACGGCGAGCCAGGCCGCGTCGTCCCGGCCGGGGACGAAGGTGCGGACGGTGACGCCCTCGGGGAGGACCGGCTCGGGCGCGTCGAAACCGGTCAACGGGCGCCGCATCTGGCGCAGTTCGCGGAACAGGGTCAGGCCGAGGACCTGCGCGAGGTGCCGGGCGGCGGAGTGGCCGCCGTGCGCCCAGACCCGCAGCCGCTTGCCGGACGCGGCCAGCAGCGCGGAGCCCAGCGCCCGCCCGTGCCCCTGACCCCGGTGTCCCGGGTGCACGACCAACTCGGCGGCCGGCGGCTCCACCGGGTCGGTGTCCTCCAGCTGGGCGTACCCGACGAGTTCGCCGTCGACGGTGAGCAGCAGATGGACGATGCCCGCGCGTTCCCCGCCGCGCAGCTGCAACCGGCCCTGTTCGGAGACCGCCTGCTGTCCGTCGGTGCCGGCGGCGTCGGCGAGCAGGGCGAGGACGGCCTCGGTCTGCTCCGGGGAGAGCGCGGCATATGTGTCGATCGAGCGGGTGCGTCCGGGCCGTGCGGTGTCGTCGCTGGTCATGCGTACGAGGGTACGGGGGAGTGCCGGGAAATCGGCGGCAAGAAGCAACCAGGATGTGACCCGAAAGCTCTGTCGCGCTACGCGCGTTGACTCTAGGCTGCGCCGGACGACATCACTGTCCCAGCAGACCCACAGGGGGGGCGTATGCCAGCCACTTCACCGGCACCGGCGCACCAGGAGCGCCGCAGACGTCGTACGAACCGTCTCGTCGCTCTCGCCGCCGGTGTCGCCACCGTCGGCGCACTGGCCGCGGCGACGGTGCCCGGGTCGGCGTCGGCCGGAGAGAACCACGGCGGGGGCGGCCACTGGCCGGGCCGCTACCAGGACGTCCAGTTGCTGTCCTTCAACGACCTGCACGGCAACCTGGAGCCGCCCGCCGGCTCCTCCGGCCGGGTCACCGAACACCAGCACGACGGCACGACGAAGACCATCGACGCGGGCGGTGTCGAGTACCTCGCCACCCATCTGCGCCAGGCCCGCAAGGGCGAGAAGTACTCCATCACCGCGGCCGGCGGCGACATGGTCGGTGCCTCCCCGCTCATCTCCGGCCTCTTCCACGACGAGCCGACCATCGAGGCGCTGAACAAGCTCGACCTGGACGTCACCTCCGTCGGCAACCACGAGTTCGACGAGGGCGCCAAGGAACTGGCCCGCCTCCAGAACGGCGGCTGCCACCCGAAGGACGGCTGCTACTCGGACCAGAAGTTCACGGGCGCCGACTTCCCCTACCTGGCCGCCAACGTCCTCGACGAGAAGACGAAGAAGCCGATCCTCAAGCCCTACTGGGTGTGGAAGAAGAACGGCGTCAAGGTCGGCTTCATCGGCGTGACGCTGGAGGGCACCCCGGACATCGTCTCCGCCGAGGGCGTCAAGGGCCTGTCCTTCAAGGACGAGGTCGAGACGATCAACAAGTACGCCAAGGTGCTCCAGCGGCAGGGCGTGAAGTCGATCGTCGCGCTCATCCACGAGGGCGGCTTCCCGGCGTCGACGTCGTACAACTACGACTGCGACGCCCCGGGCGCGGGCGACGGCATATCCGGCCCGATCGTCGACATCGCCAAGAACGTCACGCCGCAGGTGGACGCGCTGGTCACCGGCCACACCCACAACGCGTACGTGTGCAACATCGCCGACCCGGCGGGCAAGCCCCGCATGGTCACCTCGGCCGCGTCCTTCGGCCGCCTCTACACCGACACCACGCTGACCTACGACCGCAAGACCGGCGACATCGCCCGTACGGCGGTGAAGTCCGCCAACCGCGTGGTCACCCGGGACGTCCCCAAGGCGCCCGACATGACCGAGCTGATCAGCAAGTGGAACACGCTGGCCGCACCCATCGGCAACAAGCCGATCGGCTACATCTCCGGCGACATCGGCAACACCGGGACCGAGTCCCCGCTCGGCGACCTCATCGCCGACGCCCAGTTCGCCCACGGCAAGCAGCTCGACCCGGAGACGGACCTGGCGCTGATGAACCCCGGCGGCATCCGGGCACCGCTGACCTACGCGGCCAAGGCCGGCGAGGGCGACGGTGTCGTGACCTACGCCGAGGGCTTCACGGTCCAGCCGTTCGCCAACACCGTGAACCTGCAGGACTTCACGGGCGCCCAGCTCATCCAGGTGCTCAAGGAGCAGGTGACCGGCCCGAACGCGGCGGCGCCGAAGGTCCTCCAGGTGTCGTCCGGCCTCACGTACACGCTGGACCTCACCAAGTCCGGCGCCGACCGGGTCGTCACCGACTCGATTCGGCTGGACGGCAAGGCCATCGACCCGGCGGCCACCTACCGCGTCGCGACGAACAGCTTCCTCGCGGGCGGAGGCGACGGCTTCCCCACGCTCGGCCAGGGCACGAACGACGTCGTCGGCGCCGACGACCTGACCGCGCTGGAGCAGTACCTCACGGCCAACTCCTCGGCCGCGAACCCGCTGTCCCCGCCGAAGGCGGACCGTATCGCGATCGTGAAGTAAATCGCATACAGGGGATTCAAGTTGCGGCCAGGGGCGGTGCGCATGGTCGGATGAGACGATGCGCACCCCCCACCGCATGGACACGCAACACCTGCCCCACGACCGGTCCGAGCATCCCCACGACCGCTCCGACCAGCCTCGCAACCCCTACGAGGAACTCGCCGCGCTCGACGACGGCCCGCTGGAGGAGACCCCTCTGGAGGACTTCCTCGGCGCGGACGCCGAGCAGCGGGACGAGGCGGAACGGGAGTGGTCGCCGCCCGACCACCGGCGTGGCGGCAGGCGTCGGCGGAATCGTTTCGCCGGGTTGCCGCTCGCGGTGAAGGCGGTGGTCGGCCTGGTCGTGCTCGCCGCCTTCCTCGCCCTCGGCGACCGCTGGGCCGTGCTGTACGCCGAGCACCGGGCCGCCGACACGCTCAAGGACCGGCTCGACCTCGCGGCCGCACCCGAGGTGGAGATCGGCGGGTTCCCCTTCCTCACCCAACTCGCCGACAAGCAGCTGGAGTCGGTGAAGGTGACCGTCCCGGACGTCGCCGCCGACCGGGTCTCCCTGGCGAAGGTGTCGGCCACGGCGCACGACATCCGGCTGGACGCCGACGGCCTCACGTCCGTGCGCGGCGCCCACGTCCCCCGGTTCGACGGGGACGTCCTGCTGTCCTTCGAGGACCTCAACCGCGAACTCGGCGCCTCCCAGGTGACGTTCACCGGCGAGGGCCGCGACCGCGTCCGCGCCGATGGCACCCTGCCCGTCGCCGGACACGACCTGCGGCTGCGCGCCGAAGCCCGGATCCAGCGGCAGGGCGAGCGGGGCATCGCCACGGAGATCGGCGGCATGCGGCTCGACATCGGGAACCTGGCCACCTACCGCCCCGGCACCCGCGCCTCCGAGGGGCTGCACCTGACGCCCAAGGGGGCCGCCGACCTCGCCCGGGAGACCCGCAAGGCCAAGGCGCTGCTCTCGGTCCCGGCCATCGTGCAGCGGATGGGCGTCCCCGAGGCGACCGTGCGCGAGGCCCTGGCCGACGACGGCAAGCTCACCGAGCTGACCGGCTCCCCGAAGTTCGCCCGCCAGGCGGAGCGCCTCAACCTCATCGACCTGGCCCTGGACAACCCGCAGGTGCTCCGCCGCATCGGCCTCGACCCCAACCTCCTCGACGAGCTGTCCGGCCTGACCCGCCCGGTCCTGGCCGACCGGCTGGCGCTGGCGTTCGAACTGCCGAAGCCGGAGCAGGGGGACGTACGGCTGGACGACGTCCGGGTGGAGGAGGACGGCATCCGGGTGCGGGTGTCGGGCTCGGACCTGAACGTGGGTTCGTAGCCCGGTACATCAGCAACCTGCGTTCCTGATGAGATTTGGTGTGCAGATGTGTTGACCTCTGTTCGAGCCCTCTTCTAGTTTGCGGGAGCCAACGAGCCGCCGATCTGTACGCGAGGTTCGCTCGAAAGTACTGCCCAGAAGGGGACGTCGTGTCACTAAAGACTCATAGGGGGACAGCCGGTCTGGGGGCGCTGCTCGCCTGCGCCACGGCCTTCGGCGGAGCTCTCGCCTCTCCCGCAGCCGCCTCCCCCACCGCCCCGCCGCCCGTCAGCGACTTCAAGGGCGTCAACTGGGCCGACCCACGCGACAACTACGCCGACGACGCGGTCGTACCCTCGGGCCTGTCCACCTCCGACAGCTACGCCACCACCTACGCCAAGTCCAAGGCGATCATCGGCGGATTCTCCAAGCTGGGCGCCAACACCGTCCGCCTCCCGGTCAACCCCACCTCCGTGAACGGCCCGTTCTGGAAGTCGTACCGGGGCGCGATCGACGCCGCCACCGCCAAGGGCTTCAAGGTCATCCTGGGCTACTGGGAGGCCGACAACGCCAAGGACGGCAAGATCGACAACCAGGCGTCCTGGAACCAGATGTGGGCGCGGATCACCTCCGCCTACGCCCGCAACTCCAAGGTGTACTTCGAGCCGATGAACGAGCCGTTCGGCTACACCGCCCAGGAGTGGACCGACATCGCCGCGAAGTGGGTGGCCTCCCACGGCAACGTGCCCCGCGACCGGATGCTGATAGGCGGGTACAAGTACAGCGAGGACGTCAAGCCGGTCTGCGCCGACCCGCGCCTCAAGGGCACCCGGATCGCGCTGCACAACTACGGCTTCTGGCACACCGACTGGACCAGCGTCGACCAGTGGAAGCAGGACTTCAAGGCACGTATCGGCGACTGCGCCTCGCGCACGATCCTCGACGAGTTCGGCGCGTCGATGACGACCGGCCTGGACTACAACGGCCCGGTCAACGGCTCCAACGAGGTCGCGTACATCCAGGCCGCGACCGACACCATCCGCGAACTGGGCCTCGGCTCGGTCTACTGGCCCGGCCTGCGCAACGGTGACACCTACTCCCTCACCACGCTCCAGGGCACGGGCACGAACCTCAGCCTGACGGTGAACAACCAGAGCGGCCTGGACCGGCTGCACTACGCCTGGAACCAGTAGGCATGGTGGCCCTTCCGGGTCCGGCGCCGCTCGTCAGCCGGACCCGGAAGGGAGCTTTCAGGAGGCCGAGGGCGTCCAGCCCGCGAGCCAGTCCGCGACCTCCTGGTTCGCGGCCTGCGCGTCGGTCAGGTGCGGCCGGTTGGAGCTCGCCGACCCCGCCCCCGCGCCGGTGTTCTTGTACTCGGCGAACCGGTCGTCCTTCCACGAGAAGCCGCTCATGTCGGTCCACGGCGTGGACTTGATCGCGGCACTCAGGCTGGTGTTGCGGACCGTGGTCTGGGGGTCGAGCGAGGCGTCACCGCCCGCGTGCCAGGGCCGGCCGAGGTAGAAGCTGCCGTTCGACACATCGCCGTTCACGGTGGAGTTGGCGATCAGGATGCCCTTGCGGTTCGCGGCGGTGCTCGGGGCGGTGACGTAGCCGGCCGAGGTGCCGTCCCAGCGCTTCTTCAGCGTGATGACGGACCTGTCGACGACGGCCGTGGCCCGCCCGAAGATGAAGTCGACGTTGCCGATGACGTAGGAATTGCTGACGTAGACCCGGCCCAGCCGGTCCTTGGCGGCGGTGTCGAGCAGCAGCGTGTCCTGGTCGCCGCTGACGATGATCCCGTCCAGGAACACCTTGTCGGCGGCGGTCCGCAGGGCGACGGCCTGGTGCCCGCTGAGCTGCTGGTTGGCCTTCTCGTCGAAGTCGTTGGAGATGGTCAGGTTGCGGGCCTGGAAGTCGTCGGCCTCGACGGCGACGGTGGCGCTGCCGCCCGTGCCGTAGGTGCCGCCGCCGGGCTTGGGCGTCCCGGAGGCGTTGTTGTAGACGATCGTCGTGTCCTTGCGGCTGCCGCCGGTGCCCTGGATGGTGACGTGCGGCTTGTTGGACGGCACCTTGACGAGCTCCCGGTACGTTCCCGGCTTGACGGCGATCACGACGCGCGACGGGTTGTTCGCCGGTACGGCGTTCACGGCGGCCTGCACGGACGTGTACTGCCCGCTGCCGTCCTTGGCCACGGTGAGAGTGGTCGCCTGGGCGGCCTTGGTGGAGGCGGCGGCGGTCTTGCCGACGGAAGCGCGGGGCCCGGCGCCGGACTTGAGGATCGACGGCAGGTCGGCGGCCTTGTCGAGGGAGTACGGGTAGTAGGTCTTCGGGTCGAAGGCGGTCCCGCCGCTCTCGTTGCGTCCGCTGGTGCCGGAGAAGGAGTTCCCGCGCTGGACGATGGCGGCGCCGCTGTCCTTGATGACGGGGTTCTTGACGCCCTGGAAGAGGGAGTTCTCCAGGACCATCTTCGTCGCGCCGCGCGAGTAGTTGCCGTACGACGACTTGATGTCGGTGCCCGGGGCGTCCTCCAGGAAGTTGTTGTAGAGGTGGGCGTGGGCGGCGTTGTCCGTGGACGGGTTGCGCTGCTCGGTCTCGCGGATCCAGTTGTGGTGGATCGTGATGTCCGTCTTGACGTTCTCGGTCCAGCCGATGCCGAAGGTCTTGTTGTTGTCGCTCAGCTTGTTCCAGGAGACGGTGACGTTCGTGCTGTCCTTGCGGACGTCGATGAGCCCGTCGGCCATGTGCCGCAGATCGTTGTGGTCGATCCAGACGTGATGCGCGCCGTCCATCTGGATCGCGTCGAAGTCGTGGTCCTTGTCGTTCCACACACCCTGGTACGAGTCCCGGATGGTCAGGTTCCGGATGATCACGTTGTGCACGCCCTGGCCGAGGAAGAACCCACCGCCGACGATGTGCCCGGAGGTCCCGGACCCGACGATGGTCTTGTCGGACTGCACTTTGATCTCTTTGCCGACCGGGTTCATGTTGATCGTGCCGGCGACGACGATGACGTACGGCTCGGCGGCCGTGGCGTACTTCTCCAGCTCGGCCTGCGTCTTCACGGTGACGATCTGGCCGCCGCGCCCGCCGTACGTCCCGTTCTGCCCGAGGGAGTTGACGGAGGCGAACCCGTCGGCGGTGTCGGTGGCCCAGGACGGGGCGGCGGCGGAGGCCTGCTGACCGGTGAAGCCGAGGACGCCGAGGTCGGTGCCGTAGGCGAGGGTGCCGGCGGCGGTCAGGGCCAGCGGCACACCGACCGCCAGGGCCGTGCGGCTTCTGCGGTGCCGGGGCTTGCTGCGCAGCTCACTCATGCGGCGAATCCGTTCCGTGCGGGGGGGATGATCCGGGGGTGGGTCGCCGCTGGGGGTGGAAAGGTTGCCGCGTTAGGAGCCTTATTTGGTAGGGGACTTGAGGTCGAGGCGCTCCCCGCGACTGACTGCGACGCGCAGCACGTCTCCCAGGGACTCCACCGCCCTTGTCAGTGCGAAGCGCACGGCGCGTTCACCGGCCTTGGAGTCCCCGAGTACGGCCTTGGCGCCCGCGAGCACCTGCTCGGCGGAGGCGAGTTGAGCGTCCTCGACGTCGTCGGCGAGCCGCGAGAGGAGGCTGTCCGGGTCGTCGGTGGAGAGGTAACAGGGCTTGCCCTCGGTGCCGGTCCAGGGGAGCAGCCTCATGCGAAGACCTCCACGGTGTTGAGGTACGGCCGTACGAGGGGGGTGTCCATGACCAAGGGCTCCTCCCTGGCGAGGGGTCGGGCAGCGGGTGTCGGCGGCGGTGGGGCGGCCGTGGCTCGGTGACGTCCTCGGGCGGGCAGCAGGCTCCGCACGACGAGGAGCAGGACCGACTCGCAGAGTCCAGCGATGCGCAGGCGCACGGAAGCGTCCCTTCTCAGGGCAGGAGGGGGTTTGGCGAGCGGTGATTACCGATCGTGCCTTCATCGTCACTGGTCGCGCGTACGCTGCGGAAGGGGCCAGGTGTTGCCTGGCGCTCCAGGCAACGGTGAGGGGTGACGTGGGCGAAGTGGTTGACGGGGACGGGGAGTCGGGACGCGCTGTCCTGGGGCGAACGCTGAAGTACTTGCGGGAGCACGCGGGAAAAACGCTGGGGCAGTTGGCCGACGAGACCGGGTACGACAAGAGCTACTTGAGCCGCTTGGAGTCAGGCGAGCGGCTGTCCAAGCTGGCTGTCATGGAAGACCTGGACACCTACTACGGGTGCGGTGACCTGCTGGTTCGTCATTGGAGGATCGCTCGGTACGACGCTTTCAAGGACAAGTACAAGAGGTACATGGCCTTGGAGGCGACAGCGCGTCTTCTGCACGTGTACACACCGGACGTTCCAGGACTGCTTCAGACGGAGGAGTTCGCCAGGGAGGTGTTGTCTGGCCCTCAGGCAACAGCTGGCAACGGCGATGAAGTCGAGGAACAAGTGGCCGCGCGCATGGGACGCCAGCTCCTACTCCGCAAGGACCCGGCACCCGGTGCCCGTTTCATCGTCGACGAGTCGGCTTTGCGCCGCTCCTCCGCCAACGCGGACACCTGGAAGGCCCAGTTGCTGCACATCGAGGCCGCCGCCCAGTGGCCGAACGTCGTCATCCAGGTGCTGCCCTTCTCAGCAGGGGTGCACCACCTCATGGGCAAGGGATCCTTGACCCTTCTCTGGCAAGAGGACGGGAGTGCCGTGGCCTATACAGAAGGCCACAGCTATGGCCTGTTGATGGACGATCCAGAGGAAGTCCTGCACCACCGTTTGTCCTACGATCAGTTGAGGGATCTGGCGCTGTCCCCGTCGGACTCACTGAGGTTCATCAGGGACGTACTGGAGGAGCACGGATCATGAAGCCCACCCTCGATCTCACCACCGCTGCTTGGCGCAAGTCGTCCTACAGCGACGGGGGCGCCAACAACTGCCTGGAGGTCGCCGACAACCACCCCGGCATCATCCCCGTCCGCGACAGCAAGCAGCCGCACGGCCCGATACTCGTGTTCGGCGCAAGCCCCTGGGCGTCGTTTCTCACGTACGTCACCAAGTAACCGTCGACTCTCGACTCACCTCGCCCAACTCGGCTTCCAGACCTCCCCCTCGGTCAGCCGCGGCCGGGTCGCCAGCAGGTGGTCGCGCAGGGCCGCCAGGCCGGGATGCGGATTGTCCGTGCGCCAGAGGAGGGAGTGCGGGTAGACCGGGGCCGGGTCGCGCAGGGGGACGAGGCGCAGGTCGTGGTCGGCCGGCCAGACCAGAGGGGTCCGTTCGCTGAGGAAGGTCGCCAGGGTCGAGGAACCGGCGATGGTGTCGAGGAGGGCCTCGATGCCGAAGTTGGGGCCGATGGTGTCGATGTCCGGGCCGAAGGTCTCGGCGAGTTCGTCGTAGTAGGCCGACCACTCCGTGCCGGGCGCGTTGCCCGGCATCCAGATCCGCTGCCCGGCCAGTTGCGCGGGTGTCACCGACGCGGCTCGGGCGAACTCGTGGTGGGGGCCGACGCACAGGCGCATCGGCTCGTCCAGGACGGGGACGGCCTCGATGCCGTCGGGGAGCCGGCGCCCGGGCATGGTGACCGCACGGAACGTCGCGTCGACGGCCCCGTCCCGCACGGCGGCCACCGCCGTGTCCGCGTCGAAGAGCGTGACGACGTCCAGGGCGATCTCCGGGTGCGCCCGGTGGAAGTCCCGTACCAGCCCGGCCGTGGCGACCCGGCGCCCCACGACGTCCACCCGCAGCGCGCGCTCCCCGGGACGCACGGCCGCCACCGCCCGCTCCTCCGCCTGCAGCAGGGCCCGGGCGTGCGGCAGGAGCACCTGCCCGTCGATGGTGAGCTCCGCGCCGCGCGGCGTCCGCACCAGCAGCCGCACCCCCAGGTCCTTCTCCAGCGCGGCGATCCGCTTGGAGACCGCCTGCTGGGTGAGCGACAGATCGATGGCGGCTTTCTGGAACTGCCCCGCGTCGGCGATCGCCACGAAGGCCCGTACGGCTTTGAGGTCCACGGAGACAGCCTTCCACTCATGGACCGAGTACGCGGCGTAGGCCCGGCTCGACGTCCGGGGCGCTGATCCCGCCGTAGCCGAAGACGAAGCCCGGGCGTGCGGAACGGTTCGCGGCGATCTCCGCCAGGGTGTGGACCGCCACGCCGGACGCCCGGGCCCGGCGGGCGCGGTCCGCGAGGGCGTCGGGGTCGGCGAGGCGGCCTCGGGTGAACGCGGTCACGTGCAGGCCCGCGGCGGACGGCAGCAGCTCGGACACGTCCGCGAAGTGGTCGGCCAGCGTGCGGGTGACGGCTCGGTGTCTGGTCGCGTACGTGTGCTGCATCCGGCGGATGTGCCGGGCGAGCAACCCGTCGTCGACGAAGCGGGCGAGGGCCGCCTGGGTGGGGACCGCCGTGTGCCAGTCGGCGGTGTACTTGGCGGTGCGCAGTGCCGTGCGCAGCGGGGCGGGCGCCACCAGGAAGCCGACGCGCAGGGAGGGCAGCATCACTTTGGAGAACGACCCCACGTAGATGACGTGTCCGTCCCGGTCCAGACCGTGCAGTGTCTCGACCGGCCGCCCGCCGAACCGGAATTCGCTGTCGTAGTCGTCCTCGATCACTGCCGTGCCGTGCCGCCGCGCCCACCGCAGCAGCGCCGCTCTGCGCCGCAGGGACATCGGCATCCCGAGCGGGAACTGGTGGGCGGGGGTGACGTACACGGCGCGGGTGTCCGGCGGGATGGCGTCCACCAGCAGGCCCTCGGCGTCCACCGGTATGCCCGTGACCTCGGCGCCCTGCGCCAGGAACGGCAGCCTGGCCGGTGGGTAGCCGGGCTCTTCCACGGCCACCCGGTCGCCCGGTTCGAGCAGCACCCGCCCGATGAGGTCCAGGGCCTGCTGCGTGCCGGTGGTCACCAGCACGTCGTCCGGACCGGTCCGCACGCCGCGGGAGAGTCCGATGTGCCGAGCGAGCGCGGCCCGCAGCCCGGCGTGGCCGGCCGGATCGCCGTACCCGACCGCCCCGTCCGCCGAAAGGCGCAGTTCCCGGGCGATCAGGGGACGCCAGGTGTCGTACGGGAAGAGCCGGGCATCCGGCAGGCCGACCCGGAAGTCGTGGGCCGCCGTGGTCGGTCCCGTGAACTCCGGGCCCGCCCAGGGGGACAGGCCCGCCCACACAGAGCGGGGGCGCAGTCCCGAGGTGGTGGTGCCGGTGGCGGTCGCCGCCCCGGGCGTGGGCAGGCCCGTCGTACGCACGTAGGTCCCGGAGCCGACCCTGCTGTCCGCGTAGCCCTCGGCGACGAGCCGTTCGTAGGCGACGCCGACGGTGTTGCGGGCCACCTCGAGGCGACGGGCCAACTCCCGGGTCGGGGGCAGCGGGTCGCCGGGGAGCAGCAGTCCGTCGTGGATGGCGGTGCGCAGCCGGCGGTAGATCTGGCCTGACAGGTCGCGCCGCCCGTCGAGCCTGATGTGCACGTCCATCCCGGGTCACCGCTCCTTCGGCTCGTCCGCTGCTGCTGACTGTCTGACCGGCGATTGGCTCAATCAGTTGGCAGGTTATTGGCTCTGGGGCTGAACCGCTGAGTGAAATTACGCTCCGGCCATGGACATACGACGACTGGATCACCAGGCACTGTTACTGACCGGGGAGACGGTCTCCCGGGTCAAGACCGACCACTTGAGGCTGGCGACGCCGTGCGCGGACTGGACCCTGTACGGCCTCCTGCGCCATCTGGTCAGCCAGAACGAGGGGTTCGCCGCCTCCGCCCGCGGCGCGGGTGAGCCGTGGGCCGTGTGGCGAGACGGCGATCTCGGTGACGCCCCGGCCGCGGCGTACGAGGCGTCGGCGGACGAGGTCACCGCGGTGTTCGCGGAGGACGATGTGCTGGAGCGGCGGTTCGCGCTGCCCGAGGTGGGCGAGGGCTTCGCCGTCCCCGGACGGATCGCGATCGGCTTCCACCTGCTCGACTACGTGGTGCACGCCTGGGACATCGCGGTGACGATCGGCGCCCCGTGGGAGCCCGCCGCCGAACTCACAGCCGCCGCGCTGCGCGTCGCCGCCCTGGTGCCGGACGAGGGCCGGGGGGCCGGTGCCGCGTTCCGCCGACGGATCGCCGTACCCGACGACGCCCCGCCGGGCGAGAGGCTGCTCGCCCTGCTCGGCCGCGACCCGTCCTGGACGCCGGCGCCGTGCTGAGGGGCCGCTGGTGCCGGGACCCGGCCGGGGAACGGCTCGGTGACACCGCTGGCCGCAGCTCGACGGAGCGGTCGGCATGTGGTTGGGGACCGGGCGGCGGGCCCTGGCGGAGTTCGTACGCCTGCCGGAGCATGTCGCGATCATGAACCAGTACCGTCGGCGAGGCACAATCAGGTCGGTGATCCTTGAGTACGAGAGCCTCGACACGGCGCGGATCCGGCGGGACGCGGAGGCATGGCTGACGTCGGACGATCACCGCCGTGCCGTGCGGGGGACGCCACGGCGGATGACCTGACCAGGGGCTTCTCAGCCCTGGGGCCGGGATCGGGAGGCGCCTTCGCCACCCACCCGCCGCACGTCTCCCGCCGGCCGCAGGCCGCCGGCCCGTCGCCGCAACGGCTCCACCGACCCCAGCGCCCCGACGAGCACCGCCCCGGCCAGCACCACCGCCCACCGGTCGTGCGCCGCCGCCCACCGGTCGTCCTGCACCGGTACGAACAGCGCCCACCGTCCGGGCCAGAACAGCGCGGCCAGTACCGCCGAGGTCAGCAGACCGGCCGCGACCGGCGGGCCGGGCCGTGCGGCCTCGCTGCAGCGCACCGCGACCGCCGCACCGGCCACCGCCAGGGCGAAGGCCGCCCCGGCCTCCAGCGTGATGTCGGCGACCGGTGGCCGCCGGTCCGGCGGCACGAGCAGCAGTGCTGCCGTCCACCAGGCCGCCGTGGCGGGCACGACGAGGGCCACCCGCAGCGCGACGCGGACCGGGCGCGGGACCGGCACGGTGGCCGTGGTGTGCCGGGCCGGGTCGTCCAGGAGGAAGACCAGGCCCAGCGCGAAGGCCAGGACGGCGGCGCGCAGCAGGTGCAGCGAGAGGCGCTCGCCCGTCTCCCCGGTGATCCGGGAGAGCGCGGCGAGCAGCAGTCCCGCCGCGCCGGCCGTGCCGACCACGCCCAGGGGCAGAATCCGGCAGACCGGGAGGACCAACTCCCGTGTCACTCGGAGCACTTGTCGTCCCCCTCGGGCGCGGGCACGCCCAGCAGCCGCGCCGCCCGGGCCGCCGTCACCTTCGGCTCGGTCAGTTCGGCCCAGTGGGACTTCACGCGGGCGGTGACCTCGCCGCGGGGCCGGTCCAGCAGCTCGCGCAGCACCTCCGTCTGGGCGGCCGTCATGTACAGCCCGTCGGTCGGCTGGAGCACGTAGGCCGAGCCCGTCACACTGTCGCCGAGGCGGACGCGGCGCAGGGCCGCCACCGGGTCGGACTCCCCGCCCAGGGCCAGCCACATGACAGTCACCATGCGGCCGTCGCACATCGACGTCGACGCCTTCTCGCTCCCCGCGACCAGCACACCGGCCACGGCCGCCGAGAACTCGGGGACGCGGTTCCCGCCCCACCGGGTGCCCACGGTCACCTCGTACGGACGTTCCAGGGGCGTCAGCGCGCTGTCGCCGGAGAGCCCGTAACGGGCCTCGATCCGTTGCCGTACGACGATCTTCTGCTGATGGGCGCTGCCACCGGCCAGGGACCGCACCCGGTCCACGACCCCGGCCCAGTCCGCGACCCGCGGCCCCCACTCGGGGAACGCGCAGTACGTCGCCCCGTTCCGCCGGACACAGGTCTGCACCTGGTCCGGGTGCGCGGTGGCCCGCTCTCGGGCCTTGACCAACTCGGGCGAGTCGCCGCCGGACTGGGCGACCCCGCCCACCAACGTCATGGCCACCGCCCCGGCGACCCCGGCCATCACCGGCGGCTTGCGGCCACCGGCGACCAGTACCGCGACCAGGCCCGCGCACAGTGCCAGCCCGGCCAGATACAGCGCGTGCCAGGCGGCGGGCCGGCCGATGAGGTCGGACGGCAGTGTGCCGGTGGTCGGCTCGACGACCACCGGCATGAGCCAGCGGGTCACGCCGTCGCTCGGGCCGCCCGTGAAGAACATGAGCGAGAGCAGGAAGAACACGACCGTCAGCGGGGCGGCGATCGGCGACTTCACCAGCTGGGCCATGAGCAGTCCGACCAGCCCGGACAGCAGCACGATCAGCGGCCCCACGAGCAGTTCGGCCACCGAGCCGTGCCCGATCGCCCCGGGCCTGAGCGCCTCCCGGCCGAACTCCGCGGCCACACACACGGCGGTGAGCAGGGCGACGGCCACGACCGACAGCGCGTGGGCGACCGTACGCCGCCACGGCGGGAGGACCAGCACCGAGAGGTGATGCTCCGTCCCGTGCCGCCGTGAGCGCAGCGCGGCGTGGTTGACGGACAGCAGGACCGCCAGGCCGACCAGCAGCGGCGCGCTCTGGGTGGCGCGGTCGACGTCCTGGAGGGCCGGGTAGCCGTCCCAGTCCTTCCCGCCGCGCCACACGGTCCAGCCGATGTAGACGACGAAGGCGATGACCACCGGCAGCCTCGTCAGCAGCCGGCGCGTCTCGAACAGGGCCAGGGCCGCCACGGCCGCTCCCGGGGACCCGGGCCGCACATCGGACACGACCGGCTTCTCCACCACCGCGGTCATGCCGCCACCTCCACGGCGTCGCCGTCGAGGGTGAGCAGGTAGCCGTCCTCCAGGGTGGGTTCGAGCAGCTCGGCGCCGTCCGGCGGATCCCCGACGTTGCGGAAGGACCCGGTCCCCGTACGCCACCCGGCCTTGGCGCCCGGATCGCGCTCCGTGCTGCTCCACACCCGCCCGGCGGCCCGGGCCGTCAGCTCGGCCGGAGTGCCCTCGAACCGGACCCGGCCCCCGGCCATGACCAGCACCCGGTGGCACAGCATCGCCACGTCCTCCGTCTGGTGGGTCGACAGCAGCACCGTGCGTCCCTCCCCGGCCCCCGCGATCAGCTCCCGGAACCGCATGCGCTGCTCGGGGTCCAGCCCGACGGTGGGCTCGTCCAGCACCAGGAAGCCGGGGTCACCGACCAGGGCGGCGGCCAGGGCGACCCGCTGCCGCATGCCGCCGGACAACTTGCGGATGTGCTTGCTCCGCACGTCGGCGAGCCCCACCTCGTCGAGCACGCGCCGCACCTCGCGGTGCCGGGCGGCCCGGTCGGTCATCTCCTTGAGGATCGCCACGTAGTCGACGAACTCGAAGGCGGTGAAGTCCGGGTGGAACCCCGGTGTCTGCGGCAGATAGCCCAGCCTGCGCCGTACCTCCTGCCTGCCGCGCGCGGTGCCGGGGTCGTGCCCGAGCACGGTGAAGGCGCCCCGGTCGGCGGGCAGGGCCGTGGCCAGGACCCGCAGCAGCGTGGTCTTGCCGGCGCCGTTGGGCCCGAGCAGCCCGGTGACGCCGCCGGTCAGCCGCAGCGACACGTCGTCGAGAGCCCGGGTGCCGCCGTAGCGGAGGCTGAGCCCGGAGGCGGACACGGTCGGAGTCATACGGCACGTCCCTGGAAGAGGTCGAAGCGGTCACGGAAGAGGAAGAGCAGCCCGGCGGCGAGCGCGGCGACCAGCGCCGCCACGCCCTGCCCGGCGACGGTGAACGGCGCGAGCGGCACGTCGGGGCCGGCGCGCAGGGCTTGGGCCAGCACCAGCAGCCCGACCCACGCCCCACCGGCGAGCGACGGCGCGAGTACCGGCCCCAGCCGGGGCGTCAGCGCGAGCCCGGTCGCGGTGAGCGCGAGTGCGGGCAGCAGCCAGGCCAGGGCGCGCAGCCCGTACGCGGGCAGCGCGAGCGTCGCGAGGCCGTTCAGGCCCAGCACCACGCCCAGCACGGCCACCGTCCGGATCATCAGCAGCCGGAACCCGTGCATCGGCGCGACGACGGCCATCTCGTACGTCGGATCCAGCGCGGGCCCGTACGACAGCGCCACCCCCGCCAGCGGCAGCAGCGGCGCGAGCGCGAGGAACAGCGTGGGGAACCCCCCGCCGTGCGCGACATGCCCCGCCCCGACGCTCAGCAGGAGCACGACGACGACGGCCCCGAGCCACGACCGCCGCAGCACCGGCGCCGCCGCCAGCAGCCGCGCGGTGTGCCCGGCCACCCCGAACCGCACCAGCAGCGACTCCAGCAGCCCCACCCGGGGTGCGTCGAGCTCGGCGTCGAGCCGCTCCCACCCCGCGTCGAGCGCGACCGGGTCACTCACCTCGGCGAGCACGCCCCGGCACGCGGCGCAGGCGCCCAGGTGCGCGTCGGCGGACCACAGGGCCGGTGCCGCCAGCTCACCCCGCGCGTAGGCGCGCAGATCCTCTTCAGGCACGTGCCAGCTCATGCCAACGCCTCCCGCAGCTGCTTGCGGGCCCGCATCGCCCGCGTCTTGACCGTCCCCGGCGGAATCCCCAGCAGCACGGCGGCCTCCCGGGTCGTCAGGCCGTCGATGACGGTCGCCTGCAGCACCGCCCGCAGCTCCGGCGACAGCCGGACCAGCGCGCCGGCGAGGTCCCCGTGCTCCACCCCCGCGAGCACGCGCTCCTCCGCCGACACCTCGTCCCGGTGCCGCAGCCGCGCCAGCGCCTGCCGCAGCCGCCCGCGGGCTCCGTCACCGCGCAGCGCGTCCACCAGCCGCCGTGACCCGATGCGCCACAGCCACCCGGCCACATCGCCCTCCTCCCGGTAGCGGGCCTTGCCCCGCCACACCGCGAGGAACGTCTCCTGCACGACGTCGTCGACGACACCCACGTCGGCGCACCGGCCCCGCAGCCGGGCCCGGAGCCACGGCGCGTACCGCCGGTACAGCTCCTCGAAGGCACGCCGGTCGGCGTCCGCGGCGACGGCCCGCAGCAGCTCCCCGTCGCTTCTCGTTTCGCTCACGTCTCCTCATCGGACCGCCCGGCTCGAACGGTTCACGAAAGCACGCTTGACTTTCCGACCCCCTTCCACCACCCTTTCACTACTCAATTAGTGAAAGGGTGGTGGAAGCAGTGGTCGAGTACCGCATCGACCGGCGCAGCGGTGTGGCCACCTACGTCCAGATCGTCCAGCAGACCAAACAGGCCCTGCGCCTGGGGCTCCTCGAACCGGGCGACAAGCTGCCCACGGCCCGCGAGGTCGTCGAGGCCACCGCCATCAACCCGAACACCGTTCTCAAGGCCTACCGGGAACTGGAGCGCGAGGGCCTCGTCGAAGCCCGCCGCGGACTCGGCACGTTCGTCCGCAGGTCCCTGGGCACCGCACCCGCCGACTCGCCGCTGCGCGCGGAGCTGGAGGCATGGGCGGTCCGGGCCCGCGGGGCCGGGCTGGAGCGCGACGACGTGGACGCCCTCTTCACTTCCGTACTCGACACACACTTCGCACACGTCAAGGGGGACCAGGCATGATCGACACCGCCATCGAGGCGGCGGCGCTGGGCAGGAGGTTCGGCAGACGCCGCAGGCCTGCCCTGGACGGCTGCTCCTTCCGGCTCCCCGCGGGCCGCGTGTGCGCCGTCGTCGGACCGAACGGCGCCGGCAAGTCCACCCTGCTCACGTTGGCCGCCGGGCTGCTCAGGCCCAGCGAGGGCACGATCACCGTGCTCGGCCGCACCCCGGCGGCGGCCCGCGAGCACCTCGCCTACGTCGCCCAGAACAAGCCCCTGCACCCCCAGCTCACCGTCACCGGCACGCTCCGCCTGGGCCGCGACCTCAACCCCCGCCGCTGGGACGCCCGGGCCGCCGAGCGGATCGTCGCGGAGGGCGACCTCGACCCGGACGCCAAGATCCGCTCCCTCTCCGGCGGCCAGCGCACCCGCGTCGCCCTCGCCCTCGCCCTCGGCAAGCGCCCCGAGCTGCTGCTCCTGGACGAGCCCATGGCCGACCTCGACCCGCTCGCCCGGCACCAGCTGATGGCCACGCTCATGGCCGACGCCGCCGACCGCGGCACCACGGTCGTCATGTCCTCGCACGTCGTCGCGGAGCTGGAGGGCTCCTGCGACCACCTGCTGCTGCTCGGCGCCGGCCGGGTCCGGCTCTCCGGACCGCTGGACGACCTGCTCGCCGCGCACACCCTGGTCACGGGCCGGGCCGGCGACAGCCTCGACCCGCACACCGTGGTCGAGTCCCGCACCACCGGCCGCCAGCTGACCGCCCTGGTCCGGCCCGCGGGACCGCTCGGCGCGGGACGGCAGACCGACCGGCCGTCGCTGGAGGAACTCGTCCTCGCCCACCTGCGCTCCCCCGACGCCCCGGAACTCCTGCTCGACACCGCCCAGGGGGCCGCCGCATGACCGCCGTGACCGTCCACACCCCCACCTCCGCCGAGCGGTTCCCGCGACCGCACGGCCTGGTCCTGGCCGTGCTCCGGCTGCACCGCTCGGCCCTGTGGTTCTGGCTGATGCTGGTGACGGTGGCCGCCGGCACGCTGCTCTGGGCGACGTTCCCGGGCGCGGACGCCGCCTGGGCCGAGTACACGGGCATGGGCTGCGACCGGCCAAGCCCGAACCTGGGCTGCGACGACCCTGGTCCTGCGAACGTCCGGTACCAGACGGCCGTGACGTTCGGCACCGGCGTCCTCGGGATCCTCCCGCTGCTCACCGGGGCCTGGGCGGGCAGTGCGCTCATCGGGCGCGAACTGGAGAACGGCACCGCCCAGCTGGCCTGGACCCAGTCGGTCACGCCGGCCCGCTGGCTGGCCGCCAAGCTCGCGGTCCCGGCCCTGCTGCTCACGGTGGGCACGCTCGCGCTGACGCTGCTGCACCGCGTGCTGTGGTCGTCGAACAGCACGCTGCTCGGCGCCATGGACTGGCGCGAGTGGCACGACAACGGCGCCTTCCAGGCCAACGGCACCGTCGCCACCGCCCAGGCCCTCGCCGCCCTGGCCGTCGGCGTCCTGGCGGGCCTGCTGCTGCGCCGGACGCTGGCCGCCCTCGGCGTCGCGGTCCTGGCCGCCGCGTCCCTGGTGTACGTCCTCGACGACCTGCGCCCGCACCTGTGGCCGACGCAGACCGTCACGGCGGCCCCGGGCCGGTTCCTCGGCTCCGACGGCATGGTCGTCGAGGACGGCGCCCTGACCGCCACCGGCGCCCGCGTCCCGTTCCCGGCGTGCATGGGCGACCCCGGGTGCGCGAACGGGACCGGCATCACCGGCTACTACGCCGACTACCACCCGGCCTCCCACTTCTGGCCCCTCCAGCTCGTGGAGACCGGCATCCTCCTCGCCGTCGCCGCCCTGGCGGCCGGGGCCGCCTTCGCCCTCCTGGCCCGCCGCCTCCCCTGAACCGGGCCTGCGCGTCCTTCCACCGGGGGGACGGACGCGCGGCCTGCCCGGCCCCCGGGGGACGGACGCGCGGCCCGCCCGGACCCGGGGGCGATCGGGCGCGGCCGCCCGGACGTGGGACGGACGCGCGGCCCGCCCGGACCCAGGGGCGATCGGGCGCGGCCGCCCCGACCCGGGACGGATACGCGGCCCGCCCCGACCCAGGGAC
>NZ_JBEXSR010000034.1:76550-105955 GCF_040613735.1 Streptomyces sp. NPDC006235
CGAACGCGCGGCCCGCCCCGACCCAGGGACGAACGCGCGGCCCGCCCCGACCCAGGGACGAACGCGCGGCCCGCCCCGACCCAGGGACGAACGCGCGGCCCGCCCCGACCCAGGGACGAACGCGGGAACCGTCCACAGCCTGTGGACGGCCCGCGCATGGCCCGGCCGCCCTCTCCGAGACCCCCGCGAGCCGCCCCGCGCTATCCCACACGTCATGTCTCCGTAACCATCGATTCAGACGAGCTTGCGAGGCTCGGCCAATGACTCCCGCCGTGCCAGAGCCTTCACCGCCCCCAGAGGGGCCTGGGGGGAACGGGACCACTCATGTGACGCCCCCGCTCCCGCCCGCGCTTTCCGACGCGCCCGTGATGCTCGCGGCGCGGAAGAATGGGGCCATGAGCCAGCCGAACACCCAGGCACAGGTCCAGCACGCGCAGCCCTCCGTGGGCTCCATCGCAGCCCACCGCCCGCACACCATCGCGGCGGCCGTCTCCGACCTCGAACCCGACATCGACGCCGACCTCGACGCGTACGAGGAGTCGCAGGTCGACGGCGTCCAGCTGCCACAGGGGCGCTTCCTCGACCGGGAGCGCAGCTGGCTCGCGTTCAACGAGCGGGTTCTCGAACTCGCCGAGGACCCGAACACGCCCCTGCTGGAGCGGGCCAACTTCCTCGCGATCTTCGCCAGCAACCTGGACGAGTTCTTCATGGTCCGCGTGGCCGGCCTGAAGCGCCGTATCGCCACCGGCGTCGCCACCCGCTCCGCCTCCGGTCTCCAGCCCCGCGAGGTGCTGGAGATGATCTGGGCCCGCTCCCGCGAGATCATGGCCCGGCACGCCGCCTGCTACCACGAGGACGTCGCCCCCGCACTCGCGGAGGAGGGCATCCACCTGGTCCGCTGGAGCGAGCTCCAGGAGAAGGAGCAGGCTCGCCTGTTCACCCTGTTCCGGCACCAGATCTTCCCCGTCCTGACCCCGCTCGCGGTCGACCCGGCCCACCCCTTCCCGTACATCTCCGGCCTGTCCCTGAACCTGGCCGTCGTCGTCCGGAACCCGGTCACGGGCCACAAGCACTTCGCCCGCGTCAAGGTGCCGCCGCTGCTGTCCCGCTTCCTGGAGAGCTCCCCGGGCCGCTACGTCCCCATCGAGGACGTCATCGCCGCCCACCTGGAAGAGCTGTTCCCGGGCATGGAGGTGCTGGAGCACCACGCCTTCCGCCTCACCAGGAACGAGGACCTGGAGGTCGAGGAGGACGACGCCGAGAACCTGCTCCAGGCGCTGGAGAAGGAGCTCATGCGGCGCCGCTTCGGGCCGCCGGTGCGCCTGGAGGTCGAGGAGTCCATCGACCGCGAGGTCCTGGACCTCCTCGTGCGCGAGCTGAAGATCAGCGAGGCCGAGGTGTACCCGCTGCCGGGCCCGCTGGACCTCACGGGCCTGTTCCGGATCGCCTCCCTGGACCGGCCGGAGCTGAAGTACCGCAAGTTCGTCGCCGGCACCCACCGCGACCTCGCCGAGGTGGAGTCCGCGTCCGCGCCGGACATCTTCGCCGCCCTGCGCGAGCGGGACGTCCTGCTGCACCACCCGTACGACTCGTTCTCCACCTCCGTCCAGGCCTTCCTGGAGCAGGCGGCCGGCGACCCGGACGTCCTCGCGATCAAGCAGACCCTGTACCGGACCTCGGGCGACTCCCCCATAGTCGACGCGCTCATCGAGGCCGCCGAGACCGGCAAGCAGGTCCTGGTCCTGGTCGAGATCAAGGCCCGCTTCGACGAGCACGCCAACATCAAGT
Organism: Streptomyces sp. NPDC006235; assembly: GCF_040613735.1. Lineage (NCBI taxonomy): Bacteria > Bacillati > Actinomycetota > Actinomycetes > Kitasatosporales > Streptomycetaceae > Streptomyces > Streptomyces sp. NPDC006235. The sequence goes on from NZ_JBEXSR010000034.1 coordinate 78,339, forward strand.
GGGCGCGCAAGCTGGAGGAGGCCGGCTGCCACGTGGTCTACGGCCTGGTCGGCCTGAAGACGCACTGCAAGCTCTCCCTGGTGGTCCGCCAGGAGGGCGAGACGCTCCGCCGCTACAGCCACGTCGGCACCGGCAACTACCACCCGAAGACGGCCCGCCTCTACGAGGACCTCGGCCTGCTCACGGCCGACCCGCAGGTCGGCGCCGACCTCTCGGACCTCTTCAACCGCCTCTCCGGCTACTCCCGCCGCGAGACCTACCGCCGCCTCCTGGTGGCCCCCAAGTCGCTGCGCGACGGCCTGGTCTCGCGCATCACCAAGGAGATCCAGCACCACCGCGCCGGACGGCCCGCGTACGTCCGCATCAAGGTCAACTCGATGGTCGACGAGGCCGTCATCGACGCCTGCTACCGCGCGGCCCAGGCGGGCGTGCCGGTGGACGTGTGGGTGCGCGGCATCTGCGCGCTGCGCCCGGGCGTGGCGGGCCTGTCGGAGAACATCCGGGTCCGCTCCATCCTCGGCCGCTTCCTGGAGCACTCCCGTGTCTTCGCCTTCGGCAACGGCGGCGAGCCCGAGATCTGGTTCGGCAGCGCCGACATGATGCACCGCAACCTCGACCGCCGGATAGAAGCCCTGGTCCGGGTCACCGACCCGGCCCACCGGGCGGCCCTGAACCGGCTGCTGGAGACCGGCATGTCCGACGCCACCGCCTCCTGGCACCTCGGCCCGGACGGCGACTGGACCCGGCATGCGACCGACGCGGACGGCCAGCCCCTGCGCAACGTCCAGGAGATGCTCATAGACGCCCGGAGGCGCCGGCGTGGCACAGCAACACCTTGACCCGACGGACCCCCTGGCCGGGCCCGCCCCCACCGGGGACACCCTCGCGGGTTACCTGCGGGCCCAGGCCACGGAGTTCCTCCGCGCGCTGCGCCTGCACCGGGAGACCGGTTCCGGGGCGAACGGCTCGGAGGGGTCCGTCGAGGCGGCCCGCGCCCTGCGCCGCTCGGCCCGCCGCATCAGCGCCAGCCTGCACACGTTCCAGCCCCTCCTCGACACGGACTGGTGCGAGGGCATGCGCCCCGAACTGGCCTGGGTCTCGGGCACCCTGGCCATGGAACACGCGTACACGGCCCGCCTGGAACGCCTACTGAACGCCTTGCACCGCTTGTCAGGCTCCACGGCGCTGCCCGCCCAGCCCACAGGCCCAGCCGATGCCGACGTAGCTGCGGGCAGTCGTGCCGCTGGGGCGGCACCCGTCCCACAGCGGGCGGCACCTCGTCGCGCCGAGCTGCGCAACCCCCCGCCCCCAGCACAAGAACGCAGCAACCTCACAGTCGGCGCAGCAAAAGCCGGCGCCCTACTCGACCGCCAACTGAACCTCGCCCGCACCCGAGCCCACTCCACCGCCCTCCAAGCCCTAGGCTCCAGCCGCTTCCACGCCATCGCGGACAAGGTCGCCGTCCTGGCCAGCGAGGTCCCGCTCAACACCTCCGCGGCCACCACAGACCTCCGCCCCCTCGCCACCGCCGCGAAGGACCGCCTCACCGACGCCGTGACCGCCCTCCCCCTCGTCACCGCGGGCCACCCGTACAACGCCGCCGCGCTCATCCACGGCCTGTCCCCGGACACGGTCCCGCACCCGCAGGACGCCCCTTGGCACCAGGTCCGCCTGCTCCTGCGCCTGCACCGCTACGCCCGCGAAGCCGTCAGCGGCCCGAAGGGCAACGCCGTCGTCGACCTGCGCCTGCTCTCCGCAGGCCAGGCGCTGAACCGCCACCGCGACGCCTCGGAGGCGGCGGCAGCGGCGGCCCAGGCGGCGCGCACCCCCCGGATCGCTCCGGCCACGGCCTATGCCCTCGGCGTGCTCCACGCCGACCAGCGGCACGAGGTGGAGGCGGCACGCTTCGCGTTCCAGCAGGCCTGGCAGGAGGAGAAGGCAGCGGCGGAGGCGGTGAGCACCCGGTGACTTCGGGTTCCGGCTCCCCCGGGTCCGGGGACACCACCGTGCAGGCGGCCGGCTGCGTCCTGTGGCGCCGCTCCCCCGTCACCGGCGAGCTGGAGCTCTGCCTCGTGCACCGGCCGAAATACGACGACTGGTCCTGGCCGAAGGGCAAGCTGAAGCGCGGCGAGGAGCCGCTCTCCGGCGCCCTGCGCGAGGTGGCCGAGGAGACGGGCTGCCGGGCCGAGCCGGGCGCCGAGCTGCCCACCCAGCGCTACCGGGCGGACGGCCGCCCCAAGCAGGTCCGCTACTGGGCGGCCGAGGCGGTGTCCTGCACGTTCACCCCGACCGACGAGGTGGACCGGCTGCTGTGGCTGACACCTGTCGCCGCCCGCGCCCACCTCACCCAGCCCCACGACCGCACCTTGGTCGACGCGCTGCTCGCCGTGCTGGACCCGCCACAACAGGCCGGAAAAGCGGACTGAACCCTTCAGGTCCGGAAAGCGGAACCCGCACGTGCTCTCCCCGTGAGCATTCCGTGACCTAACCGCACCTTAGGCAGGGGTTCACCCCTCGTTCATTTGTGTCCTTCGGCGCCTTCATCTGATCTGCCTAATTTCGGCCGTGCCAGATGCGAGCCGCGCCTGTTGTGCGCGGGCTCGTCCAGCGACACCCAGACTTCGCACGCCGCCGATCAGGACGGCGGCTCCTGGAAGGAACTCAAGTGAAGCTTCAGCGCATGAACCGGCGGGCCCTCGCTCTCGGTGCTCTCGCCGTCTCCGGCGCCCTGGCCCTCACGGCGTGCGGCTCGGACGAGACCGGCAACCCGGGCGGAGGCTCCTCCAACGCCGCCGCGCCGAGCAACATCAAGTGTGACGACGCCTCGGGCCAGGTCCTCGCCGACGGCTCCTCCGCGCAGAAGAACGCGGTCGACGCCTGGGTGAAGCAGTTCTCGGCGGCCTGCCAGGTGGAGATCAACTACAAGGCCGGCGGTTCCGGTGCCGGTGTCACCGCGTTCACGCAGGGCCAGGTCCCCTGGGCCGGTTCGGACTCGGCCCTGAAGCCCGACGAGGTCGCCGCCTCCAAGAAGATCTGCTCCGGCGGCCAGGGCATCGACCTGCCGATGGTCGGCGGCCCCATCGCCGTCGGTTACAACGTCCCGGGCGTCGACAAGCTCGTCCTGGACTCGTCGACGATCGCCAAGATCTTCGACAGCAAGATCACCAACTGGAACGACCCGGCGATCGCGAAGCTGAACCCCGACGCGAAGCTGCCCAACCTGAAGATCCAGGCGTTCCACCGCTCGGACGAGTCCGGCACCACGGACAACTTCACCAAGTACCTGATCGCCACCGCCAAGAAGGACTTCCCCTACGAGGGCGGCAAGGCCTGGCAGGCCAAGGGCGGCCAGTCCGCTCCGCAGTCCTCCGGTGTCGCCGCGCAGGTCAAGCAGACCGCCGGCGCGATCGGCTACTTCGAGCTGTCGTACGCCAAGGACGGCATCAAGACCGTCGCCATCGACACCGGCGCCGACAAGCCGGTCGAGGCGACCGTCGACAACGCCACCAAGGCGATCGCGGAGGCCAAGGTCGTCGGCACCGGCAAGGACCTCGCGCTGAAGCTGAACTACGGGACCAAGGCCGAGGGCGCCTACCCGATGGTCCTGGTGACGTACGAGATCGTCTGCGACAAGGGCAACAAGGCCGAGACCCTGCCCGCGGTCAAGGCGTTCCTGCGCTACGCGGCGTCCGAGGACGGCCAGAAGATCCTCGCCGAGAACGACTACGCGCCCATGCCCGAAGAGATCATCACCAAGGTTCGCACGACCGTCGAGAGCCTGAGCTGACCTGAGTGCGGTCCGGTCCCCCCAGCGGGGCCGGACCGCACCGTCCGGTGCACCGCCGCCAAGGGCCGCACAGCACGTGCGGTTCCGCAGACCGGAGAACCTGATGGACACAACACAGATAGCTGACGCACCTCCCCCCACGCAGCCGCCCACGGCCGAGCAGAAGCGCGCGGCCCGGGGCGCCACCCGGCCCGGAGACCGGATCTTCCTCGGTCTGTCCCGTGGCTCGGGCATTCTGCTGCTGGTGATCATGGCCGCGATCGCGGGCTTCCTCACCTACCGCGCCGTCCTCGCCATCAGCAAGGACGACGGCAACTTCCTGACCACCTTCGAGTGGAACACCGGTGTCAACCCGCCGGTCTTCGGCATCGCGGTCCTGGCCTACGGCACGATCGTCTCCTCGATCATCGCCATGGTCATCGCGGTCCCGGTCTCGGTCGCCATCGCGCTGTTCCTCACGCACTACGCCCCGCGCCGGCTGCGCGGCCCCATCGCCTACGTGATCGACCTGCTGGCCGCCGTGCCGTCCATCGTCTACGGCCTGTGGGGCGCCCTGGTCCTCGTCCCGCACATGAACGGCCTCTTCGGCTGGCTGAACGACTACCTCGGCTGGACCGGCGTCTTCTCCTGGCAGGGCGGCGCCGCGCGCTCCATGCTCACCGTGGGCATCCTGCTCGCGATCATGATCCTGCCGATCATCACCAACGTGAGCCGCGAGGTCTTCCGCCAGGTCCCGCAGATGCACGAGGAGGCCGCCCTGGCGCTCGGCGCCACCCGCTGGGAAGTGATCCGCATGGCGGTCATCCCCTTCGGCCGCTCCGGTGTCATCTCGGCCTCGATGCTCGGTCTCGGCCGCGCCCTCGGCGAGACGATGGCCGTCGCCACCGTGCTCTCGCCCGACTTCCTGATCCACACCAGCCTGCTCGACCCGGGCGGCGGCACCTTCGCCCAGAACATCGCCAGCAAGTTCAGCGAGGCCACCGAGTTCGGCCGTGACGCGCTGATCGCCTCCGGTCTGGTCCTGTTCGTCATCACCCTGCTGGTCAACGGCGCGGCCCGCGCGATCATCGCCCGCCGCAAGGAGTACTCGGGGGCCAACGCATGAGCACCACACCCTCCCTCGCCGCCAAGCGCCCCAGCACCCTGCGCGGCGGCCATCTGCCCAAGTGGGCCCCGTGGGCCATCGCCGCCGGATCCGTCGCCCTCGGACTCGGCATCAGCGCCGCCGCCGGCCTGCACAGCAGCGTCCAGTGGGCGCTGATCGCCGCGATCGTGTACGTCCTCGGTACGTACGTCATCGCGGCCCGGGTCGAGAACCGCCGCCAGGCCAAGGACCGCGTGGTCACCTCGCTGGTGTGGGTCGCGTTCCTGCTCGCCGTGGTGCCGCTGGCCTCGCTGGTGTGGTCGACCGTCAAGCGCGGCCTGAAGGTCTTCGACCTCTACTTCCTGACCCACTCCATGGGCGTGGTCGCCGACTCGGAGACGGGCGGCGGCATCTACCACGCCATTCTCGGCACGCTGGAGCAGGTCGGCCTCGCCACGCTGATCGCCGCGCCGGTCGGCGTGCTCACCGCGATCTACCTGGTGGAGTACGGGCGCGGCAACCTCGCTCGGGCCGTCACCTTCTTCGTCGACGTCATGACCGGCATCCCGTCGATCGTCGCCGGCCTGTTCATCCTCAGCCTCATGCTGATGTTCGATCTGGAGCCCTTCGGCTTCGCCGGGTCACTCGCCCTCGCGATCCTGATGATGCCGGTCGTCGTCCGCTCCACGGAGGAGATGCTCAAGCTCGTCCCGAACGAGCTGCGCGAAGCCTCCCTCGCGCTCGGCGTGCCCAAGTGGCGCACCATCCTGAAGGTGGTCCTGCCGACCTCGCTCGGCGGCATCACCACCGGCATCATGCTGTCCATCGCCCGCATCGCCGGCGAGACCGCGCCCGTGCTGCTGCTGGTGTTCGGCAGCAAGTTCATCAACGCCAACCCCTTCGAGGGCGCGCAGGCGTCGCTCCCGCTGTACATCTACCAGCAGTACGGATCGGGCGAGGTCACGGCGTACGACCGCGCCTGGGCGGCGTCGCTCACCCTGATCGCCTTCGTGATGATCCTGAACCTGGTGGCCCGCGGCATAGCCCGCTGGAAGGCGCCCAAGACCGGTCGCTGACGCGGCCACAGCGACTGATCTGACTGTCTGGAAGTGAAGTAATCATGGCCAAGCGAATCGACGTAAGCGGACTGACCGCCTACTACGGCGCCCACAAGGCGATCGAGGACATCTCGATGACCGTCGAGCCGCGCTCGGTGACGGCGTTCATCGGCCCGTCCGGATGCGGCAAGTCGACGTTCCTGCGCACCCTGAACCGTATGCACGAGGTGACGTCCGGCGGCCGGGTCGAGGGCAAGGTGCTCCTCGACGACGAGGACCTCTACGGCACGGGCATCGACCCGGTGTCGGTGCGCCGCGAGGTCGGCATGGTGTTCCAGCGCCCGAACCCGTTCCCCACGATGTCGATCTTCGACAACGTGGCGGCGGGCCTGCGCCTGAACGGCAACTACAAGAAGAGCGAGCTGAGCGACATCGTCGAGAAGTCGCTCAAGGGCGCGAACCTCTGGAACGAGGTCAAGGACCGCCTGAACAAGCCCGGCTCGGGCCTCTCCGGCGGCCAGCAGCAGCGTCTGTGCATCGCCCGGGCGATCGCGGTGGAGCCGAACGTCCTGCTCATGGACGAGCCCTGCTCGGCCCTGGACCCGATCTCCACCCTCGCCATCGAGGACCTGATCGGCGAACTGAAGGAACGCTTCACGATCGTCATCGTGACGCACAACATGCAGCAGGCGGCGCGCGTCTCCGACCGCACGGCGTTCTTCAACCTCGCGGCGGTCGGCCAGCCCGGCAAGCTCATCGAGATCGACGACACGGAGCGCATCTTCTCCAACCCGTCGGTCCAGGCCACGGAGGACTACATCTCCGGCCGCTTCGGCTGAGCCGCCCCTCGCCAGACCCCTCGCGGTGCTGCATGGCGGTGCCACCGCGAGGCCGAAAAGGGCCCGCCCCTACTCCCAGGGGCGGGCCCGTTCGCGTCGCCGAGCTGCGGGCAGTCGTGCCTCCCCCAGTGCCTTAAGGGCCTGGGAGGTACCCCCAGGGCGGCACGGGCGGGCGCAGCGGCACCCCGCTCCGCCGGGCTGCGCAACGCCCCGGCCTGAGCACCAACGCCCAGCACCACCTACAGGAACGCCAGATTCACGACCCAGAACGACACCGCGGCCACCAACGCAGCAGCCGGCATCGTGATGAACCACCCCAGGATGATGTTCTTGGCGACACCCCACCGCACGGCATTCACGCGCTTGGTCGCCCCAACCCCCATGATCGCCGACGTGATGACATGCGTCGTCGAAATCGGCGCCTTGAACAGGAACGCCGTGGCGAACATGATCGACGCCCCCGTCGTCTCCGCCGCGAACCCCTGCGGCGGATCCAGCTCGATGATCTTCCGCCCCAGCGTCCGCATGATCCGCCACCCACCGGCATACGTGCCCAGCGACAGCATCACCGCACAGGCGATCTTCACCCACACCGGAATCGGATCGCCGTAGTCCTCGACATCGGCGATGACGAGCGCCATCACCACGATGCCCATCGTCTTCTGCGCGTCCTGAAGGCCGTGCCCCAGCGCCATCCCGGCCGCCGAGACGGTCTGCGCTATGCGGAACCCGCGCTTGGCCTTGTGCGGGTTCGCCTTCCGGAATATCCACATGATCGCGGTCATCACGAGGTAGCCGGCCAGCAGACCGACCACCGGGGAGATGAACATGGGGATGACGACCTTCTCCAGCACCCCGTGCCAGTAGACCGTCGTCCCACCGGCGAGCGCCGCCCCCACCATGCCGCCGAACAGCGCGTGCGAGGAGGAAGAGGGGAGTCCGAAGTACCAGGTGATGAGGTTCCAGACGATCGCCCCCACCAGCGCGGCGAAGAGGATGCCCATCCCCTTCGACCCGGTCGGTGTCTGGATCAGCCCCTCGCTGACGGTCTTGGCGACGCCGGAGCCCATGAACGCACCGGCGAGGTTCATCACCGCGGCCATGGCCAGCGCGGCCTTCGGCGTCAGCGCCCGCGTCGACACGGACGTGGCGATCGCGTTCGCCGAGTCGTGGAAACCGTTGGTGTACGTGAAGAAGAGCGCGACCGCGATGGTCACGACCAGAGCAAAGGTGTCCATGAAGGGCTCAGGACTCCTTGACGGCGATGGTCTCCACCGTGTTCGCCACGTGCTCGAACGCGTCCGCCGCTTCCTCCAGCACGTCCACGATCTGCTTCAGCTTGAGGACCTCCATGGCGTCGTACTTGCCGTTGAAGAGGTGCGCGAGCAGCTTGCGGTGGATCTGGTCGGCCTGGTTCTCCAGCCGGTTGACCTCGATCCAGTACTCGGTGAGGTTCTCCATCGTCCGCAGGTGCGGCATCGCCTCGGCCGTCAGTTCGGCCGCGCGCGCCAGCACCTCGATCTGCTGGTCGACGCCCTTGGGCAGTTCCTCGACGTTGTAGAGGACGACCAGGTCGACGGCCTCCTCCATGAAGTCCATGATGTCGTCGAGGGACGAGGCGAGGGAGTAGATGTCCTCGCGATCGAACGGCGTGATGAACGAGGAGTTCAGCTGGTGGAAGATCGCGTGCGTGGCGTCGTCACCTGCGTGTTCCGCTGCCCGCATACGCTCTGCGATCTCGGCCCGGGCGGAAGCGTCCGCCCCGAGCAGTTCCATCAGGAGTTTCGAGCCCGTGACGATGTTGTCCGCGGATGCGGCGAACATGTCGTAGAAGCTCGTCTCCCTGGGGGTCAGACGAAAGCGCACGTGGGGTCCTCGGCTTGCTTCGGTTTCGGTCAGGCTGATGCTAGGCGCATCATTCGGCCACGGCTATCGGGCCGCCCACCAGTGTCGCCCATCAGGCACAGTGATGAGCACGGGGGCGGTCCAAGGGCCGTATACCCCGCAAAGTTCGGTACCATATACCCACTAGGGGTATATGTCGGCGCAGAGCCCACATATGTCGGCGCAGAGCCCACATATGTCGGCGCACAGCCCACCAGGAGGACGCGATGACCGACGTGACCGACGTTACGAATGCCGGGGATGTCACGGATGTCACGGATGTCACCGCCGGAGCGGAGGTCGTGACCGACCACGACCGGGGCGTGCACGGGTACCACAAGCAGAAGGACGAGCACCTCAAACGCCTGCGCCGCATCGAGGGGCAGATCCGCGGCCTGCAGCGGATGGTCGACGAGGACGTCTACTGCATCGACATACTCACCCAGGTCTCCGCCTCCACCAAGGCCCTGCAGTCCTTCGCCCTGCAACTGCTGGAGGAACACCTGCGCCACTGCGTCGCCGACGCCGCGAGCAAGGGCGGCGACGAGATCGACGCGAAGGTGAAGGAGGCGACCCAGGCGATCGCCCGCATGCTGCGGACCTGAGCCGGGCCTCTACCTGTTCAGCGCCTGGAGGCGTCGCGCTCCTCGGCCACTTTCAGCACCTCGTCGATGCTCTCCAGGCTGAGCCGCTCCTCGTCGGCGGCCGAGGCCGCGATGATCAGCTCCCCGCACAGCTCGATCTCGGCGAGGGCCACGTGGTCCTGAACTGCCGTACCGCCGACCGGAGCCACGTGCATCACCTCGTCTCTGCCGTTACCGACTTCCTAGAGTAGGGAGCGGCCTACACACCGCGCATGGCACGGACGGGCTAGTTCGCGCCGGTCACTCCTCGGCGATCTTGCCCGCGTAGATGTCGTCGGTGTCCGGCAGCCGTACGCGCACCGAGGCCCCGAAATCGTAGAGCAACGTGGTCGAGGCGACGGCCACGGGGCTCTTCTGCCCGCCCACGAAACTGAAGCGGTGCCGCACCTTGCGGATCCGCCCCTCGTCGTCGAGGTAGACGTCGAACGGCACTTCGGCCGTGGCGAACCCTTTCGCCGCCGCGTTGAGGGACGCCTTGTTGCCGTCGGAGGCCTTCTTCGCGGCGGCGCCGAGATCCGCCGTGCCCCGGTAGTGCCGCACCCCGGTGCCCGCGACCTCGGTCCGACCCACGAACGTCGCCGCCCGCGTCCCGCGCAGCACCTCGGCCGCCGTGAACGGATCGGTGGCCCCACCGGTGACGAGGTTCCCGTCGGACAGGGTCCGCGTCTCCACCCGTACCCACTTGTCCGGGGGCACACCGGCGCCCCGGTTCTTCATGAAGAGCGCTCCCGGCGCGAGCAGTTCGGTGATGGGCCGGCGCTCGGCGGCCCCCGCGGGATCCTGCGGCAGCAGCACCTTCAGCCGCCCCATCCGCTGCCGGTAGTCGTAGACCCCCGCGCCCCGGATGGTCACCCGGGTCCCGCCCGCGGCCATCTCCATCGACGTACGGGTCTTCGAACTCCCCGCCTCCACCAGCCGGTCCGCGGCCCGGCGCAGTACGACGACCGCGTCCCCGCCAGGGGCGTCCCCGGCCACCGCGTCACCGCCCGCGCACCCGCCGGCTCCCAGCCCCACCCCGGCCATGACCCCGGCCGCGACGACCGCCGCACCCGTCCGCCCGCGCCGCCGTTCCCGCTGCCGCCCAGTCATCGCCTGCCTACCCCCAGCCGGTACGTCCGTCACGGGCCCCCTTGTTGTTCGGGTTAACGACCGGTATGTGCCCCCGTCACGCGAGCCCGCGGCAGCCGGCATACGAAGCCTTTACCCGCGCTGGGTAACGTGGGCGCCGTGGCGCAGCAGGACGGGCTGGAAGCTCCCCCCAACCTCCCGGAACACCGCACGACGACACAGGACAAGGGCCGCTTCTGCATGGCCCGCTGCACCTGCGGCTGGTACGGCCCGGCCAGACGAGCGAGGAGCCAGGCACGCACGGACGCGGAGAACCACCGGGCCGGCTGACGCGGTCGTCGCCGGGCGGCGGGCTCCGTGTGGAACCCTCGCCCTCACCACCCCGTCTCCCACGACGGAACCACCGGGAGGCCCCATGGAACGGCGTACATTCCTCGCAGTCGGCACGGCGGGCGTCGCCGCGGCCGCAACCCCCCTCACCGCCGCCTGCACGACATCGGACACCCGCGCCAGGACCACGGCCACCGCCAGAACCGCCGCCACGAAGAGCACCGCCGCCGACTGGTCCGCCCTCGCACGCGACCTCGACGGGCCCCTCGTCCGCCCGGGCGACACCGACTGGAAGACGGCCCGGCAGCTCTACAACACCCGTTTCGACACGCTCAAGCCCGCCGCGGTCGCGTACGTGTCCCACCCGGACGACATCCGCACCGCACTGGCCTACGCCCGCGGCCACGCGCTGCGCGTGGCGATCCGCAACGGCGGCCACTCCTACGCCGGCTGGTCCTCCGGCGACGGCCGCCTGATCATCGACGTCTCGAAGCTCAACCGCGTCCGTGCCTCCGGCAACACGGCGGTGGTCGGCGCCGGCGCCAAACTCATCGACGTCTACCGCGCGCTGGCCGCGAAGGGAGTCACGATCCCCGCCGGCTCCTGCCCCACCGTCGGCGTCTCCGGCCTCACCCTCGGCGGCGGACACGGAGTGGTCTCCCGCGCCTACGGCCTGACCTGCGACAGCCTCACCCGGGCCACGCTGATCACCGCGGACGGCAAGCAGCTCACCGCCGACGCCCGCGAGCACAAGGACCTCTTCTGGGCCCTGCGCGGCGCCGGCAACGGCAACTTCGGCGTGGTGACGGAACTGCACTTCAAGACCCACCCGGCCCCCCAGGGCGTCTCGGCGTACCTGTCCTGGCCCGGGTCGAAGGCGGCCGCGGTGGTGAAGGCCTGGCAGGAGTGGGGCCCCTCACAGCCCGACGAGATCTGGTCCTCCCTCCACCTGGCGAACGCCGCCGGCGGCAACCCGACCGTCTCCGTCGCGGCCTTCTCCCTCGGCACCTACGGCGAGCTGAAGAACGCGGTCGACCGCCTCGCCGACCGCGTCGGCGCCCCGGCGAGCAGCGTCTCCCTGCGGCGCCGCTCGTACGAGGAGTCGATGGAGGTGTACGCCGGCTGCTCCTCGTTCCCGACGGACGCCCAGTGCCATCTGCCCGGCTCGACCCCGGGCCGTTCCCCGAAGGGTGCGCTGGGCCGCGAGACGTACGCCGCGGCGTCGGACTTCTTCGACCGCTCCCTGTCCGCGGCCGGCATCCGCACCCTGCTCTCCCAGATCAGGTCGGTACGCGGCGGCACGGGCAGCATCGCCCTCACGGCCCTCGGCGGCGCGGTGAACCGGGTCTCCCCGACCTCCACGGCCTTCGTCCACCGCCGCTCCCGCATGCTGGCCCAGTACATCGCCGCCTGGCGCCCGGGCACGACGGGCACCACGGCCCGCGACTGGCTGGCCTCCGCCCACAAGTCCATGCGCCCGTACGCCTCAGGAGCGGCCTACCAGAACTACACGGACCCGACCCTGACCAACTGGCGCAAGGCGTACTACGGCGACGCGGCCCCCCGCCTCACAAAACTGAAGAACGAATACGACCCGAACCGCTTCTTCACGTACCCGCAGGCGCTATAAGCGCCCAGCTACGGGCACTCATGCCGCCACCGCTGCGGGCAGGCAGTGGTGCCGCTCAGCTGCGGGCGCGCGCGCCGCCGCCGCTGCGGGCAGTCGTGCCGCTGGGGCGGCACGGGTGGGCGCAGCGGCACCCCGCTCCGCCGGGCTGCGCAACGCCCCGCCCCCGGCCCCAACGCCGAGCACTAAGCAGCAAGGTCCCTCTCGGACGCCCCGGCCCGCTCACTCCGCGCCCCGGGAACCACCGCATCAGCCCCGTCCCCAGCACCCCCGCGCCCACGAGCCCGCACCAGCCACCCCACCCGAGGCGACCGCTCAACCGCCCGCACAACAGGCGTCAACAACGCCATCGCCACCGGCGACAACAGCAACGCCACAGCCGTCCCCAGCGCGAACCCGCCCACGACATCCGTCGGGTAGTGCACGCCCATGTAGACGCGAATGAACCCGCCGAACACGGCCAGCACCAACGCGACCAGCCCGAACTTCCGGTTCGCCACGAACAGTCCGACCGCCATCGCCATGACGATCGTCGCGTGGTCGCTCACAAACGAGTAGTCGTTCTTGCCGCTGACGAGCACCTCGAGCCCCTGATGGTCGAGGAACGGCCGTGGCCGCTCCACGAACCCCCGTATCGGCACGTTGACCAGCACGGCGATCCCCGCCGCGAGCGGCGCCCAGACCAGCGCCGCGACAGAGGACGCCGCGTCCTCCTCGCCCCGGCGCCGCACGGACCACCAGCACCAGAGCACGAGCAGGACGATGGCGAGCAACAACCCGTACTCGCCGACGAACTCCATGACCCGGTCGAACCACGGCGGCGCGTCCTTGGCCAGGCCATTGATGTCATAGAGCAGGTCGACGTCGGGGTTCGACCCGGATGCGGCGAGTCCAGCCATGATGCTGCGGCCCCTTCGTCGTCTCTCCCGGCGCACCTGAGTGTGCGCCGTTCCTGCCACCCCCGTGGTTGTAGATCCGCTTCCGCTGCACGCGTCCCTGACACGTGCCGACTCACGTCCGCTCGGCTACGTCACCAGGAACGCATGGTCCCCGTCGATACGTTCCACACTCCACCGAATGATCACGCAGACGTTATCGAAGAGAGACACGTCTTCGCAGCTCAGGGGGTGGGTTCATGCTCGGCTCACACCGTCGTGGGCAGTGCTTTCGCGCCATCTTCGGTGACCCGGGTGGCCCCGAAGTAGTCGGGGGTGTCGATCGGGTCGAACCGGATCACCGCTCCCGTTCGCGGCGCGTCGATCATGTACCCACCTCCGACATAAATGCCGACATGCCGGATGGCACGCGAATTGGTGAGGTCGTCCGAGAAGAACACGAGGTCGCCGGGGAGCAGTTCGTCCCGCGCGGGGTGCGGCCCGGCGTTGTACTGGTCGTTGGCGACGCGCGGCAGCTTGATGCCGACGGTCTCGTAGGCGGCCTGGGTCAGTCCCGAGCAGTCGAAGCGTCCGCCCTGCTCAGCGGTGCCGGTGCCGCCCCACAGGTAGGGCGTGCCCAGCTTCTTCTGCGCGTACTCGATGGCACCGGCGGCCTGCTCGGAGGGGTCGACCCGCCCGACGGGCGCCGCGAAGCTCTCCGAGAGCGTCGTGATCCTCTTCACGTAGTTCCGGGTCTCGGTGTACGGCGGCACGCCCCCGTACTTGATCACCGCGTACGCCCCCGCGTTGTACGCGGCCAGCATGTTTTCAGTCAGATTCCCGCCCACCTTCTTCACGTACGACGCGAGTTCGCAGTCGTACGAGGCCGCGGAGGGAATCGCGTCCTTCGGGTCCCACACGTCCCGGTCGCCGTCCCCGTCGCCGTCGATGCCGTGGGAGGCCCAGGTGCCGGGGATGAACTGCGCTATGCCCTGGGCGGCGGCGTGGCTCTGGGCCCTCGGGTTGAACCCGCTCTCCTGGTAGAGCTGGGCGGCGAGCAGGGCCGGGCTGATGGCGGGGCAGAGGTTGCCCCACTTCCTGACGAGGTCCGCGTACGCGGCGGGCACGGCCCCCTTGGCCAGCGCCTTCGCCCCACCGGCGGCCCCGTTGACCAGGTTCCCGGCGACGATGTAGACCCCGACGACGAGCAGCATCACGAAGGCCAGGGCGGAGCTGATCGCAACACTCGCCACGATCCATGCCTTACGCACCGTCAACCGCCCCTCGCCGGCCAGGAGTCCGTCGCCTGGTCAGTGTAGAGGCGGCCGCCGTACGCCGGAATGATCACGGGGAGGAGAGTCGGGGCGGAAGGGGGGACAGCCGACAGCACGGGTCCGCACACCCGGGGCACCCGGCGCACGACCCCGTCACGCCTCACGAGTCAAGCGTCACGAGTCACACGTCACCGCCCGCCGCCTCCCGATACAGCCGCTCCGCCTCCGCACGGAGCACCACGCTGTAGGAGACGTCGGGGGTCGTCCCGCCGTCGTCATGGCCACCGAGGACCCCCACGACCTGCCCGTCCCCGTTCACCCAGGGGCTTCCGCTGGTGCCGCCCGCGAACCCCGGGCAGGCGATGCGCTGCTGCGTGGGGCTGTGCGCCGTCGGCTTGTTGGTGCAGCTCACGGGCGTCTCGCGGGAGTCGGGGTATCCGGTGAGGGTCACGGCCGTCGCCCCGGTGGCCGTACCGGCGGCGAACCGGTACCCGCCGACGACATCCTCGACCCCCTTCCCGCCCCGCGGCGCGACCACGGCGAACGCCACGTCACTGTCCTCCCGCCGCCCCTCGACCCACCCACGGGGCATGAACCGCCGCGTCACCTTCCACACCCCGTACGGCGCACGGCCGTCGCGGTACCCGGGCACGAACACGAGCGCCCCGCGCCCGTCCAGACAGTGCGCCGCGGTGACGAGGAGATCGCGATGCGGCGCCCGCACCACGGACGCGGTGCAGAAGTGCGCACCGGCCGGCCGGGCGGCCCGCCCGGCGGGGACGAACACCCCGACCCGCCCACTCCCCGCACCCGCCCCCGCGGCGACGGTCACCCCGAAGGGCCCGGCCCCGTCATCGGCCATCGCGCTGGACGCGGAGGCGAGGCCGACCAGGACCACAACAAGGCAGAGGACACGCTTCATCGGCGCCACTGTGTCCGACGAAGGTGAGAGAAACGTCAGACGTCTCCTGCCGAGAGGTCTCCCCCTCGTGACAGACCGTCACGGACGTAACGCGGGAGGAACGGGCCGCGGCAGCCCAGCCGCGCCCCGTTCACCTCGCCAGGTAGCCTTCACCCGGAGAACACCGGGACGACCGCTCACCCGACCGACCGTCAGAAACGGCCCGGAAAGGTGACGCAGGCCGTAGAAGGGCACAACGACGGAACCTCACGACAGGTTTCGCTCAGGCCTCATTGCCCGGCGTGACACGCCGTGATACACAGAGTGACCATACGATCCTTCGTACACCGTCCGTCGCCTCCCTTAGGGGCCGGCGCGGAACGGTGGCAAGGTATTCGTACGAAACCCGCCAATCAATGACGCCAAGTCGACATCCGGCAGCGTCATTGTCGGCGAGAATGAGGCCCGACCTCTGCACGACCGCAGAGGATGCGGAACTACCCAACAGGGGCGGTGACTTACATGCTCTTTGCGGCCGACAAGGGAGACATCAACACGATCATCGGCGGGATCGCTCCGGACTGGGGCCCCTTCGGCAGCCTGGGCAACGAGGCCAAGGTGATGATCGAGGTCGTGATGGCGGTGGCCATCCTGCTCTGCCTCGGCATCGCCATCTGGGGCGCCGCCAAGCAGCGCATCGGTGCCACCGCCCTGCGGGACACCTTCAGCGCGGAGCAGGGCAAGGGCCTCATCATCGCGGGCCTCACCGGAGTCTTCATCATCGGCTCACTCGGCACGCTCTTCACCATCGTGTACGGCATGGCCGTGTAGGCCGGGCCCCCACCCGCCCCGGCCGGGCACGCCCGGCTCCCCTCCATCCCACCCGCCCGTCGTGCCCCCCGGCGAAGGTTGCGTTTCCCTGATGTCGAGTCACCACACCGCGCCCGCGCGGGAACCAGCACGGCTACCGTCGTACGAGGAGTACGAGCGGTACGACGTCGAGGGGGCGTACGCGGCATGAGTCTCGGTGACGAGCACGAGGCCTCCGGCGGGTACGGCGGCACGGGCCAGACCCGCACCCGCCTGCCCGACACCGGAGCCGACCCCTACGGCACCCCGCGCCGCCCCCGCTCGTCGTCCCGCAGCCTGGTCACGGTGGTCGGCGTAGTGGTCCTCCTCATCGCCGCGATCGCCTTCGCGAACCGCGGCGACGACGGCTCCCCGTCGGACGACGCCGCCACCAAACCGGAATCAGCGGCCACGGCCCCCTCCGGCCAACGCCCCGTCCAGTCCAAGTCGGCAGCCGGCATCCCGTCGGGCTTCGCCCAGGACCAGGAGGGAGCGGAGAGCGCGGCGGCGAACTATGCGGTGGTGCTCGTCTCGGCCGACATCCTCAAGCCCGCACGGCGCCCCGAGATCGTCCGTCAGGTGTTCGACGCCGGCAGAGTCTCCGAGCTGGAGAGAAATCTCGACCAGGTGTACGACAAGGCGTTCCTGGACAAGGTCGGCCTGGATGCGAACGGCAACGCGCCGAAGGGCAGCACCTATGTCTCCCGCACCATGCCCGTCGGCACCAAGGTCACCGACTACGGAGGCAGCACCGCCACCGTCGAGGTCTGGTGCACCGGCGTCTACGGGATGACGGGGGAGAGCTCGCAGAACCCCGTCACCAGCGACTGGTTCACCATGACCCTCCAGTTGCGCTGGACCGACGGTGACTGGAAAGTCGACAGCTTCTCCCAGAAGGAAGGCCCCGCGCCGGTCAACGGCGACAACAAGGTGTCGACGTCGGACGACATCTCCAAAGCCGTCGAGGAGTTCGGAGGGTTCACGTATGCCCGGTAGCCCACGCCGCGCAGCCAAGCTCGCCGCGACCCTCACAGCAGTACAGGCCTCCGTCGTCCTGCTCGCCGGCCGAGCTGTCGCCGCCCCCACGCCGTCGCCCACATCCAGTAACGACAACTGCTCCCTGCTCTCCGGCAGGGCCAGGGAGATCTGCGAAGGAGACACCGGCAGCGGCGGCGGATCCGGCGGCGGCACCTCCCGCCTAGACCCCACCTCCACCCTCGACCCCCTCTCCTCCCTCGCCAAGGGCTGTGCCGACGCCGCCTCCTGGACCGTCGACAAGCTCAGCGACGCCGTGAAGGAGACGGCGAACGTCGACTTCACGAACCCCAAGTTCCTCCAGCAGTACGCCGTCGTCTTCGCCGCTTCGACCATCCTCACGCTCCTGCTCTGGCTCCTGGCCGTCGCCAAGCGAGCCGTCCGCGGCGTGCCCCTGACCACCGCCCTGTCCGAGGCCATCGGGTTCCTCTGGCTGACCGTGCTCGCCTCCGCCTTCACCCCCCTGATCCTCTACACCGTCGTCTCCGCGACGGACGGCGTCACCGAGGTCCTCGCCAAAGCCACCGGCGACCAGACCGACGCCTTCTTCGGCACGTTCTCCGAGGCCCTCAAGAAGGGCGAGGACATCGGCGGCGGCCCGATCATGCTGATCGTCGTCTCCCTGGTCAGCATCCTCGCCGCCGGTGTGCTGTGGCTGGAGCTCGTCATCCGGGCGGCGCTCCTCTACGTCGGCGCCCTCCTCGGCACCGTCGTCTACGCCGGCCTCGTCGACAAGAACCTCTGGGGCCACGTCCGCCGCTGGGCGGGCATCATGATCGCGGTCATTCTCATCAAGCCGGTCATCGTCATCGTCCTCGGCCTCGCCGGCGCACTCTCCGCCGACGACGGCCCCGACGCCTTCTCCGCCGTCGTCTCCGGCCTCGCCATCATCCTGCTCGCCATCTTCGCCAGCGCGATGATCTACCGCTTCGTCCCCGGCTTCGGCGACGAGATCGCCGGCTCCCGCAACAACCGCATCATGCAGGGCGCCGAGGGCAAGGCCGCGGCCGTCATCAGCTCCCCGGCGTCCCTGGTCGCGCAGGGCATCAAGACCCACAGCACCCGCGCCGACAACAACGGCGGAGGCAGCCAGTCCTCCGCCCCCCGCCCCAGCAACCCGGCCTCCGGCGGCGTCGCCGCGCACAGCGCGCGCCCCTCGAACGGCGGCGGCGGATCTATCCCCTCCGCCGCACCCGCACCCCGTTCGAGCAGCCCCGTCAACACTCCCCACGCCAGCAGCACCCGCAACAGCAGTACCAACCGCACGGGAGGTGAAGGGCGTTGACGACCGAGTCCCACGTGTCCCATCCGGTCACGCCCCGCCGTACGTATCTGATCGGCCGCGCCCGGCCGAACGCGATCATCGGCCGCAACCGCGAGACCGGCGAGATCGCCCTGATCGTCGTCGGCGCGTTCCTCGGCATGATGTGCGGGCTCCTCGTCCCCGTGCTGTCCCTGCGCATCGTGCTGCTCGCCGGATTCCCGATGCTGGCGCTGGCCGCCGTGTACGTGCCGTACAAGCACCGCACGTTCTACAAGTGGTTCGAGATCAACCGCAGCTACAAGCGGACCCTGAAGCAGGGCGCCACCTACCGCTCCTCCGTCATCGAGGCCGGCACCCGGCTCGACGGGCGGGAGATCGAGGTCGGACCGCCCCCGGGCATCGGCCGCATCACCTGGCTGGCCGCCCCCTTCGGGCCCGACGAGATCGCCGTCCTGCTGCACGCCGACCGCAAGACCGTCACCGCCGCCATCGAGATCGAGGGCCCGGGCGTCGGCCTGCGCGACTCCGAGGACCAGGAGGCCCTCGTCGACCGCTTCGGCACCCTGCTCAAGCACGTGGCCAACGGCGACGGCTTCGTCACCCGCCTCCAGATGCTCGCCCGCACCCTCCCCGCCGACCCGGACGCCCACGCCAAGGACGTCGCCGTCCGCGGGGACGACAAGGCACCGCCGTGGCTCCAGCAGTCGTACGACCAACTCCAGTCGATGGTGTCGACCAGCAGCGAGCAGCACCGCGCCTACCTCGTCGCCTGCATGCACTACACCCGCGACCTCGCCGCCGAGGCCAACGCCATGGCCCGGGCCGCCCGCGCCCACGGCGGCAAGGTCGACCGGGACGCCGGACTCGCCGTCGTCATGGCCCGCGAGCTCACCGACATCTGCTCGCGCCTGCAGGAGGCCGACATCCGCGTACGGCAGCCCCTCGGCCAGAGCAGACTGTCCTCGCTGATCCACTCCATGTACGACCCGGACCACCCGATCGACCACATCCAGGCCATGACGAAACGTAATGCCTGGCCGGCCGAGCTGGACGCCATGGAGCCCACCTACCTCCAGGCCAAGACCCGCGAGTCCTCCACCCGCGCCCCCTGGTGCCACGCCACGGCCTGGGTGAAGGAGTGGCCGATGACCCCCGTCGGCGTCAACTTCCTCGCCCCGCTGCTCGTCCACACCCCGGACGTCATTCGCACGGTCGCGGTCACCATGGACCTCGAACCCACCGAGGTCGCCATCGAGCGCATGCTCACGGAGAAGACCAACGACGAGGCCGAGGCGTCCCGCGCCGCCAAGATGAACCGCACCATCGACCCGCGTGACGTGGCCGCGAACTCCCGGCTCGACCAGCGCGGCGAGGACCTCGCCAGCGGCGCCGCCGGCGTCAACCTGGTCGGCTACATCACCGTCTCCTCCCGCTCCCCCGAGGCCCTCGCCCGCGACAAGCGCACGATAAGGGCCTCGGCCGGAAAGTCGTACCTGAAGCTGGAGTGGTGCGACCGCGAGCACCACCGCGCCTTCGTGAACACCCTTCCCTTCGCCACCGGCATTCGGAGGTAGGACCTGATGCGGGACCCGCTGTCCGTCCTCACCGACGCCTTCACGTCCTTCCTCTTCGGGAAGGTCGAGACGACCCGGCTCCCGGTGCGCACGTCCACGGGCCAGGCCCAGGCGGTCTACCTCCCGACCGCCGCCCCCGGCCTCGGCGACTCCGGCGTCATCATCGGCCGCGAGGTGTACTCCGGAAAGGGCTACATCTACGACCCCTTCCAGCTCTACGGCCAGCAGCTCCCCGCCCCCCACTGGCTGGTCCTCGGAGAGTCCGGCAACGGCAAGTCGGCGCTGGAGAAGACGTACGTCCTGCGCCAGCTCCGCTTCCGCGACCGCCAGGTCGTCGTCCTGGACGCCCAGGGCGAGGACGGGGTGGGCGAATGGAACCTCATCGCCCAGGAGCTGGGGATAACTCCCATCCGCCTGGACCCCATGGCCGCCCTGGACATGGGGATCCGCCTCAACCCGCTCGACCCCGCGATCACGACCACGGGCCAGCTCGCGCTGCTCCGCACGATCATCGAGGTCGCGATGGGCCACGGCCTGGACGAGCGCTCCGGCTTTGCCCTCAAGGTCGCGCACGCCTACGTCAACGAGACCATCGTCGACCGCCAGCCCGTCCTCACCGACATCGTCGAGCAGCTGCGCCACCCCGAGCCCGAGTCGGCCGAGGCGATGAACGTCGCCATAGACGACGTACGGGCCTGGGGCCTCGACGTCGCCCTGGTCCTGGACCGACTCGTCGACGGTGACCTGCGCGGCATGTTCGACGGCCCGACCACGGTCGGCATCGACCTCGACGCCCCGCTCATCGTCTTCGACCTCTCCCACATCGACCGCAACTCCATCGCCATGCCCATCCTCATGGCGATCGTCGGCGTCTGGCTGGAGCACACCTGGATCCGCCCCGACCGGAAGAAGCGCATCTTCCTGGTCGAGGAGGCCTGGCACATCATCAACAGCCCCTTCGTCGCCCAGCTGTTCCAGCGCCTGCTGAAGTTCGGCCGCCGGCTCGGCCTGTCCTTCGTGGCGGTCGTCCACCACCTCTCCGACGTCGTCGACGGCGCGGCGGCCAAGGAGGCCGCGGCGATCCTGAAAATGGCCTCGACGAGAACGATCTACGCCCAGAAAGCCGACGAGGCCAGAGCCACGGGCCGCGTCCTGGGCCTCCCCCGCTGGGCGGTGGAAATCATCCCCACCCTCACCCCCGGCATCGCCGTCTGGGACGTCAACGGCAACGTCCAGGTCGTCAAACACCTGGTCACGGAGACCGAACGCCCCCTGGTCTTCACCGACCGTGCGATGACCGAGTCCTCCGCCCAACTCGAGGACGACGCCCTGCGCGCCGCCGAACTCGAGGCGGAGGAACGGGCGGCGGCCTTCGTGGAGCACCACCTGGGCGACTCCGAATCGACGGTGGCATAGGGGGAGGACGCGTGAGACCGGACGACCGCCGCAGTCGGCACGACAGCCAGGGAGGCATCCCCGACGGCCTGCTGGTCGGCATACTCGCGTTCCTCCTCGGCATGACCCTGCTGGTGTGGACGGCCACCGGCCTCGCCGCCCTGTTCGCCCACGGCTCCTGGCCGTCCGGCGTCACCTTCACCCGCACGCCCTTGGCCATGCGCGGCCTCATCGCCCAGCCCCACGACATCCAAGGCGCCTGGCCCGACACACCCCCCGGCGAACTCTCGGACTACGGCCTGTTCTGGGGCCTGTTCATCGGCCAGCTGATGATCCTCATCGTCCTGACGGTGTTCGTGATGGGCACGCTGGCCAGGTGGCGAGCGGTCCGCGCGAGGCGCCGGGCGGAGAGGATGGCCCCGCCGGATCCGACGGGGGTCGCGTACGGGGCAGGTGGCCCGACACACCACGAGATGCCGACGACACAGCAGCACAGGGCACCGACCCCTGCGCAGTACAACGCTCCCGCATCGGCACAGCACATGGCACCGACACCCACGCCGCACGACGCCCCCGCGCCGACGCAGCACACCACCACCGCATCGACGCAGCACACCACCCCCACGCCGGCGCAGCACGACGTCCCCACCCCCCGCCGCGCAGCCCCCGACCCCGCACCCGCGCACCTCCTGGAGCCGACGGCACCCCTCGCCCCGGCCCCGGCGGCCGCGAGCCCTGCTTCTCCGTTCGGGCAGGAGCGGGTGGGCGGCTGGGAGAAAATCCTCGTAGCCCCGAGGGAAACCCGCCAAACCACCGCCACCCAGGCCGTACGCGACGCCGAGGGCCCGGCCCTCATCGTCACCTCGAACCCAGCCGTCTGGCAGGAAACCAAGGACGCCCGGGCCAAACTCGGCCCCACCCACCTCTACGACCCCATCCACCTCTGCGCCACCCCCGCCCGCCTCCACTGGTCCCCCACCGCAGGCTGCGAGGACAAGGCCACCGCGACGGGAAGAGCAACCGCCCTCCTCGCCCCCGTCCGCCCCACCGCCAAACTCGACCAGGCCCTCAGCGACACCGCCGAGACACTCCTGCGGAGCTACCTGCACGCCGCCGCCATCGACGGCCGCACCATCCGCCACGTCCACCGCTGGTCCCAGGGCACCCAGATCCAGGACGCCGTACGCATCCTCCGTACCAACCCCAAGGCCGCCCCCGGCTCCGCGGGCGAACTCGAAGGCGCCCTCACCGCTCACCCCGAACGCCGGGACATGGCCCAGCAGCTGACGACCCGTGCCCTCGCCGCCCTGTCCACGGTCAACATCCGCGAGGCCTGCACTCCCAACCGAAATGATGCCCTCGCCCTGGATTCCTTCGTCGACGAAGGGGGCACGCTTTATGTGGTGGGTGAATCCATCGAGGACCCCAGGACGAACCCGGGCGCTATGCCCCTCCTGACGGCCCTCGTCTCCAGCGTGGTCGAGCGCGGCCGGCGCATGGCCGAACGGTCATCCTCCGGTCGCCTCGACCCACCATTCACCCTCGTCCTGGACGACGTCGCCGCCGTGGCCCCGCTCCCCCAGCTCCCGGAACTGCTGGCCACCGGAGCGGACCGGGGCATGCCGGCCCTGGCCCTGCTCCGCTCCCGCGAACAGGGCCGCGCCCGCTGGCCGCACGACGAACTACCGGTCTGAGAACGGCACCCCAGCGGAGCTCCGCTCCAGCACGAACTCCAGCTCCCGGGCGTCCCCCAGAGGAACGGTCAGCCCGCTCGGCAGGAACCCGGCCCGGCGATAGAACCGCTGCGCCCGCCCGTTCTCCTCGTGCACGATGAGCCGCACCCGCTCCAGACCCCGCCCCCACGCCCACTCCAGGGCCGCGTCGAACAGCACCTCGGTCAGCCCGCTCCCGCGCTCCTCGGGCCGTACGAACACGCCGACGATGTGCCCCTGCTTCCGCTCCACCGGAAACCCGGCCCAGTCGGTCGTCCCGGGCTCCTCCACGAGCACGGTCAGCGTGCCCACCCACCGCCCGTCGGGCCCCTCCGCGATGATCTGCTGAGCCTGGTCGGCCCCTTCTGCGCCCCTCGCCGTCCGCTCCTGCCAGAAGGAGTCCGGCCGGGCCTCGGCTTCCTCGTACGTCTCCAGGAACGCCAGGTGCGCCACCGGATCCCGCAGCGCCGCGAGCCGCAGCTCCTTCGCCGCGGGCCACTCATCAGCACGGACGGACCGGATCACATAGCTCATGCCGGCAACGGTAGTACCCGGGTACGACACCCCTCACCCCGATTACCACCGCCGGTCCGACGCCCGCCGCCCCCGCACGCACGAGCATCGAAGCATGCTGACGGCACACGAACTGACCAAACGCTACGGCGACCGGACGGTCGTCACGGACCTGTCCTTCACCGTCCGCCCCGGAACGGTCACCGGCTTCCTCGGCCCCAACGGCGCCGGCAAGTCCACGACCATGCGCATGATCCTCGGCCTCGACGCCCCCACCCGCGGCCACGCCACCGTGGCCGGACGCTCCTACGCCACCCACCCCGCGCCCCTCACCGAGGTCGGCGCCCTCCTGGAGGCCCGCTCGGTCCACCCCGGCCGCACGGCCTACCACCACCTGCGCGCCCTCGCCCTCACGCACGGCATCCCCCGCACCCGGGTCGAGCAGGTCCTCGCCCTCACCGGCCTGACCGACGTGGCCCACCGCCGCGTCAAGGGCTTCTCCCTCGGCATGGGCCAACGCCTCGGCATCGCCGCCGCCCTGCTCGGCGACCCGGCCACGCTCATCCTCGACGAGCCGGTCAACGGCCTCGACCCGGAGGGCGTGCTGTGGATCCGCACCCTCCTGAAGTCCCTCGCCGCCGAGGGCCGCACGGTCCTCGTCTCCTCCCATCTGATGAGCGAGATGGCCCTCACCGCCGAGCACCTGGTGATCATCGGCCGCGGCCGCCTCCTCGCCGACACCACGGTCACCGACTTCGTCCGCGACTCCGGCGCGGGCACCGTCAAGGTCGTCACCCCGCGCGCCCCCGACCTCGTACGGCTCCTCACCGCGCCCGGCGTCGACATCACCACCGACACCCCCGGCACCTTCCAGGTCCGCGGCACGGACGCCGAACACATCGGCCGCACGGCAGCCGCCCACGGCATCCCCGTCTACGAACTGACCCCCAACGCCGCTTCCCTGGAGGAGGCCTTCATGGACCTCACCCGCGACGCGGTGGAGTACACCGCGACCCTCGAAGGAGCGGCAGCATGACCACGGCGACCCTCCCCTACCGCGTGACCCCGGCCCGTGTCCTGCGCTCCGAGTGGCACAAGCTCCAGACCCTGCGCTCCACCTGGATCACCCTCGTCGCGACGAGCCTGCTGACCGTCGCCATGGGCATGGGCCTGGCCGCCGCCTATGACGGCACCGGCGAAGGCGGGATGGACACGGTCCTCTTCATCCTCCTCGGCACCCAGTTCGCCACGATCAACCTCGGCGTGCTCGGCATCCTCGCCACGGCCGGCGAGTACTCCACGGGCCAGATCCGCGCCACGATGACCGCCGTCCCCCGGCGCCTGCCCGTCCTCTGGTCCAAGGCGGCCGTCCTGGCCGCGATCGCCTTGCCCCTCACCCTGCTGACGAACCTCGTCACCTTCCCCCTCGCCCAGTCCTTCCTCACCGGCACCGACCAGGCGGCCTCCCTCGGCGACCCGGGCGTCCTGCGGGCCCTCGCCGGCAACGCGGCCGGCCTCACCCTCCTCGCCGTCCTCGGCCTCGGCATCGGCGCCCTGCTCCGCTCGGTCCCGATGGCCATCGGCGTCTTCACCGGCCTCATCATGATCGTCCCGGAGGTCCTGGCCATGCTCCCGTACGACATCGTCGACGACGCCGTCCGCTACTTCCCCGGCAAGGCCCTGGAGACCCTCACCACCGCCCAGCCCCTGCCCGGCACGGCCTCCCCCGGCGCCGCCCTCCTCGCCATGGCCCTCTGGACGACGGCGACCCTCGCGCTGGCCGCGGCGGTCCTACGACGCCGAGACGTCTGACAAGCGGCATCGGAAACCCGCACGATGAACCCCGTGACGGAAGAACGGGCACCGGAGCCCCTCACCGAGTACGCACACCGCCTCACCAGCCGGGTGCGCGCCTTCGACCGACGCCACCCCCTGCTGTGGGACGCCCACATCACCGGCTTCTGGGTGACAGCGGCCCTGATCGACTACGTCGGCGGCGGCTGGCGCCACAACGCCCACAACCTCGACGTCCCCGGCTGGCTCCTCCTCGCCCTGAGCCTCGGCCTCTCCGTCCCCCTCCTCTGGCGACGCACCCACCCGCGGGCCGTCCTCGCCGCCATGGCCCTCTTCGCCCTCCTCAACGCCTGGACAGGCGCGGCCCTCCAGGCAGCCCTGCTCCAGCTCGCCGTCGTCTACCACATCGCCCTGCGTCGGCCCCTGCGCGACCTGTGGTGGGCGACGGCCCTGGTGATCGCACCGGTCCTGGTATCGGTCGCCCGCCACGGGGAGGGCACCTGGGACCAGCAGCTGGGCTCCCAGCTGATGTCCCTCACCGTGGCCGCCCTCATCGGCATCACGGTCCGCACCCGCCGCAACTACACCGAGGCCTTGGAGGACCGCGCCCGCCGCCTGGAGACCGAACGCGACCAGCAGGCCCGACTCGCCACCGCCGCGGAACGCGCCCGCATCGCCCGCGAGATGCACGACATCCTCGGCCACAACCTCTCCGTCATCACCGGCCTCGCCGACGGCGGCAGATACGCGGCCGCCAAGTCCCCGGAACGCGCCGCCCAAGCCCTCGATGCCATCGCCACCACCAGCCGCCAAGCCCTCACCGAACTCCGCCGCCTCCTGGACGTCATGCGGGAGGACGAGCAGAACCAGGCGGACCTGGCCCCCCAGCCCGGCCTCACGGACCTCGGCCACCTCCTCGACGGCGTCCGCTCCGCAGGCCTCCCCGTCCACGCCACCACCCACGGCAGCCCGACCCTCCCTCCAGGCCGCCAGCTCACGGTCTACCGCGTGATCCAGGAAGCGCTCACCAACACCCTCAAACACGCAGGCCCCGCCGCCACCGCACAGATAGAGCTGTCGTACGAGGACAAGGGGGCCGTGACCGTGACGATCACGGACACAGGCACCGCCGCCCGAACCGACGGCACAGCCCAAGACGGTCGCGGCCTGCCCGGAATGCGCGAGCGAACAGCCCTCTACGGCGGCACACTTGAGGCCGGCCCCCGCCCGCACCCCGAGCAGGGCTGGCGCGTCCGCCTACACCTCCCGGAGGAAAACCCGCAGTGACCACGGTCCTCATCGCCGACGACCAGCCCCTCCAGCGCTTCGGCTCCCGCATGCTCCTGGAGAGCCAAGACGACATGACGGTCGTGGGCGAGGCGACGAACGGCAGCGAAGCGGTCCGCCTGGCGGCCGAACTCCACCCCGACGTCGTCCTCATGGACATCCGCATGCCCGGCCTGGACGGCATCGAGGCGACCCGCCGCATCACCGCCGCCGGCGACCGCACCCGCATCCTGATCGTCACCACGTTCGACCTCGACGAGTACGCCTACGCCGGACTCCGCGCAGGAGCCTCCGGCTTCCTCGTCAAGGACGCCCAGCCCGAGGAGCTCCTGGCCGGCATCCGCGCGGTCGCCACGGGAGACGCGGTCGTCGCCCCCAGCCTGACCCGCCGCCTCCTCGACGCCTACGTCCACCACCTGCCGACGGACCCGTCGCGAACCGAAGCCCCGCCGCAGGAGGACCCCCGTCTCGCTTCCCTCACCGACCGGGAACGCGAAATCCTCACGGTCATCGGCCAGGGCTGGACGAACACGGAGATAGCCGCGCGCCTCCACCTGGCCGAGTCGACGGTGAAAACGCACGTGGGCCGCATCCTCGCGAAGACAGGCTCCCGCGACCGCATTCAGGCGGTGATCCTGGCGTACGACACAAAACTGGTTCAGCCGTCATGAAAACACGCTCGTGAAACGCAAAAAGGCCCACACCGTAAGGTGTGGGCCTTTTTCAAAAATTGTTCGGCGGCGTCCTACTCTCCCACAGGGTCCCCCCTGCAGTACCATCGGCGCTGTAAGGCTTAGCTTCCGGGTTCGGAATGTAACCGGGC
>NZ_JBEXSR010000035.1:0-68144 GCF_040613735.1 Streptomyces sp. NPDC006235
GCTACGACAAACAGCCCGACCGCTACCTCGCCGCCATAACCCTGGCCAGCACACTCATCTGGCTCGATGCGTGATCGATAAGACGCTACCTAGGGGCGCGGGGCCGCATCGATGTGCGGCTCCGCCGCGGGGCGCGACAAGCCACAGCGGCACCCGCACCAGGCAACGACGCCCACCCGGCAGATGCTCCCCCACCCCCTCACCCGGTACCCTGATCCACGGGCCGTGACTGGCGCGCTGGGATGGGACGAACCATCGGGGAGCGGCCCGAGCAGAGAGAGCCGTGCGCCTGGGCCGTACCGTGAACGCTGAACGCAACGTCCGGAGGTCCCACATGCCAGCCGAGCCCCTCTCCACCGCTTCCACCGCCTACCGCGCCGCCCTCGACGTCATCCGCGCCGTCGAGCCGCGCGTGGCCGACGCGATCGGCCAGGAGGTCGCCGACCAGCGCGAGATGCTCAAGCTGATCGCCTCGGAGAACTACGCCTCCCCGGCCACCCTGCTGGCGATGGGCAACTGGTTCAGCGACAAGTACGCCGAGGGCACCATCGGCCGCCGCTTCTACGCCGGCTGCCGCAACGTCGACACCGTCGAGTCCCTCGCCGCCGAGCACGCCAAGGAACTCTTCGGCGCCCGCCACGCCTACGTCCAGCCGCACTCCGGCATCGACGCCAACCTCGTCGCCTTCTGGTCGGTCCTCGCCCAGCGCGTCGAGGTCCCGGCCCTGGAGAAGGCCGGCGCCCGCCAGGTCAACGACCTCTCCGAGGCCGACTGGGCGGAGCTGCGCCGCGCCTTCGGCAACCAGCGCATGCTCGGCATGTCACTGGACGCCGGCGGCCACCTCACCCACGGCTTCCGCCCGAACATCTCGGGCAAGATGTTCGACCAGCGCTCCTACGGCACGGACCCGGCCACCGGCCTCATCGACTACGAGGCCCTGCGTACCTCGGCCCGCGAGTTCAAGCCGCTGATCATCGTCGCGGGCTACTCGGCCTACCCCCGCCTGGTGAACTTCCGGATCATGCGCGAGATCGCCGACGAGGTCGGCGCGACCCTCATGGTCGACATGGCGCACTTCGCCGGCCTGGTCGCGGGCAAGGTCCTCACCGGCGACTTCGACCCGGTCCCGCACGCCCAGATCGTGACGACGACCACCCACAAGTCGCTGCGCGGCCCCCGCGGCGGCATGGTCCTGTGCGACGACTCGCTCAAGGACCAGGTCGACCGCGGCTGCCCGATGGTCCTCGGCGGCCCGCTCCCGCACGTCATGGCCGCCAAGGCCGTCGCCCTCGCGGAGGCCCGCCAGGAGTCCTTCCGCGACTACGCCCAGCGCATCGTCGACAACTCCCGCGCCCTGGCCGAGGGCCTGATGCGGCGCGGCGCGACCCTGGTGACCGGCGGCACGGACAACCACCTGAACCTGATCGACGTCGCCTCCTCCTACGGCCTCACCGGCCGCCAGGCGGAGGCCGCGCTGCTCGACTCGGGCATCGTCACCAACCGCAACGCGATCCCCGCCGACCCGAACGGCGCCTGGTACACCTCCGGCATCCGCATCGGTACCCCGGCCCTGACCACCCGCGGCCTCGGCACGGCGGAGATGGACGAGGTCGCGGCCCTGATCGACCGCGTCCTCACCACCACCGAGCCGGGCACCACCAAGTCGGGCGCCCCCTCCAAGGCGGCCCACGTCCTCGACGCGAAGATCGCCGACGAGATCAGCCACCGCGCGACGGACCTCGTGGCGGCCTTCCCGCTGTACCCCGAGATCGACCTCGGCTGAAGCGCCCCGTAAGGGGCGCGGGGAACTGCGCGATCAACCACGAACGGTCCGCAGTTCCCCACCCGCCGAAACCACCCACGGCCCTCTGAGACAATAAGCAACATGGCCTCTGACCGACCCCGCGTGCTCTCCGGAATCCAGCCCACCGCAGGCTCGTTCCACCTCGGCAACTACCTCGGCGCCGTCCGCCAGTGGGTGGCCCTCCAGGAGACCCACGACGCGTTCTACATGGTCGTCGACCTGCACGCGATCACCATCCCGCAGGACCCGAAGGACCTGCGTGCGAACACGCGCCTGGCCGCCGCCCAGCTGCTCGCCGCGGGCCTTGACCCGGACCGCTGCACGCTCTTCGTCCAGAGCCACGTCCCCGAGCACGCCCAGCTCGCCTGGGTCATGAACTGCCTCACCGGCTTCGGCGAGGCGAGCCGGATGACCCAGTTCAAGGACAAGGCCGCCAAGCAGGGCGCCGAGCGCGCCTCCGTCGGCCTGTTCACGTACCCGATCCTCCAGGTCGCGGACATCCTGCTCTACCAGGCGCACGAGGTCCCGGTCGGCGAGGACCAGCGCCAGCACGTCGAGCTCACCCGCGACCTCGCGGAGCGCTTCAACGGCCGTTTCGGCCAGATCTTCACCGTCCCGAAGCCGTACATCCTCCGGGAGACGGCGAAGATCTACGACCTTCAGGACCCGTCGATCAAGATGAGCAAGTCGGCGTCCACGCCGAAGGGCCTCATCAACCTCCTCGACGAGCCGAAGGCCACCGCGAAGAAGGTCAAGAGCGCCGTCACCGACACCGACACGGTGATCCGCTACGACGCCGAGAACAAGCCGGGCATCAGCAACCTCCTCACGATCTACTCGACCCTCACCGGCGAGACCATCGGCGAGCTGGAGGAGAAGTACACCGGCAAGATGTACGGCGCGCTCAAGACGGACCTCGCCGAGATCATGGTCGACTTCGTCACGCCGTTCCGGGAGCGCACCCAGCAGTACCTGGACGACCCGGAGACGCTCGACTCGATCCTGGCCAAGGGCGCCGAGAAGGCCCGCGCCGTCGCCGCCGAGACCCTCGCGCAGGCGTACGACAAGGTCGGCTTCCTGCCCGCCAAGCACTGAACCCGCTCCCGCGCACAGGCGCACCACCGCACAGCGCTGTACATCACTTCCGTTGCGCCTGCCTGGAACCGGGTCGTGGCCGTACAGTCGATAACCGGGTGGTCGTATCAGCGACCCGCAAACTTGACGACAGGAGACGACGTGGGGACCGTAACGATCGGTGTCTCGATCGCGGTCCCGGAGCCTCACGGCAGCGAGCTCCAGCAGCTGCGCGCGGGCTTCGGCGACGCCGCGGCTCACGGCATCCCCACGCATGTCACCCTGCTGCCGCCGACGGAGATCGACGAGTCCGCCCTGTCGGCCGTCGAGGCTCATCTGGCCGAGGTCGCCGCGGCCGGCCGGCCGTTCCCGATGCGGCTGTCGGGGACCGGCACGTTCCGGCCCCTGTCCCCGGTCGTCTTCGTCCGGGTCGTCTCGGGCGCGGAGGCCTGCACCCGGCTCCAGGAGCAGGTCCGCGACCCCGCCGGGCCGGCCGCACGGGAACTGCAGTTCCCGTACCACCCCCACGTCACCGTGGCGCACGGCATCGAGGAAGCGGCGATGGACCGCGCCTTCGAGGAACTCGCCGGCTACGAGGCCGAGTGGCCGTGCACCGGCTTCGCCCTCTACGAGCAGGGCGCCGACGGCGTCTGGCGCAAGCTGCGCGAGTTCCCCTTCGGCGGCTCGGTGGTCCCCCCGCAGACCGGCCGCGTGGAGCGCGGCTCGGTCCCCACCGTCTGATCCGCTCGCGGATCAGACGGGCAGCCGCCGGAACACCCCGCGCGGCAGGTGCCGCAGCGCCGCCATCACCACGCGCAGCGCCCCCGGCACCCACACCGTCTCCGAGCGGCGCCGCAGCCCCACCTCGACGGCCGTCGCCACCGCCTCGGGCGTGGTCGCCAGCGGCGCCTCGGGCAGCCCGGCGGTCATCCGCGTCCGCACGAAGCCGGGGCGGACGACCATGACGTGCACGCCCGTGCCGTGCAGCGCGTCGCCCAGGCCCTGCGCGAAGGCGTCGAGGCCGGCCTTGCTGGAGCCGTAGATGAAGTTGGCGCGGCGGGCCCGCTCGCCCGCGACGGAGGACATCACGACCAGCGAGCCGTGCCCCTGCGACTGGAGCGAGCGGGCGCACACCAGGCCCGCCGAGACCGCGCCGGTGTAGTTGGTCTGCGCGACCCGCACCGCCGCCTCCGGGTCGCGTTCGTCGCGGGCCTGGTCGCCGAGGAGGCCGAAGGCGAGCAGCACCATGTCGATGTCGCCCTCGGCGAAGACCTTGCCGAGCACGGCCTCGTGGGAGGTGGGGTCGAGCGCGTCGAAGGCGACGGTGTGCACGTCCGCCCCCAGCCCGCGCAACTGCCCGGCGGCCTCCTCCAGGGCGGGTGACGGGCGGCCGGCCAGCCAGACCGTGCGGGTGCGGCGGGCGATCAGCCGGCGGGCGGTGGCCAGCGCGATCTCGGACGTACCGCCGAGGACGAGCAGGGACTGGGGGAGACCGAAGGCGTCCTTCATGACAGCTCCTAGGGATCGCTCAGAGATGGAGGCGGCGGGCCAGGTCGGACACGAACACCCCGTGCGGGTCCAGCTCGGCGCGCAGGGCGCGGAAGTCGTCCAGGCGCGGGTACATGGCCGCGAGCAGGTCCGGGCGCAGCCGGGCGTCCTTGGCGAGGTAGACGCGTCCGCCGGCGGCGGCCACCTCCTCGTCGAGTTCGTCGAGGAACGCGCCGAGGCCGGGCAGTCCCGCCGGGATGTCCAGCGCCAGCGTCCAGCCGGGCACCGGGAAGGACAGCCAGCCCGGGTCGGACTCACCGAAGCGCTTGAGGACGGCCAGGAAGGACGGGCAGCGGCGTTCGGAGATCCGGCGCACGATGCGGCGCAGGGCGTCCTCCTGGCCGTAGCCGACGACGAACTGGTACTGCACGAAACCGCCCCGCCCGTAGACGCGGTTCCAGTGCGGCACGCCGTCCAGGGGGTGGAAGAAGGCGGAGATCCGCTGGAGTCGGCCGGTGCGCGCGCGGGGGGCCTTGCGGTACCAGAGCTCGTTGAACAGGCCCACGGTCGTCCGGGTGAGCAGGCCCTCGGGCAGGACGCCGGGGGCGGAGGGGAGGCGCGAGGTGCGAAAGGCGAGCGGATCGCGGCGCAGCCGTGCCGGGAGCGCGTCCAGGGGCGCGTGGTCGCCGCGGGTGAGGACCGCGCGGCCGGTGGCGGCGCCCCGGGCCAGCAGGTCGATCCAGGCGACCGAGTAGCGGTAGCGGTGGTCGGTGGCCGCCAGCCGGGCCATCAGGTCGTCCAAGTCCGCCGCCCGTTCGGTGTCGACCGACATCAGCGAGGACTCGACCGGCTGGAGCCGGATCGTCGCGGTGAGGATGACCCCGGTCAGGCCCATGCCGCCGGCGGTCGCGTCGAAGAGCGACGTGCCGGGGATCACCGTGTGGATCTCGCCGTCCGCGGTGAGCAGTTCGAGGGCGAGCACGTGCCGCGCGAAGGAGCCCGAGACGTGGTGGTTCTTGCCGTGGATGTCGGCGCCGATCGCCCCGCCGACGGTGACGTAGCGGGTGCCGGGGGTGACCGGCACGAACCAGCCGAGCGGCAGCAGCACCTCCATCAGCCGGTGCAGGGAGACGCCCGCGTCGCACAGCACGGTGCCGCCGTCGGCGTCGATCGCGTGCACGCGGTCCAGGCCCGTCATGTCGAGCACGGACCCGCCCGCGTTCTGCGCCGCGTCCCCGTACGCCCGTCCCAGGCCCCGGGGGATCCCGCCGCGGGCCCCGCAGTCGCGGACGGCGGCCGCGGCCTCCTCGTACGTCCGCGGACGGATCAGCCGGGCGGCGGTGGGAGCGGTGCGGCCCCAGCCGGTGACGGTGGTGTGGTCCAGGCCCATGACGTCCGGGTCGGAATCGGTGTCGGCAGACATGTCCGTGACCGTATCGCCCCTGTGTGAGCTATCAGTTCGAGAACATGGCATCCCTCCCCGAAACGGGTGATTAATGGGATGTCGCTCAATATTGCCGGAGTTCAGGCCAGGTGGGCGTGAACAGTGAGTCCACATGGACGACCTCGACGACCTGCACGACATGGATCACCGGATCGTTTCGGCGCTCAGGGCGTGCGGCACCGACCCGCGCGTGGCGGGCGCCGCACGCGCCCTGTCCTGGGCGGGGGAACACGCGGCGCTGTGGCTGGCGGCGGGCCTCGCCGGAGCCGCCGGCGACGGCCCAAGACGCGGCGCCTGGCTGCGCGGCACGGCGCTCACCGCGGGGGCGCACCTCGTCAGCATCGGGGTGAAACGGGTCGTGCGCCGCCCGCGCCCCGCGCACGTCGAGCCCCTGGTGCGCACCGCCGGCCGGCACTCCTTCCCCAGCTCGCACGCCACCTCCGCCGCTGCCGCCGCCGTCGCCTTCGGCGCCCTGGGAGCGCACACCGTCCCGCCGCTCGCCGCCGCCGTGTGCCTCTCACGGCTGGTGGCCGGCGTCCACTACCCCTCGGACGTCGCCGCGGGCGCGGCCCTCGGTGCGCTCACGGCTCGGCTCGGCGCCCGCTGGATGAGGGGAGGGGCCCACCATGGCTGAGACGGCCGTCCTGCGGCAGCGCACCCACGAAGCACCGTCCGCGCCACCGGACAAGGGCGGTGTCCTGGCCGGTCTCCTGCGGACCGCCCGGCCCCGGCAGTGGGTGAAGAACGTCCTCGTGGTCGCCGCCCCGGCGGCCGCCGGCGAGCTCTTCTCCCGGCACGCTCTGCTGCAACTCGCCCTTGTCTTCGTCCTCTTCACCGCCTGCGCCGCCGCCGTCTACCTCGTCAACGACGCCCGCGACGCCGAGGCTGACCGCGCCCACCCCACCAAACGGCACCGCCCGGTCGCCGCCGGACAGGTCCCCGTACCGCTCGCCTACGCCGTCGGCGGCTGCCTCGGCCTGCTCGCCCCCGCCGCCGCGGCCTGGCTCTGCTCCCCGGCCGTCGCCGCCCTGCTGACCGCCTACCTCGCCATGCAACTGGCCTACTGCGTCAGCCTCAAGCACGTCCTCGTCGTCGACCTCGCCGTCGTCACGACCGGCTTCCTCATGCGGGCGATGATCGGCGGGCTCGCGCTCGGCATCCCGCTGTCGCGCTGGTTCCTGATCACGACCGGCTTCGGCGCGCTGTTCATGGTGGCGGCCAAGCGCTACTCCGAAGCCGTGCAGATGGCCGGAAAGGCGGGCGCCACACGCGCGTTGCTCACCGAGTACACCACCGGCTATCTCCGCTTCGTCTGGCAGCTCGCGGCCGGTGCCGCCGTCCTCGGCTACTGCTTGTGGGCCATGGAGGAGGGCGGCGTCCCGCACACCAGCGTGCTGCCCTGGCGGCAGCTGTCCATGGTCGCCTTCATCCTGGCGATCCTCCGGTACGCCGTCTTCGCCGACCGGGGCACGGCCGGCGAACCCGAGGACGTCGTCCTGCGCGACCGGGCGCTCGCCCTGATCGGCCTGGTGTGGGTGGCGATGTACGGCCTGGCGGTGGCCAATTGGTGACCACGCGCGCGTGGTCGGGCCCCCCAGCCCCCGGCCGCCGGGAGCTCCTGGGTTTCGCCGTCGTCGGTCTCCTCGCCTACGCCGTCGACCTGGCCCTGTTCACCTGCCTGCGCGGCCCCGCCGGACTCGGCCCGCTCACCGCCAAGGCCCTGTCCTTCGTCGCGGCCTGCTCGGTCGCCTACGCCGGCAACGCCCTCGGCACCTACCGGGACAGGCGGATCAGCGGCCTGCGCCCGTACGCAGCCTTCTTCCTGGTGAACCTCGCCGGCGCCGCCGTCCAACTGCTCTGCCTCGCCGTCAGCCACTACGGCCTCGGACTCACCTCCCAGCGCGCCGACACCCTCTCCGGCGCGGTCATCGGCATGGTGCTGGCCACGATTCTGCGGTTCTGGGGTACCCGTACATGGGTCTTCCGGGCGGAGGGCAGAGTCGGATCATGGACTGGCTGAAAAGGCTCCCGGTCGTCGGGCCGTGGGCGGAGCGGCTGATGATCACCCACGCGTGGCGGTCGTACGAGCGGCTGGACCGCGTGAAGTGGACGCGGCTGGCCGCCGCGATGACCTTCACGAGTTTCGTGGCGCTGTTCCCGCTGCTGACGGTGTCCGCCACGATCGCCGCCGGCACGCTCAGCACGGAGCAGCAGAACAAGCTCCAGGACAAGCTCGCCGAGCAGGTGCCCGGCATCTCCGACCAGCTGGACATCGCCGGCCTGGTGGACAACGCCGGCGCGATCGGCCTCATCGCGGGCGCGCTGCTGTTCTTCACCGGTGTCAGCTGGGCCGGCTCGATGCGCGAGTGCCTGCGCGCGGTGTGGGAGCTGCCCGACGAGGAGGAGAACCCGGTCCTGCGCTACGTCAAGGACGCGGGCGTCCTGCTCGGCCTCGGCGGCGCGCTCCTCGTCACCATCGCCGCCTCCGCCGTCGCCTCCGCGATGATCGGCTGGATCACCCGGCACCTGGGCATCGACGAGGGCGGCTGGAGCGGCGTCCTGCTGCACATCGCCGCGTTCCTGATCGCCGTGCTCGCCGACTTCCTGCTGCTGCTCTACGTCCTGACGCTGCTGCCCGGCGTCGAGCCCACGCGCCACCGCCTGTTCGTGGCGGCGCTGACCGGCGCGGTCGGCTTCGAACTGCTGAAACTGCTGCTCAGCGGCTACTTGCAGGGCGTGGCCGCGAAGAGCATGTACGGCGCGTTCGGCGTGCCCGTCGCGCTGCTGCTGTGGATCAACTTCACCTCGAAGCTGGTGCTGTTCTGCGCCTCCTGGACGGCGACGCAGAGCAAGCAGGACGAAGTCCAGGACGTGCCGGACGTGCCGGACGTGCCGGACGTCAGGGGCGGGTCCGGCGGCGCACCAGATCCGGCAGCGGCCAACGGCGGTTGACCAGGAACGCGCCGCCCGCGAGCAGCACCAGCACACCGCCGGTGATGCCGAGCGCGATCCCGATGCCGCCGGAGCCGTCCGCGCCCGGGGCGCCGGCCACCGGCTTCCCGGCCGTGCTGCCCGCGCCGCTCCCGGAGCCGCCGGCCTCCCCGGAGGGGTTCGCGCCGGGCTGGGAACCGGCCTGCTCGGCGCTCTTCGGCGGCACCAGCTCACCCACCGGCTGGACCTTCCCGGCCGCCTTGAAGCCCCAGTCGAACAGCCGTGCGGTTTCCTTGTAGACCTCGTTGTGATCCTGCTTCTCCGGATTCATCACGGTCACCAGCAGAACCTTGCCGTCCCGCTCGGCGACACCGGTGAAGGTGGCACCGGCGTTGGTGGTGTTGCCGTTCTTGACACCGGCGATGCCTTGGTAGACGGGCAGGCCCGCGTCACCGCTCAGCAGCCGGTTGGTGTTCTGGATCTCGAAGGACTCGCGGACCGGCTTGCCCTTCTTGTTCTTCTTCGTCTGGCCCGGGAACTTCGCGCGGACCGTCGAGCAGTACTCCCGGAAGTCCTTCTTCTGCAGCCCCGAGCGGGCGATCAGCGTCAGGTCGTAGGCGGACGAGACCTGCTTCTCGGCGTCGTAGCCGTCCGGGCTGACGACGTTCGTGTCGAGGGCCTGGAGCTCCTCGGCGTGCTCGTTCATCTCCTTGACGGTGTTGTCGACGCCCTTGTTCATGGCCGACAGCACGTGCACGGCATCGTTTCCGGAGCGCAGGAAGACGCCGAGCCACAGGTCGTGGACCGTGTAGGTCTCGTCCTCCTTTATCCCGACCAGGCTGGAACCCGAGCCGATGCCCGCCAGGTCGGAGGAGACGACCTTGTGCTTGGCCGTCCTCGGGAACTTCGGCAGCAGCGTGTCCGCGAACAGCATCTTCAGCGTGCTCGCCGGGGCCAGCCGCCAGTGCGCGTTGTGCGCGGCCAGCACGTCACCGGACTCGGCGTCGGCGACGATCCAGGAGCGGGCGCTCACGTCCTTCGGCAGCACCGGCACGCCGCTCGCCAGGTTCACCTGGGTGCCCGGCTTACCGAGCCGGGCGCCGCCCACGGTCGACATCGACGCCGGGGGAGTGGCCGACGGGCTCGCCGACGGACTGCCCGAGGGGCTCGGGGCCGCGACGGCGGCGGGCGCGGCCAGGGCGAGGGACGACAGGACGGCGGAGGTGACCAGCAGGGATCGCCTGGCGGTCTTCTTCGGAGCGGGCACGACCGGAAACGTACATGCAGTACGCAGGGAAGTCCCGCCTCCGCCCCCACCCCGGGAACGGAACCGGACAGGCCTTGGCGATACTGGAGCCATGAAGCTCAGCCGCCCCGTCTCCTGGTTCCTGCTCGCCTTCGGGGTGTGGAGCTGGGTCATCTGGATCACTTTCGTCAAGAACCTTGTCAAGGACAGCAGCGGGCTCGCCTTCGACGACGGTCATCCCACGGCGTACTTCTGGGTGCACCTGCTGCTCGCCGTCGTTTCCTTCGTATTGGGGACGGCCATCGGGGCCATCGGGTTGCGTGGTCTGCGCGCACTGCGCCGGACGTCATAACGGCAATCGGGAGACACGACACCGTGGCCATCGTCTTCGTACTCGTCGCACTGCTCGTCCTGGCCGTCATCGTGACGGCCAACTGGTACGTGTGGCGCCGCCTGTTCCGCGACACCACCCGCGGCCCGGGCCTCACCCGCCGCACGGGCGCGATCCTGATCGCCGGCGGCTGGGTCCTCGCGATCACGGCCCTGGTGGCCGAGCGCGCCGGCGCACCCTTCTGGCTCCAACAGGTCCTCGCCTGGCCCGGCTTCCTGTGGCTGGCCCTGTCGATATACCTGCTGCTGGCGGTCGTCGCGGGCGAGGCCGTACGGCCCGGGCTGCGGTGGTTCCTCGAGCGGCGGGCGAGGGCGAGGGCGACGGGCACGGGCTCCGAGCCCGGTGCCGGGGCGCCCGGCGGGGCGGGTGCGCCCGGCGGCGCCGGTGAGCCCACTGCCGCACCCCAGGCGGACGGGACCGGCGGAGCACCCCTGTCCGCGACGGCGGTCGGCCCGCAGACGGACGACGGGGCCGGTGCGCCCGGCGGTGCCCCCACGTGCGTGGCGGCGACCGCCACGCACGCCGACCCCGGCGGCACGGTGACCGCTCCCCCCACCGCCCCTCACCCCGAAGCCGGCCCCACACCCGCCACCCCCGACAGCTCCCCGCAGCTGCTCACCACCCCGGGCGCCCCCGGCAGCACCGCCTCCGCCCCCGCCGGCCCCTCCCGCCGTCTCTTCGTCTCCCGGGTCGTCGCCGGGGCCGCCGCTGCCGCTGCCGTCGGGACTGTGGGGTACGGGACGTACGGCGTGCTGCGCGGGCCGAAGGTGAAGCGGGTCACCGTGCCCCTGGCCAGACTGCCGCGCGCCGCGCACGGGTACCGGATCGCCGTGGTCAGCGATGTGCACCTCGGCCCGGTCCTGGGCCGCGGCTTCGCGCAGAAGGTCGTCGACACGATCAACGCGACCCAGCCCGACCTGATCGCGGTCGTCGGCGACCTGGTCGACGGCAGCGTCAAGGACCTGGGCCCCGCGGCGGCCCCGCTGGCGCAGCTGAAGGCCCGTCACGGGTCCTACTTCGTCACCGGGAACCACGAGTACTTCTCCGGCGCCGAGCAGTGGGTCGAGGAGGTCCGCCGCCTCGGACTCGTCCCCCTGGAGAACGCCCGCAGGGAGATGCCGTACTTCGACCTGGCCGGAGTCAACGACATCGCCGGCGAGGACGAGGGCCAGGGCCCCGACTACGCCCGGGCCCTCGGTGACCGAGACACGGCACGCGCGTGCGTGCTGCTCGCCCACCAGCCCGTGCAGATCCACGACGCCGTCGAGCACGGCGTCGACCTCCAGCTGTCCGGCCACACCCACGGCGGCCAGCTCTGGCCCGGCAACCTCGTCGCCGCCGCCGCGAACCCGACCCTCGCGGGCCTGGAGCGCTACGGCGACACCCAGCTCTACGTCTCACGCGGCGCGGGCGCCTGGGGCCCGCCCACCCGGGTGGGGGCACCGTCGGACATCACCCTGATCGAGCTGGCGTCACGGCAGGCCTGACCCTGTGAGCACGCTGTGAAACCGGACCGAAACGCCCATCGGTAAGTTCTTTCCCAACTCGGCAGATCTCCCTTCCGCCGGCTCAAACTCCTGTGATTGGGTGAGGCCGCCCCAAAGGGGTGCCCCAATGGGGTGTGGCACTGGCACAAGGGCCCACGGGCCTGGGAGGACAACGCCGATGCGATCGGTTCGCATGCGGATACTCGCGGTACTGCTGGTCCTGGCGGCCGTGGGTGTGGGCGCCTGGCAGCTCGTGCCGTCGAAGAAGGACGGCACGGCCATCACGGTCGGCACGACGGACGCCGTCACGTCCCTCGACCCGGCCGGTGCCTACGACGCCGGGTCCTGGGCGCTGTTCAGCAACGTCTTCCAGTCGCTGCTCACCTTCGCCCCCGGCGGCACCGCACCCGTACCGGACGCGGCCAAAAGCTGCGCGTTCACCGACGGCGACCTGACCACGTACCGCTGCCAACTGCGTTCCGGCCTCACCTTCCCGAGCGGCCGGAAGATGACCGGCGAGGACGTGAAGTAC
The DNA here is from genome assembly GCF_040613735.1 of Streptomyces sp. NPDC006235. Taxonomy (NCBI): domain Bacteria; kingdom Bacillati; phylum Actinomycetota; class Actinomycetes; order Kitasatosporales; family Streptomycetaceae; genus Streptomyces; species Streptomyces sp. NPDC006235. The sequence continues at coordinate 12,398 of NZ_JBEXSR010000035.1, forward strand.
TCCTTCGACCGGATCATGAAGATCAAGTCCCCGGTCGGCCCGGCGTCCCTGCTCGACACCCTCCGTTCCGTGGACGCCGACGGGCTGACCGTCACCTTCCACCTGTCCTCGCCCGACGCCACGTTCCCGTTCAAGGTCGCCACCGGCGCCGGCTCGATCGTCGACCACACCGCGTACCCGGCCGGCAAGCTGCGCACCGGCAGCCGTGTCGACGGCACCGGCCCGTACACCCTCACCAGCTACACGAAGGACACCAGGGCGGTCCTCGCGCCCAGCAGCCACTACCTGGGCGCGGTCAAAGGCGGTGCGAAGAGACCCGTCGAACTGCGCTACTACGCCACCCCCGCCGCCCTGGACACCGCGTGGAAGGACAAGCGCGTCGAGGTCACGACCGACCAGCTGCCGCCCGCGGTCCTCGCCGACCTGAACCCGAGCGATCCTTCGCAGCGCGTCTTCGAGGCGGACGGCTCCGAGACCCGCAACCTGTACTTCAACACCCGCGCGGGCAAACCCCTGCACAATCCGAAGGTCCGGCAGGCCATGGCCTGGCTGATCGACCGCGAGCGGCTGGCCGCCACCGTCTACGACGGCACCGTCGACCCGCTGTACTCGCTGATCCCGGCGGGCCTCACCGGGCACACCGCCTCGTTCTTCGACGACTATCCCGAGCCGGACCGGAAGAAGGCACGGAAACTGCTCACCCAGGCCGGCGTGACCCTGCCCGTCCGCTTCACCTACGGCTACGCCAAGGGTCGCGGCGCCGGTGAGCAGGAGGCCACCGAGATCAAACGGGAGCTGGAGGCGAGCGGCCTGTTCAAGGTCACCCTCAAGGGCTACGAGTGGACCGACTTCCAGAAGCGCTGGGCGAGCGGCGAGCTCGACGCGTACGCCGTCGGCTGGGTCGCCGACTTCCCCGACCCGGACACCTTCCAGGCCGCGCTCGTCGGCACCGGCAGCGCCATGAACACCGGCTACAGCAGCAAGACCGTCGACCGGCTCATCAAGGACAGCCGGCGCTACGCCGACCGCGGCGAGGCCGACCGGGACTTCCAGTCGGTGCAGCAGACCGTCGCCCAGGACGTGCCGGTGCTGCCGCTGTGGCAGGCGAAGGAGTACGTCGTCACCACCGAGGACATCGGCGGCGGCCAGTACCTGTCGGACGGCACGGGCGTGTTCCGGCTCTGGAGCCTCACGCAGCTCTGACGTGCTCCGGGAGTCGGTGCTCTGGGAGCCGTCGCTCTGGGAGACGGCGCTCTGGGAGTGGTCGCTCTAGGAGCCGGTCCGCCGCGTGGCGGGGTCCGGGATCGCCCGGGTCATGCCCGGCAGGAAGTCCGTGAACAGCTCGTGCACCTCGCGCACGAGCGGCCGCAGCACCCGGAAGCGGGCCAGCGCGACGCCCCGCGCGGTGAGCCGGGCCCCGCGCTCGGCGAGCCGGTAGCTGCGCTCCCGGCCCTCGGTCCGGTCGAAGATCCAGTACAGGACGAGCCCCATCTGGGACAGCCACATCAACTCGGGCAGGATGTCCCGCAGTTCCTCGGCCACCTTGGTCTTCGTCGCCCCGGCCAGCACCTCCCGGTGGACGCTGATGGCCTGCTCGCGCGCGTGCTCCGACTCCGGGGAGAAGGGGCTGAGCGGGCTGTCCGGGTCGGCGGCGTTCTTGAAGAACTGCACCGCGAACTCGTGGTAGGGGGCGGCGATGTCCAGCCACGCCCGCAGCACGCCCGCGAGCCGGGCCTCCAGATCGCTCTCCCGGTCCAGGATCTCCCGGACCGCCACCTGGTGCTCGGCGGCGATCCGGTCGTAGAAGCCCTGGATCAGGTGTTCCTTGCCCTCGAAGTAGTAGTACGCGTTGCCGACGGAGACCCCGGCCTCCTTGGCGATGGCCCGCATCGTCGTCTTGTCGTAGCCGCGCTCCTGGAACAGCCGCATGGCCGTCTCCAGGATCAGGGCGCGGGTCTGCTCGGACTTGCTGGGGGTGGCGCCGTCGTCGGGGCCGTCGTTCTTCGCGGACACGGGAAGAGAGCCTAACGTCAGAGCCCCGGTGCCCGGCGAGGGGCGCAGGTGCCGTCGGCGCAGCCCGGCGCGGTGTAGGTCCAGCCGATGTCCGGGTCGTAGGCCCACCCGTCCGCCCGCCGGTACACCCGCCCGCCCCACCGCGCCCCGCTTCCCTGGCCCCGGTTCCCCTGGGCACCGCGCCACTTGGCGGCGGCCAGCACCGCGCCCTTGGCGAGCCGGGCGCCGGACGGGGTGCTGAGCCGGTGGGCGAGCGGCCGGTGCTCGCGCAGCGCCCACAGGGTGACGATCCAGGCGGCAGGGCCCCGGTAGACCTGCCCTGCGTCGCCGACGACGGTGATCTCGTCGAGGGTGGCGCCGTGGTCGAGGCCGGGAAACCGCCGCCGGGCCTCCTCGGAACCGGCCGGGACCAGCTCCAGCGGCACCAGCTGAGGCTGCCGCCGGAGCCAGTCGCGCAGGAACGCGCACAGGGAGCACTCGGCGTCGTAGAGGACGGTGAGCCGGCGGACCGGGGTGGTGGCGTTCACGAAGCGCTCCGCTCAGGCCTGGGTCTGCGGTGCGGCCCAGCCCTGCGGCGGCACCGGCGGCACCTGCTCGCGCTCCATGGCACCGCGCCGCCGGATCCGGTTGAGCACGTAGACGTTGGCCAGGTGCATCACGCCGAGCACCAGCAGCACCACGCCGAGCTTGGTCGACAGGGCCTCGAAGACGCCGCGCGTGTCGGTGATGGTCCCGTCGCCGCTCAGGTACAGCGCGACGAACCCGAGGTTGACGAGGTAGAAGCCGACCACCAGGAGGTGGTTGACGGCGTCGGCGAGCTTCTCGTTGCCGTGCAGCACGTCGGCGAGGAAGATCCTCCCGTTCCGGCTGAGCGTGCGGGCCACCCAGATGGTCAGACCGACGCTGACCAGCAGGTAGATGACGTAGGCGACGACCGTGCGGTCCATTGCCCCACCCTTCTTGAACATGTTCAAAACGCTGTCGAGGATGACCTTAGACCCCTTTTTGAACATGTTCAACATGTGCTCCCGGGTGATTGTCAGTGGTGCCTCGTACTGTCGTCGGCATGGCAATCGTGACGTTCGTCGACGAGACGACAGCGGGGGAGCGGCGGGCGGCCTGGGGGCTGGAGATCGCCGAGGAGCGGCTGACCGCACGGGAGTTGATCCGGCGCCGGGTGTTCCAGGAGGTCGCCGAGTTCAACGCCCGGACACCGGAGGTGTTCCAGGGCCTGGTGCAGCCCGAGGACACCGAGCGCGTGCTGAACGGATACGCGCTGCGCACGCCCCGCCGGATCGACCCCGAGACGCAGACGGCCCTGGCCCTGCGGGCGTTCGCGGGGAACGGGTTCCTGGTGCTGGTGGGGGACCGTCAGGTCACCGACCCGGACGAGGAGATCGAGTTGACGCTCGGCACCGAGGTCACGTTCCTCAAGCTCGTGCCCCTGGTGGGTGGCTGATGAGCGCCTTCCGCACGCCCCGGTCCCACCTGGACCGGCTGCGCAACAGGATCGCCGACGGCGACATGGGCCGGGTCGCCGACGAGGCGCTGCGGGCCCTGGACTCCAGCCGGGGCACCTGGGGCGGCAGTTGGGAGCCGGTGCTGGACCAGCTCCGCGACCTGCCCGCTGAGCGCCGCCGCGAGCTGCTGCACGCCCTGGCCGACCGCTTCGGGCAGGCCGGTGACGACACGGAGGACCGCTGCCGCCATCTCGCCCTGTGCGGCCTGGTCTCCGAGGGTCTCGACGACGACCCGCTGAGCGCCGAACGCCACCGGGCCCTGGCCGACCTGGCCCGGCGTCAGACCTTCTGGCACGCGGCCCGCTTCGACGTCCTGGCCCGCGCCGAACTGGCCGCGGGCCGCCAGCTCCCCGCGCCCGTGGTGGCCGTCGTCCGCCGCGCCGTCCTGGACGCCTACCGCGCGGACGACCTCACGAGCCTGGCCCGGCAGCTCACCGACCCTGTCCTCAACGTCGGTGAGGCATGGTCCGAACAGGCCATGCGCGACGCCGCGGCCCCCGACTGGCAGGCACTCCTCAGGCATGTGCTGACAGCCACCGCCTCCAAGCCCACCGCCAAGTGGGACAAGGGGGCGCGTGCCCTGCTGGAGACGCTGGGCGCGGACGCCGTCCGCGAGAGGCTCCTGTCCTGGCTCGCCCTCGTCGGCCGCCCCCGCACGCTCCCGCTGGAGCGCCGGGCATGGGAGCCCGACATCAACAACGCCTACGACCCGTACAACGCCACGGCCCTGCGCGGACTGGCCTGGCTCCTCTCCCTCCTGCCACCCGACCCCGGCACGGCGCGGGCCCTCGGCGCCCTGGTCGAGACCTCACTCAGGAAGGTCGCGGGCATCGGCCCCCGCAACCCCAAGGTGGCCAACGCGGGCGTCGTCGCGCTCGCCCGCGTCGACTCCGAAGCCGCCCTCGCCGAACTCGCCCGGCTGGCCACGCGGGTGACCTACAAGAACACCGCCAAGCTCCTCGACGCGGCCCTGGAGGCCCGGGCCACCGCGCTCGGCCTCAGCCGCGAGGAGATCGAGGAACTGGCGGTCCCGGCGTACGGCCTGACGGAGGCCGGCCGGGCGACGCACCACTTGGGCGAGGCGACAGCCCTGCTGGAGATCCAGGGCACCCGGGCCGTGCTCGGCTGGCGCAACGCGGCCGGCAAACCGGTCAAGAGTGTCCCGGCCGCGGTGAAGCGCGACCACCCGGACGAACTGAAAGACCTGAAGACCGCGGTCAAGGACATCGACAAGATGCTCTCGGCGCAGAGCGAGCGCCTGGACCGCCAGTTCCTGGCCCGCCGCAGCTGGCCGTACGCCGTCTGGCGCGAGCGCTACCTCGACCACCCGCTCGTCGGCACGCTGGCCCGCCGCCTGCTGTGGACGATCGACGGCACAACGGTCGGCTTCGCGGACGGAGAACTGCGCACCCTGGCCGACGAACCGCTGCGCCAGGGCGCGCTGGTCGAACTCTGGCACCCGGTCGGCCACGAGCCCGCCGAGATCGTCGCGTGGCGCGACTGGCTGGAACGGCACGGCGTCACCCAGCCCTTCAAACAGGCCCACCGCGAGGTCTACCTGCTCACGGACGCCGAGTGCGCGACCCGCACCTACTCCAACCGCTTCGCGGCCCACGTCCTGCGCCAGCACCAGTTCCACTCCCTGGCCGCGCTCCGCGGGTGGCGCAACAAGCTCCGCCTGTGCGTCGACGACTCGGCCCCTCCCGCCACCCGCGAACTGCCCCAGTGGGGCCTGCGCGCCGAGTACTGGATCGAGGGCGACGGCGAGGAGTACGGCGTCGACACCACCGACTCCGGCAGCTACCTGCGCCTGCGCACCGACCAGGTCCGCTTCTACCCGATCGACGCCCCGGAGAACTCGGCCCACTGCTCCGGCGGCGAGTACGCCATGTGGCTCCGCGACGGCCAGGACCCCGTCGCCCCGATCCCCCTGGAGGACATCCCGCCCCTGGTCCTCTCCGAAGTCCTGCGCGACGTCGACCTGTTCGTCGGCGTCGCCAGCATCGGCAACGACCCCACCTGGCAGGACGGCGGCCCCGGCGGCCGCTTCCGGGAGTACTGGACGTCGTACGGCTTCGGAGAACTCAACCAGAGCGCCGAGACACGGCGGCTCCTGCTCGAACGCCTGGTCCCCCGCCTGGCGATAGCGGACCGCTGCACCCTGGAGGGCCGCTTCCTCCACGTCAAGGGCGACCGCCACACGTACAAGATCCACCTGGGCTCGGGCAACATCCTCAGAACCCCGAACGACCAGTACCTCTGCATCGTCCCGAAGTCCGACCCGTCGGCCCCGCGGGCGGGCTACCTCCCCTATGAGGGCGACCGCATGCTGGCGGTGATCCTGAGCAAGGCGATGCTGCTGGCGAACGACACGAAGATCACGGACCCGACGATCCTGAGCCAGTTGTGAGCGGGGCCGGGGCTCGCCTTCCGCGGGACCCCGGCCACACACCCCAGAGACATCACCCGATGGTGATACGGGTCTTCCAGTAGTCGGCCCGACCGATGATCTCCGTACCCGAGCCGCTCAGAACGGTCTTGCCGCCCGGGTGAAAGCGCACGGACCCGTCGGCGAGGACGGCCCAGATATCGGGGACGGTGTCCCCGTCGGCGCTCGGCGTGCCCATCAGATGAGGCTTGCCGCTGCTCGACCAGCCGGAGGCACCGTACTCGTTGTCCTCTCCACCCGACGAGTTAGCCGCCGTCGCCAGCGAGCCGAGAGCGACCCCGCCGCCGGAAGCGGCGATGCCCTTGCGAAGCCACAGCTTCCCCGAGACGTCGGACCGGTAGACGAGGTCGGTCACCCCGTCACCCGAGACGTCCTGGGCGACGACGAGGTCGCGCACCTTCCAGGCGGAGGCGTTGAGGAGCACGGCCTGGTCCACCGTCGCGCCGTGATAGCCGGTCAAGGCCCAGAGTTCGTCGTCGGTTCCGGCGGAGTTCCGCGCCGTGACGAAGAAGTCGGCGCGGCCGTCGCCGGTGGCATCTCCCGCACTGAGGATCTGGGTGAAGTCCGCCGGATCGGGAGACCCTTCCGGCAGCAGGATCTCCTGCCGTTTGTCGATGTTGACGGAGCCGTAGCCGTCTCCGGGGTACACCCAGAGCCTACCTCCGAGACGGACGACGAGGTCCTGAAGGCCGTCACCACCGTAGATGTCACCGTTGTGGGTGATCAGGGCTCCCTTGAAGTGCCCTGACGGCGCGGCGACGTACGGAGGCAGGTCGTCGCCGTTGGGATCCTTGTCGGGGTTGGACCGATAGGCGCCGGCCATCGAGTAGTCCAGGTCGCCGGTGCCCTTGGTGAGATCGTCCTTGTCGGCCTGGGAGGGGTACATGGCCAGGTTGCCGCCCTCGGTGACGACCATGAGGTCGGGCAGCTTGTCGCCGGTGAAGTCACCGGGGCTGTCGGCCTGGTCCCGTGGCGTGACGTAGAAGAAGTACTTCGTGGGATCCGAGGGGTTGCCCGCGCCGTCCACGGTACGGACGTAGAGCACGTTGGGCCCTGCGGTCGGTGGCTTGGCCCCGGTGAGGGAGGCGCTCACGCTCGTGGCCGTGCCGCTCGTGCGGCTGATGCCGCCGATGTAGGTGGCCGAGTTGAAGCCGTACTCGTAGCGCACGACGTCGCTGTTCAGGGCGCGCACGGTGAACGACCCCGGCGTGCCGAACTTCTTGGCCGACCAGTTGGCGTCCTCGGCGTCGTTGCCGAAGCCGTTCTGGTTGCCGTCGGCGTTGGGGAAGTCGGTGGAACTGACCACGGGCGGCCGGGGAGCAGAGGTGTCCAGGACGAACCGGCAGGGTGTCTTGACCGGGTAGTACGACGATGTCGTCCCGGCATCGTCGATCGCCCGAACCCGCCAGGAGTACGTGGTGCCGTTCTTGAGCTTGCTCGTGGAAAAGCCCTTCGTCGTCCTCAGCGCGGTGCCGGTGTCGCCGCCGACGGAGACCTTGCCGGTCGAGTCGAGCAGGTCGCCGGCGGAGTCCCACTGCCCGGTCGGCCAGAGGTCGAAGTCGAGATGGTCCAGGTTCTTGTCCTTGTCCGTGCCCTTGGCGGTGAAGGTCAGGTCACCGGAGCCCATGCGCACGTACGGCTTGGTGGTGGTGCACTTGCCGTCCGGGCCGAGGTCCAGCGAGTTGGACACGATCGAAGGCCGGCGGTTGTAGACCAGTTCGAGGACGGGGGCGTGATCACCGTTGGCCCGGAACTTCTTCCACGCGTACTGGGAGTTCTCGTCGCGGGCACGCAGACCGAAGGTGATGGTGTCGCTCCCCTTGTCGGCTGCCTTCTGCGCGCCCTTCTTCACGTCGAACGTCTCATAGGCGTCCCGGCAGCCGGACTTGTAGCCGTGCGCGAAGCTCTTGCTGGCCAGCTTGTTGCCGTCGTGGAGTTTGGGAGCGTTCTTCCAGTTGGTGTGGGAGTCGACCTCGCCGGTGAGATGCACGCTCATCGAACGCGCGTTGCAGGACCAGGAGTAGGTCTCCAGCAGGCGAAGCTTGGCGCGGGTGATCTTCGTACCCTTCAGATCCTTGTCGAAGGAGATGTTGAAGAAGGACCGCGAAGTGCCCCAGGTGTCGGACTCGAAGCCGACGCGGGCCTCATGGGTGCCGCCCTTGTTGAAGCCCTTGCCGTTGTAGAACGTGGCGTTGGGGTGGCGGTTGTAGGCGGTCGTCCAGTTCTGGGTGTGCTTCTTCACGGACGGGTCGATGAACACCGGGTATGTGGTGGCCGGGTCGTCGAGGAAGTCCTTGTCCGGTGTGAGCATCCACTGCCCTGCGGACAGGTCGGCTTCGACGAGTTCACCCCGTGAGTCGGGAGAAGGACCCTCCAGGGAGGGCAGACCGAGCGTCGCGGCGGCACCGGACTGCGACGACGCCGGAGTCGGCTCCGCCGGCGCCGAGGGCAGCGGTGACTCCGATGGTTCGGGGGCGGATCCGTCGCTCGCCGAGGGCAGCACCTCGACGTCCGTGTCGCTCTGCTCATCGGACTCGACAGCTTCTTCTTCGACGGTCGGGGTCGGGCTGTCGTCGGGAAGGGCTCCGGAGTCCGTCGGGTCGGGGGATTCGGGCTCGGTCGGCTGGGCTGTCGCACCGACGCCGCCGTCGGTGACTGCCGGCTGCCCACTGCTGTCCCACATCAGAGGGGTGGGCGACATCGCGACCTCTTCGTCATCGGCGTTCTCGGCGCTGATGATCCCCGTGACCGGGTCGAGGCGGAAGGTGAGCTCGGCGGAGTGAAGGCCGTACACCAACTGCTGGACGTGCGGGTCGGAGGACGCCTGACGGTTCTTCAGGACCACGAGCTGGCCGAAGCCGTCGTCGTCGGCGGTGAGCACGAGGTCGCCGCCGGGGAAGATCTCCGGGTACAGCGCGCGGTTGCCGTCGATGATCGGTGCCGGGACCGGGCCGGGCCAGGTGAGCTGGATCTTGTACTCGCTGTTGGCGCCGACATAGAGCGTGACCAGTGGATTCTCGGTGGCGTCCGCAGCAGCCTGCCGCACCAGGGACACGCGTCGCACCGTGGAGCGGGAGGCGCGTCGCTCCCCTTGCTCCCCGGATCCGGGCGAGAACACCATGCGGGTGTTGGTGGCCTTCGGCTCCCACCCGGTTCCCGTGCGGCGCAGGCCGGCATCGATCTTCTTCCACTCGCCGCCCACCTTGGCGCGGACGGGCGAGGAGTGAAGCTGCTTGGCCATCCGGCCGTCCGGGCGGGCCCACGTCGTGGAACGGGCGGTGCGCGCGGCCGTCACCTCGACGGGCTCCCCGGTCCGCGCCGCCTGCTTGAAGGCGGCGCCTTCGGTCACGGTGCTTGTACCCGTCTCCTGGTCGCGGCTGCCCTGCGTGGGGCCGCCGTCGAGCCGCAGTCCGGCGTACACGATGCCGGTGGTGGCCACTGCGGTGGCGAGCAGCGCCGCACCGCCTCGACGGCCGGGCCTGCGGCGCCAGTTGCGCGTCATCGGGCGGGTTCCCCTTCCCCCTAGTCCCCCTCGGAACCGGCGCGTGGCAGGGCGCGGCCGGGCCAGCCGATGATGACCTATGAGGGATCTGTCGTCACCCTGTGGAGATTTCGGGGGTGCGGGATGAGAGGCGCGGCGCTCTCGTCCGTACACAGGGGATGAGCGGCCTCCGGTGCGGTGAACGCACAGCGGTGGGCTGTCGGCGATGAGAGTGAAGCATTGCAAATCGGCTGTTTTCTCAGGGTTCTTGATGGCTATTGAGCCTGCTCATGTCGAAGATGCGCAAAGCGCGGGTTGTCTGCCGTGAAGCGCTTTCCGGACTTCCTCCCTCTTCGTCGCACAACAGTCCATTACGTTCCGTGATTATGATCACGGCGGCAGGTTACCCCTGGCTTTCCTTCACGGAGTAATCACAGAATCTCCGCCGTCTGATACGTCATCACGCGTGGTCCGTAGCCGGTCCCGCTTCCAGTGGTTCGGGGGGACCTCGCCGTGTTCGGCCGACTCTCGCATGCCCGCAAGCCTCGTCTGGCGCGTACCGCCGTGCCGGTAACGGCTGCCGCACTGCTGATGGGGCTGTTGCCCGCGCCCGCGCTGGCCCTGCCGCCGGATCCGGCGAAGGAGGAAGTCGGACGCGAATCGCTGACCCTGGAGGAACTCGAGCGTGACGAGCCGGTTCCCGGCCAGGTGTTCAGCCGACACCTCAGCACGCTGAAGGCAGACATTCCCAAGGATCTGCTCGCCGCCCCGACCGGCACGATCAATCCACCCTCCAACCAGACGGGCTCCGTCACCTTCGGCTCGAGCACGACGCCCGCCTCGGCCCGTACCGCCGCCACCACAGCCGAACCAGCGGCATTGAGCCCGGTGGGAACTCTGCCCGTCAGCCTCGGCCAGGCCCCCGATCAGCCGACGCCGACCGGTACATGGCAGGTCACCATCCCGGACCGCTCCTCCTCGGTCGCCCAGGGAGTCGAGGGCGGCCTGCTGCTGGTTCAGGGGCCCGACAGCGGCTCGGTACCCGTATCCGTCAAGCTCGACTACGCCGCGTTCAAGAATCTCTACGGCGCGGACTGGGCCTCCCGACTGCGCTTCGTCGTCTTCCCCGACTGCTACTGGACGACGCCGGACGACGAGGCATGCCAGACGTACGAGGAACTGGAGACGGCCAACGACACGGCGGCCAAGTCCCTGACGGCCACCGTGGATCCGGCGGCCGACGGCACGGTCACACCTGCTGTCGCCTCCTCGTCCACGGCCGGCTCGTCCGGCGTGATGCAGGCGTCCTATCGACGGTCCTCCGCGGCGACTCCCGCGGCCGCCACGGCAAGCACGGCGGTCGTCGGCGTGGTCGACTCCGGCAACAGCGGCGGCGGCACCTTCAAGGCGACGCCGCTCGCCTCTGACGGAAAGTGGGAGGCCGGCGGCTCCTCCGGAGCCTTCACGTGGTCCTACCCATTGACCGTCCCGAAGTCGCCGGCCGGCCCCGCGCCCGAGATCTCCTTCAACTACAGCTCCCAGACCGTGGACGGGCGCACGGCCGTCTCCTCACCGCAGGCATCCTGGATCGGTGAGGGCTGGTCCTATAACCCCGGCCACATCGAGCGTCGCTACCGCTCCTGCCAGGACGACCGAAAGACGCTGAAGGCCGGCTCCCCGAACAACGCCGCCAAGAAGGACAAGACGCCCGACCTGTGCTGGGTGTCGTACAACGCGGTGATGTCGCTCGGCGGCCGGACCACCGAACTGGTGCGGGACGCGGGCTCCGGCAGCGACCCGGAGCAGAGCACGGAGATCTACCGCCCCCAACAGGACGACGGCACCAGGGTCGAACACCGCGTCGGCGGCGGCAACGACGACAACAACGGCGAGTACTGGGTCGTCACCACGGCCGACGGCACCAAGTACTACTACGGACTGAACAGCGTCGGCGGAGGCCACACCGACACCAACTCGGTCTCCGCCGTGCCGGTCTTCGGCAACCACCCCGGAGAGCCGTGCCACGCCGACACCTTCGCTGACTCGCGCTGCGGCTCCGGCAAGCAGCAGGCCTGGCGCTGGGGCCTGGACAAGGTCGTCGACGTCAACGGCAACACCATGATCGTCAACTGGAAGCAGGAGACGAACCACTACGCCGTCCGCAAGAAGTTCAAGTCGCCCGAACAGTACGATCGTTACGCCTACCCCGCATCGATCGAGTACGGCCTGCGCCCGGACACCCTGACCACGCCGGCCGCCGCCGTCACCTTCGGCGTGAAGCAGCGGTGCCTGAGGTCCGAATCGGCCTGTGACCCGGCCAACTTCGCCAAGACCGACGATCCCGGCGCCTACCGGCCCTGGTGGGACACGCCCGGCAACCTCAACTGCAAGTCCACCTCCAAGCTGTGCCCGGCCTTCCCCTCCTTCTGGACGCAGCTGCGCCTGGACACGGTGACCACGAGGGCCGCTCGCCCGGGCCAGACCGGCCTCGGCAAGGTGGACACGTACACCCTGCACCAGTCCTTCCCAGAGGACTGGTACGACACCTCCCCGGGCCTCTGGCTCAACTCGATCACCCGCACCGGCTACGGCCCCGGCGACACGACCGGCACCCTTCAGTCGAAGGACGGCATCAGCTTCGCCCCTTACACGGTCGGCGCCTCGTCCCCGCTGCGCGGCCGGCTCAAGGACCGCCAGCTGCCCAACCTGGTGCTCACGGGCAGGAACGACCAGCGTCCCGTCTTCACCCGCCCCCGCATCGGCACCGTATCCACCGAGTACGGCGGTGACATCGAGGTCGAGTACACCGGCGGGTGCGCGAGCGAGCCCTCGGAGGACAAGGGCAAGAACAACGGCACCTGCTATCCGGTGCGCTGGTCACCCGACGGGGACGAGAAGACCCCGGCGAAGTCCTGGTTCAACAAGTACGTCGTCGCGTCCGTGACCGAGACCGACAAGGTCACTTCGCACGGCAAACCGACCGTCACGATGTACACGTACTCGGGTGCGGCGTGGGCCAAGAGCGACGACGAGTTCACGCGCCCCGCGCTGCGGACGTACAGCGACTGGCGGGGGCACCGCCAGGTCAAGGTCAAGAAGGGCAGCAAGACCAGCTCCGAACCCGGTGTGCCGCAATCCCAGTCCCAGTCGGTGACGCGCTACTTCCTGGGCACCGGCGGCGAGGTCAAGGACTCCGGCGGCGCCTACACCCTGCTGGCGGACGACGAGCCGCAGTACGCGGGCATGACCGCCGAGACCATCACCTACGTGGACTCGGGCGGCGAGGTGCTCAACCGCACCCTGAACCGCCCCTGGTCGAAGCAGACGGCGTCCCGCTCCCGTGAGAACGAGGACGCGACAGCCGCCGACCCACTGCTCGCCCACCGCACGGGTATCGAACGGACGGACGAGATCCAGAAGGTCGGCTCGAGCTGGCGGGCCGTCCGTACTCTCACCACTTCCGACGACACCTACGGTCTCCCGGTCCAGGTGGAGACGGCCGTGGTCAAGCCGAGCGGCTCCTCCGAGACACTCTCGGACCAGACCTGCACCAAGACGTCCTACCTGCACAACACCACCGCTTGGCTCATCGGCCTGCCCAAGGAACAGCGCACCACGGGCACGTCATGCGCCGGATACGCCACCGCTGATCCCGCGACCAAGCTCACATCGGCGAAGCAGTTCACCTACGACAAGCTGACCCACGGTGCGACGCCGACGAAGGGCATGGTCACATCGGTTGCCGAGACGGACGGCACGGGCACCTCGTACTCCGTGGTCACCGAGACCACGTACGACGCACTCGGCCGCGTCCGCACCGTCGCCAAGCCGGGTGCCGGCACCTCGGAGACGCGATACACGCCCGAGACAGGTGGCCCGGTCACCTCGACCAAGACGATCAACGCCAAGGGCCACACCGTCACCACGACCTACGACCCGGGCCGGGGCTTGCCGCTCACGGTCACCGACGCCAACGGACGCGTGACACGCACGGAGTACGACGACCTCGGGCGCCTGGTGAAGGGCTGGTCCGCGTCGCGTTCCTCGGGCGGCAAGTCGCCGAGCGTCATCGTCGGTTACCAGCCGGCCACCGCCACCACCAGCGCGAACAAGCCCGCCGCGGTGTCGGTCAGCACCCTCAGGGACGACGGTTCCTACACCCGCGACGTGACCCTCTACGACGGCTTGTCGCGCGAGGTCCAGAAGCAGGTCGAGGCCCACGGCCCAGGCCGGATCATCGTGGACACCAAGTACAACGACCACGGCCTGGTCGCCGAGAAGACCGGCGCCTACCTCGCCAAGGGCGAACCGGACACGGAACTCTTCAGGCCCAGGTCCACCTCGCTGATCCCGTCCTGGACCCAGTACCGCTACGACGGCCTCGAACGCGAGGCTCGCGCTTCCGTCTACCACGGCGGCGGATACAAGTACGCGACGTTCACCTGGTACGACGCGGTCAGCAAGACGGTTAACCCGCCGGGCTCCACGGCCCCGAGGACCCGCACGTACTTCGACGCCCTCGGCCGGACCACGTCCGTCCGGCACTTCACCCAGGACGCCTCCTCCGCGACCGCGGGACGCACCACCACGTACGAATACGACGCCCGGGGCAACCGCCACAAGGTCACCGACCCGGCGGGCAATGTCTGGTCGTACACCTACGACGCCCGCGGACGCGTCACCTCCGCCACCGATCCCGACACCGGAACCACGGACACGTGGTACGACTCGGCCGACCGCCCGAACCGCGTCCGCAGCGCGCGCGGCCAGGAGACCTTCACCGAGTACGACGTCCTCGGACGGCCCAGGTACGTCCGGCAGGGGTCCGCAAGCGCCACTCCCGTCAAGGAGTACACCTACGACGAGGCGCCCGGAGGCATCGGTCAACCGGCGTCGTCGAAGAGGCACACCGACAAGGGCGACTACATCAACCGCGTCACCGGTTACGACCCCGAGTACCGCGTCACCGGCCGCGAGACGGTCATCCCGGCCAACTCCATGACGACCGGTCTGGCCGGAACCTACGCCTACTCCTACACCCACACACCGACGGGCAAGCCCCAGTCGGTCACCTTGCCGGCCGCAGGCGGCCTGGCGAAGGAGAAGGTCGTCACACGCTACAACGGGGACGGCCTGCCCGAGTCGACCTCCGGCCGGACCTGGTACACGGCCGACGCCACCTACTCGCCCTACGGCGAGGTGCTGCGCACGGTCTCCGGCTCCCAGCCGCACCGCGTCTGGACGACCAACTTCGTGGATCCGCACACCGGCCGACTCCAACGCACGGTGGCGGACCGGGAGACGGCGGGTCCGCACCGCATCACGGACGGCTACTACTCCTACGACGCCACGGGCACCATCACCTCCAACGCCCGCAAGCTCAGCGAGGCGACGGGCAGCACCTGGGACACCCAGTGCTTCACGTACGACGTGATGGGGGAACTGGCCCACGCCTGGACGTCGAAGATCGAGCCGACCGGTGGGGCCACGGGCTGCAAGGCGGCGAACGGCACGACCTGGGGCCCCCGCACCACGTACGCGTTCTCGTCCGGCCCGGTCGCCGACGCCCCGGACGCGGCAGCGGACGCGACGACCCCGGACGACTCCCTCGCCTCCTCGCTCGCGGCGGCGGCCCCGGACACCAGCACACTGGCCACGGGCACGACGGCCTACCACCAGTCGTTCACGTTCGACTGGCTCGGAAACCGCGCCACGCTCACGGAGCACGACCCGGCGGACGCGACGAAGGACGTCACCTACTCGTACGGCTACGGCAAGACGGTCGCAGGAACCGGCACAACGACGTACCAGTCCCAACCCCACACCATGACGTGGATCAGCTCCACGCCATCGGGCAAGGGCAGCGGCTACACCTACGACGCCACGGGCAACACCACGGTCCGGGACCTCCCCGGCACCACTCAGGACCTGGCCTGGACACCGGAGAACAAGCTCGACTCGATCACGGACGACGGCAAAAAGACGACGTACGTCTACGACGCCGAGGGCAACCGCCTGCTGGAGAACTCGGCTTCGGGGTCGACGCTGTACCTGGGCGAGACGGAACTGACGACGGACGCGTCCGGCGCGATCACCCGCGCGTCCCGCTCCTACGGCCATCCGGGCGCCCCCACGGTGGTCCGCACGGCGGCCAACGGCTCGTCCACCGGCCACAAGATCACCACCCTGATCAGCGATCACCTCGGAACGGCGAACACCTCGGTCGAACTCGCGACCGGTCAGCCGGTCACCCGTCGTGCGTTCAAGCCGTACGGCGAGTCCCGCGGCACGAAGCCGGCCACCTGGCCCAACAAACGCGGCTACTTGGGCGTCGGCATCGACGACACGGCCACGGGTCTGACCCACATCGGCGCCCGCGAATACGACCACACGTCGGGCCGCTTCCTCTCCGCAGACCCGATCATCGACATCACGGACCCGCTCCAGATGAACGGGTACGCCTACGCCAACAACAGCCCGGTCTCGCATTCCGACCCAACGGGCTTGTGGATCGATGACGGAACGGGCCACAGCGAACCGCGCCGCGATGGCGGTCCGACGGGCCCGCAGAACCCGAACGGTCCCGGTGTGCCCCGGGGTGGAACCGGCCCGGGTGGCTGTTACTACAGCTGTAAGGCGAAGCCCGGCTGGGTGGAGACACAGACCCCGGTCACGAACAATGCCCAGCGGCTGAGGGACCTCTTCTACGAGTACGGACCGAACGGCCGCTTTCCGGACGGAACCTACTGGCAGACGCCCATTGTCGAGGAAAACGGCACGAACAACGTTTGCTTTGGGCGGGAGGGGTGCCGCCGGGCGTACGTCTTCTTGATGAAGAGCGACGATGTCGCAGAGGCCAAGCGCATAGCCGCCAACTACTGCCTTGAGAACTTCGACAGATGCCTGGACGACGCCGAATCCTATGACCGGGGAAAGCGGTGGGAAACTCTCCCGTACGCCTTCATCCCCGGAGGCGGAAGGGCCGGTAAGGGCGCGGCCAGTGGCTGTAAATGCTTCCTGGCCGGCACCGACGTCCTCATGGCGGACGGCACCACCAAGGACATCGAAGACGTCGAAGTCGGCGACATGGTCCAGGCCACCGATCCCGAAACCGGCGAGGCCGGTCCCCGGAAGGTGACCCGGCTCATCCGGACCGAGGACGACAAGCACTTCAACGAACTGTCCATAGCTACCGAAGACGGCGTCGAGGACCTCACAGCCACCCACGAGCACCCGTTCTGGTCCCCCTCCGAGCGCGACTGGATCGAGGCGGGCGACCTCAAGCCGGGCATGACCCTGCTGACCGACGACGGCGACACCGTCATCGTCACGGGCAACCGGCCGTTCACGAAGCACGCGCGGACGTACAACCTCACGGTCGACGACCTGCATACGTACTATGTGCTGGCAGGGGCCGCGCCGGTCCTCGTTCACAACTCCAATTGCTCCAGTAATGCCAAGATTCTGGGTGAGAACCTGGAGGCGTCCGGGGTCACTCGACCTGCAGAGACTGCCGCGCATCACATCGTGGCCAGTACCTCTCCGAAGGCTGCGGCGGCCCGGCAGCAACTCGCTAAGTTCGGAATTGATATCAACGATGCGAGTAACGGTGTTTTCCTGCCGCGCGGGTCGGCGTCGGTGAACCCGACGGGTGCATCGGTGCATTCGCGCATTCACACGAATGAGTACTATGCCTACGTCAATGACTTGATGGGTGGTGCCAGAAGTGCCAGTGAAGCCCGAGATGTGCTGGCGCATATACAAAGGCAGCTACAAGGCGGGCACTGGCCGTAGTCGAGTGTGTAGCCTTGCCGTGGTGCGGTCCCGCCCCCTGCGGCCGCGCGACGGCAAGGTGATGGGGATCCTGAAGCGAGTGAGGGAGACAGGTGATGGGGCGACCGATCGGCTCTGCACTGAGCGTGGTGCAAGACATTCTTGACCAGGTAGGATCGAGTCGAGAGTTCCCGACTGTCGAGTCGGTTTGGGCGACTGTCCGCAGCTTCGAGCGGATTGGGTTCGACGTTCCCGTCGGCACAGACTCCGACGCCTTCCTCTTTCAATACGGTGAAGTGAACTGGTTCACTGAGCCTACATTCACGGTTGGCTTTGTACGTCAACTGGAAATTGTGGATGCCGAAGGAGAGCACGAAGGGTACTCGCAGGTTCAGCTTGAGTACAGATATCGAATCGATACCGACCTGCGGTCTCTTCAAAGTCACAACTCCTGGTGGTTCCGTGAGGGTGGCGACTCATTCGATGAGTGGATTCAAGCGGTGGAACGAGATCCAGTTTGGGAGATTGTTCGCGACAAGGCACCTGTGAACTTCAACGTCTCGCAGGAGCTATCTTAAATTCCATCATTAAGCTGCCGCGACTGGTGCTGGATGCCGATCAGCACCGGCAGGTCGCGCACCATGTCCGTGTACTGCGCCTGACGGCGCTGCTCCAGAGCCCGCTGGACATCTGTCCCAACGCCTCACGAATCGGCTGGATCAGCGCGTCCATCCGATCCCGGCGCAGTTCGTCGGCATACGGCTGCCCCAGCAACTCGGACGTGGACGCCCAGCGCGCGTGCACACGCCGCGACTAGAGCCGGAGACGCAGGCTTTGCCCGCGCTCGACCTTTTTTGCAGGGTGGCAGAAGATGAAGCGGACGGATCTGCACCCATGCCTGAACGCAAGGCCGAATCCTCGCGGGCCTCTCAAGCCGCGCACCCCCCGATCCTCCGCGTGCTCAGCGCGATGTCGTCCAGCCGGACGTCGTACGAGGAGGGGTTCGGGTCGGCCTGGTACAGCTGCCAGCCCAGCTTGAGTTTGTCGAACGCCGGGAAGACGAACGGGTCCGGCGTACCGCCGTGTTGGTCGGTGGAGACGGTCAGGTCGGGCTGGGGCACGCCGTCGAAGTAGACCGTGACGCGGTTGTCGGTGGCGTCCAGGTGGAACTCGACGCACTGCCACTTCCCGGCCGTCGCCGGCGCGGAGGTCTTCCAGGCGGTCCAGTCCCCGGTCGGTCCGAGGTCGGAGCCGACGCCGTAGAAGTCGTGCTTCTCGGTGGGCACGTACTGGCCGCCGAGCGGGCGGACCAGGGTCGGGGAGTCCGGGCCGGAGGCCTCCGCCAGGGTCCAGTGCGCCCAGTCGGGGGCGGTCGGGAACGCGTCCACCCTCAGCCGCATCCGGGCCCAGAAGCTGTTGCCGGGCGGGGCGAGGTGCGGGAATACCAGGAAGGCGCGGCCGTTGCCCTCGGTGCGGATGCGGAGTTCATGGCCGTGGCCGGTGGTGGCGGGGGTGACGGTCAGCGTGCCGTCGGAGGCGTCCGAGGTCCAGCCGCGGCCTTCGGTGACCGGGCCGAGGGGGAGGCGGTCGAAGCTCTCCCGCGCGAGGACCGGAGAGGCGGTTGCAGAGGCTGTGGGGGATACCGGGAGTAGCACGGAGGCCGTGGCCAGGAGCGCGACGGCGGCCCTTCTGAGGTATGCCATGCGGGCAGTCTGGCCACGACAGTCACACCCGTGACAGGCACCGAGCCTTAAGTGGCCGGACAAGTTCCGTTTCTGTCCGGATCGGGTCACCCGACCTTTTTCGCTTGGCCTGCTTTGAGGATCTCCGCGACGTCCAACGTGACCTTGGCGCCGATGGAGTCGGGAAGGGCGACGATCTCGCCGGGGGCGTGGGGTCGGTGGTTCTCGTACCCGTTCCCGGCGGGGTCGGTGAGGACGTGAAGGCGCTGGTGCTTGCGGTCGACGATGACGTAGACGGGCACCTTGGCCTCGGCGTAGGCGGCGACCTTGGTCTTGAGGTCGTCCTTCCAGTTGCCGGAGGTGACCTCCAGGACGAGACGGAAGCAGGCCGGGTCGTACGCGTTGTTCTCGACGAAGTGGTCGTCGATGTCGGCGTCCACCACCACGAGGTCGGGGATGGCGTAGTCTTCGGCGCCGGTGGGCAGCCAGAGCCCGACGTTCTGGAGGACCTCGGTCTCATCATCGTCCAGTCCCGCCGCGATGAACGGGCGCATGAGCTTGGTCAGAGCACGGGCATGGGGAGCATCCGGGGACGGGGTCACGAGGAGATGGCCTCCGATGATCTCGACGCGGTAGCCCGGATGGCGCTCCATGATCTCGTCGGCGATGGTCGTCAGGGTGACCGGCTCTTCCTCGTGGAAGGGCTGCTCGACGGAAGCTGCGGACATCAGGTGCCTCCTGGGGACTGGTGTCGAGACCATCATCGTAGGACGGACGACACGCGTGGGACCTTCGCAGCCGCGTTCACCCTTTGGTGTGGCATATGCCAGAGGGCCCTGCCTCCAGCGGAAACAGGGCCCTCATGAGCAAGAGACAGTCTCAGTACCGGCGCGTGATCAGCGCCCGCTTCACCTCGGCGATCGCCTTCGTGACCTCGATGCCGCGCGGGCAGGCGTCCGTGCAGTTGAAGGTCGTGCGGCAGCGCCAGACGCCGTCGCGGTCGTTGAGGATCTCCAGGCGCTGCTCGCCCGCCTCGTCACGCGAGTCGAAGATGAAGCGGTGCGCGTTGACGATGGCGGCCGGGCCGAAGTACTGGCCGTCGTTCCAGAAGACCGGGCACGACGTGGTACAGGCCGCGCAGAGGATGCACTTCGTCGTGTCGTCGAAGCGCTCGCGGTCCTCGGCCGTCTGCAGACGCTCGCGCGTGGGCTCGTTCGTGTCCTTCGTGATGAGGAAGGGCATGACGTCCCGGTACGCCTGGAAGAACGGCTCCATGTCCACGACCAGGTCCTTCAGGACCGTCAGGCCCTTGATGGCCTCGACCGTGATCGGCTTCTCGGGGTTGATGTCCTTGATCAGCGTCTTGCAGGCGAGGCGGTTCTTGCCGTTGATCCGCATCGCGTCCGAGCCGCAGATGCCGTGGGCGCAGGAACGGCGGAACGTGAGGGTGCCGTCGAGGTCCCACTTGATCTTGTGGAGGGCGTCGAGGACGCGCTCCTTCGGGTCGATCTCCAGCTGGAAGTCTTCCCAGCTGGCCTCCGCCGCGACCTCCGGGTTGAACCGGCGGATGCGGAAGGTGACCGTGATGTAGGGGGAGTCGGCGAAGCCGGGCTCGGGCTTTCCGGCCGCGTCCGACTTGTCCAGAACGGGGGTAGCCATCAGTACTTACGCTCCATCGGCTGGTAGCGGGTCTGCACGACCGGCTTGTAGTCGAGACGGACGGTTTCGGAGCCGTCGGCGCCGACCTCGCGGTACGCCATGGTGTGCCGCATGAAGTTGACGTCGTCGCGGTTGGGGTAGTCCTCGCGGTAGTGACCGCCGCGGGACTCCTTGCGGGCGAGCGCGGAGACCGCCATGACCTCGGCGAGGTCGAGCAGGTTGCCCAGCTCGATGGCCTCCAGCAGGTCCGTGTTGAACCGCTTGCCCTTGTCCTGGATGGACACGTTCTTGTAGCGCTCGCGCAGCTCCGCGATCTTCTCGACCGCCGTCTTGATCGTCTGCTCGGTGCGGAACACCATGACGTTGGCGTCCATGGTCTCCTGCAGCTCCTTGCGCAGCGTCGTCACGCGCTCGGTGCCGGTGGAGTCGCGCAGCATCTCCACCTGCTTGAGCACGAACTCGGCCGGGTTCTCCGGCAGCTCGACGAAGTCCGCCGTCCGGGAGTACTCGGCCGCGGCGATGCCGGCCCGCTTGCCGAAGACGTTGATGTCCAGGAGCGAGTTCGTGCCGAGGCGGTTCGCGCCGTGCACCGACACGCAGGCGACCTCGCCGGCCGCGTACAGGCCCGGGACGACCGTGGTGTTGTCCGCCAGAACCTCACCCTCGACGTTCGTCGGGATGCCGCCCATCGCGTAGTGGGCCGTGGGCTGGATCGGGATCGGGTCCGTGTACGGCTCGATGCCGAGGTACGTACGGGCGAACTCCGTGATGTCGGGCAGCTTGGCGTCCAGCTGCTCCGGCGGGAGGTGGGTGAGGTCCAGGTAGACGTGGTCGCCCTCGGGGCCGCAGCCGCGGCCCTCGCGGATCTCCGTGTAGATGGAGCGCGAGACGACGTCACGCGAGGCGAGGTCCTTCATGACCGGCGCGTACTTCTCCATGAAGCGCTCGCCGTCCTTGTTGCGGAGGATGCCGCCCTCACCGCGGGCACCCTCCGTCAGCAGGATGCCCATGCGCCAGATGCCGGTCGGGTGGAACTGGAAGAACTCCATGTCCTCCAGCGGGATGCCCCGGCGGTAGACCGCCGCCTGGCCGTCACCCGTCAGCGTGTGCGCGTTCGACGTCACCTTGAAGAACTTGCCGCAGCCGCCGGAGGCGTAGATCACGGCCTTCGCCTGGAAGATGTGGATCTCGCCGGTGGCCAGCTCGTACGCCACCACACCGGCCGAGCGCTTGACGCCGTCGACCTCGGTGATCAGCTGGTCCAGGACGTAGAACTCGTTGAAGAACTCCACGCCCTCCTTGACGCAGTTCTGGTACAGCGTCTGGAGGATCATGTGGCCGGTGCGGTCGGCCGCGTAGCAGGAGCGCCGGACCGGGGCCTCGCCGTGGTTGCGGCTGTGACCGCCGAAGCGGCGCTGGTCGATGGTGCCGTTCGGCGTGCGGTTGAACGGCAGACCCATCTTCTCCAGGTCGAGGACGGAGTCGATGGCCTCCTTCGCCAGGATCTCGGCGGCGTCCTGGTCGACCAGGTAGTCACCGCCCTTGACCGTGTCGAAGGTGTGCCACTCCCAGTTGTCCTCCTCCACGTTGGCCAGCGCGGCGGCCATGCCGCCCTGCGCGGCGCCCGTGTGGGAGCGGGTGGGGTAGAGCTTGGTGAGCACGGCGGTGCGGCTGCGCTTCGTCGACTCGATGGCGGCGCGCATACCGGCGCCACCGGCGCCGACGATGACGGTGTCGTACTTGTGGATCTTCATGATTCTCGCAGCCCCGTGCCTAGCGGATGTTCGGGTCGAAGGTGAAGATCACCAGCGTGCCCAGCAGGATGGTGAACACCGTGGCGGTGTAGAGCAGGCCCTTGAGCCACAGCCGGGTGTTCGCGCGCTCCGCGTAGTCGTTGATGACCGTGCGCAGGCCGTTGGCGCCGTGCAGCATCGCGAGCCACAGCATCAGCAGGTCCCAGACCTGCCAGAAGGGGCTCGCCCAGCGGCCCGCCACGAAGGCGAAGCCGATCTTGGAGACACCGCCGTCCAGCACCAGCTGGATCAGCAGGTGGCCGAGGACCAGCACGACCAGCACCACGCCCGACAGGCGCATGAACAGCCACGCGGCCAGCTCGAAGTTGCCGCGGGTGGACTTGGGGGTCTTCTTGGTGCGCTTGCGCGGGGCCTCGATGAAGGGCGCCGGGTTGTCGACGGTGTAGACGGCGCCACCCTCGACGGGGCCGACGCCGGCGGCGGTCTTCTCAGACGTGGACATTGGCGTCAGCTCCCGAACAGTTCACGAGCGGCGTGGCCGAGGACGGGGTAGATCGCCCCGAGCATCAGCACGACCCACAGGGCGACGACGGTCCAGAGCATCTGCTTCTGGTAGCGGGCGCCCTTGATCCAGAAGTCGACGGCGATGACGCGCAGGCCGTTGAGCGCGTGGAAGAGGATGGCGGCGACGAGGCCGTACTCCAGCAGCGCGACGATCGGCGTCTTGTACGTGGCCACGACGTTGTCGTAGGCCTCGGGCGACACACGGACGAGTGCGGTGTCCAGCACGTGAACGAACAGGAAGAAGAAGATGAGGACGCCGGTGACTCGGTGAGCCACCCAGGACCACATTCCTTCCCGGCCGCGGTACAGCGTTCCAGCCGGCACGGAAGTTTCCTCCGGGAGCGGGGATTGGGGCCGCGCCGGCTTGGTGTGTCGGTCGGGCCCGGCCGGGTACGGTCCACCGGCCCCCAGCATCGTAGCGAGGCGCTGCCGCTGGGCTGAGCCGGGGTCTGGCTGTGTGATCAAACTGGCATGCGTACGGGCTAGCTTTCGGCTGCTTCTGAGGTGGGGTGTCCTGTTATCTGCCGGGTGCGGCGCCGTCGTGGCCGGTCGCGCAGTTCCCCGCGCCCCTAAGGGTGTCTACCAGCCGTTGCCTTGCCATGCGGCGGAGTTCGTCCGCCACCACCGTCCGCTCTTCCTCCGGATCGTTGGTCAATCGTGACCGGATTCCTTCGAGGATGTGGTCCAGGCATTCACCCCTGGGTACCCCCTCCAGGCAAATGACGAACACATGTCCGAAGCGGGCCTCGTAGGCGGCGTGGGCCGCGCTGAGGGCCGTGTGGGCCGCGGAGTACGTGCCGGGCGGGAGGGCCGGCAGGGACTCGGCCGCCAGGGCCTCGGTCAGGTCGGGCCAGGTCAGGTCGTAGGCCGCCTCGTCCGCGGCGGCGAGCAGGGAGTCCAGGTCCGGATAGGGGCGGTGTTCCGCGACGCGCCGGGACCAGCGGGGGCTGCGCAGGCAGGAGAGGAGCGTCTGCTCCAGGGCCTCGGCCGAGGCCGCGTTGAAGTGCTCCACCGGTATGGCGAGTCGGCCGGGGAGGTCTGGGAGACGGTGCGCAGGCAGCGTGGGTCCTCGTGGGAGTCACGTGTGTCGGCAGGGCATGTTGTGAGAGATGTGACGTCACGCTATCGAGTGCGACCACGACGTGTCCGACGGATGCCCGAATTTCACCCGGGAGAGAGAGATTCCGAACGCGTGGTGGACGGGCGTGAGGAGGCAGGGGGTCTTAGGTTGGCGATGTGAGTCAGCACAGGCGCCGAGGTTCGGCGAAGCAGACGAAGCAGGGCAAGCAGCGGCAGGTGCTGGTCGTGGTCATGGCCGTCGCCCTGGTCGTGATCGCGGCCGGGGTGAGTCTGGGGCTCTGGGTGGCCTCGGGCGGCGACGGCGGGACCGGCGGGCCGGAGGCCAGATCATCCCAGGGCCGGTCCGCGGCCGCCCCGCAGGGCACCTCGCCGGAGGACACCCCGAGTCCGAGCCGCTCCTACGCCCTGTCCGAGGCGCCGCGGACGATCCCCGCCGTGCGCGAGCACACCGCGGCGCGCGGCCCGGGCTGGCGCCCCGCGAGCGGGAACCGCGTCGTCGTGGACGACCCGGCGCTGGCCGACGAGGGCCGGCTGATCGCCGGTGAGCTCGGCCTGAAGTACGAGGGCGAGAAGGGCGACCGACGCGCCGGGGACCTGCGGCTGACGCTGAACGAGGACAAGGGCGCGAACCCGGAGTCGTACGTCATGACCGTGCGCGACGGGCGGGTGGAGATCGACGGGCCCGCCGACGCGGGCGTCTTCTACGGCACCCGGACCCTCAAGCAGGAGGTGCACGACGGCGGTACCGCGCCCGAGGGCGTGGTGCGGGACGAGCCGGCCAAGCCGGAGCGCGGGTTCATGCTGGACATCGCGCGCAAGAACTACACGGCCGGCTGGATCGAGGACCGGATCCGCGAACTGGGCGATCTGAAGTTCAACCAGCTCGGGCTGCACTTCTCCGACGACCAGGGGTTCCGGATCGAGTCCGACTCGCACCCGGAGATCGTGTCCCGGCAGCATCTGACCAAGGCGCAGGTGCGCAAGATCGTCGACCTCGCGAAGAGCCGGCACATCACCGTCGTGCCCGAGATCGACTCGCCCGGGCACCTCGGCGCGGTCCTCGACGCCCACCCCGACCTGCAGCTGCGCACCGCGCAGGGGTCGCCGGTGCAGGGGGCCATCGACATCTCCAAGAGCGAGAGCGCCCAGATCGTCGACGACCTGCTGAACGAGTACGCGGAGCTGTTCCCGGGCGGGCCGTGGCACCTCGGCGGCGACGAGTACCAGGCGCTGGTGCGCTCCGACCCCGAGGCGTCGTTCCCACAGCTGGCCGCAGCCGCGCGGGAGAAGTACGGCTCCGGTGCGACGGTCGCCGACCTCACCACCGGCTGGCTCAACGACCGGGCCGCCACCGTCCGCAAGCACCAGCGCGTCCCGCGCGCCTGGAACGACGGCTTCTTCGCGGACACCTCCGTCGACGCCGACAAGGACATCCAGGTCGGCTACTGGACCGGCAAGGAGATCGGGGCGCGGCCGCCGGCGGTGTACCTGGGCGAGGGCCGGAAGGTGATCAACTACAACGACGAGTTCCTGTACTACGTGCTCGGCCAGCCGCAGACCTTCGTCTACCCGACGGGGCAGCGGATCTACGAGCAGTGGACGCCGCGGGTGCTGCGCGGCACGCAGGCCGTGCCGGAGCGCTACGACGGACAGATCCTCGGCGGGGTCTTCGCCGTCTGGGGCGACATCCCGAACGCGCAGACGCAGGACCAGGTGGCGGCCGGGATCCGGATGCCGCTGCGGGCGACCGTCCAGAAGCTGTGGGACCCGGGCCGGCCCGAGCTGTCCTGGGCGGAGTTCCGGGCGCTTGCGGACAGGCTCGGCTGACCGCACACGAATTGGCCCGTACGGCTGCGAACTGCCGTACGGGTGTGGTGGTCTTCTGACGCGAGCCGAATCGAATATGCCGGGGGGAACCGGAGCATGGGGTACTGGGGGTACTTCGTCGTGGGCCGTGGGGAGCGGCCGCTGGCGGAGCTGGACGCGCTGGCGGGGGCGGCGGACGGGATGGTGCGGCGCACCTCCGCGCCGGGCGGGTGGCAGGTATGGGAGTACCCGAGCAGCGACGGCGACGTGGGGAACATGAACGCCCTCGCCACTGAGACCGGGGCGCCCGCGCTGTTCGGATACGTCATGAACAGCGAGTGCGTGGTGCTGGAGGCCGCCGCGCCGGAGAGCGGGACGTGGACGACCTGCCTGGGCCGGGCGGCCATGGCCGGGTACCTGGGGGCCGGCCGGGAGGGCCTCAGCCTGGAGGACTATTTCCTGGAGCCCCGCGACGCCGCCGAGCACGCCGTCCGCTGGGCCGCCGAGGCCGGGCACGAAGTGAACGCCGACGCCCTTGTGGACGTACTCACATCAGACCCTGAGCCTCTGGCCGAAAATCTCCTCTTCCGCTTCCTCGACCGACTGGGCGTCGTGCCCCTGTGACGTTCCGGGGCCGTTGCGCGCAGTAAGGGGAAGTGCGGGTTCCGTGAGGGGTGAGGGCTGGAAGCGGCCTGGTAGGGCCCTGCAAGGCCCGCGGAGGGAGGCGTGGATGAGCCTGGTGGAGTTGATCGCACAGGCCGACGAACGCGGGCTGGCCGCGAGCGGGCTGGCTTGTCTGGATCGGTGCGTGCCCCTGCTGGGCGGCGACGACGAGACCCTGCGGCCGCTGTGGGCGAGCCTCAGCGACGGCGCCGGCAGCGGCGACTGGGGTGAGGGGCTGGAGCAGGCGCGCAAGAAGCTGGACGCCGCCGGCACCGGGGACGAGGCGGCCGTGCTCGCCTACCGGATGCTGGAGGCCGCTCCCGCCGAGCGGTCCCCCGCCGGGGTGCGGGTGTGGGCCGACGCCTGCTCCGTCGCCGCCCTCCAGATCCACCGCCTCCTCGACACCGCCGACGACGCCGCGTCGGTCGCCGTGCGCCGCGAGGGCCGTACGGAGGGCATGTCGCCGCTCGTCGCCGCGGAACTGCGCCGCCAGATCACCGTCCTGGAGGTCCTGGCCGGTCACGGCCCGGCCGGGCTGCGGCGGGCGCTGGAGGTGTCGACCGAGGGGCGCCGGGTGCTGCGCGCGGTCGTCTCGCGCCGGAGCCGGCAACGCGGCTGAGGACTGGGCCGCCGAGCCTCCGACCGGCCTAAACCCCTGTTCCTGGAAGGGTCCTGTGACCGTCGTAGGGCCGAGGTGGGGCGGTCCTGCGCGACTTCCGGGAAGTCGCCGATTCCGTGTGACGAAACGTCACGTCGCAGCGCTTTCCCGGGTGTGACGACTCAAGCGGAAACCAGGCCCTCGGCCGCGGCGAAGCCGCTGCGGTGGGCGGCGGACACGGTGGCGACGATGCGCGAAGGGGCACGGCTGCACCTCGACTACTCGGCGCAGAGCCTGTGGAGCATCGACCGGATGATCGAGGGGATACGGCGGGAGGGAGCCCCGTACGCCGCCGTGAAGGACGTGCTGCGCGGATTCGGCGCCTACGCCGGTGAGGTGATGGCGCGCCAGACCGGTGCCGAGTGGTGGGCGACGGGCGGCGACCACTGGATCCGCACCCCCGACGGACGCCTCTGGGACCCGATCGACGAGGCCCGCCGCTGTTACGCCGGGCACGGCTCGCTGCGGCTGCTGTGCCGGGACGCGACGGCCGCCGCACCCCGGCGGTAGCGTCAGCGCGCGAGCGCCACCGTGACGTCGTCCTCGATGACGGGACCGGCCGGCTCCGGGGACGGCTCGTCGGGCTTGGCGGCCTTCCCGGCGAGGGTGCGGATCTCGGGCAGGTCGTCGTAGAGGTGCTGGCCGGGGCACTCGGTCGGGTAGCCGTCGCGGTGGCCGGAGATGCGGTGCAGCGTCGCCTTCTGGCCCGCCTTGTACTTGCCGTTGTCGGCACCGGCGGTCAGCACCACCGTCCCGGTCGGGTCGATGCCGTACAGGCCGAGCTTCCAGGCCGCGACCTTGGCGACCGACTCGCGCACGGCGGTGTTCGCGGTCGTCCTGCCGTAGTCGCCGAGCACCGAGATGCTGCTGGTGGCGGTGTTGAAGCCGTAGGTGTGGGCGCCGAGGACGGGCTTGTCGATGCCGCCCGCACGGCCCTCGAAGACCGTGCCGCACTTGTCGACGAGGAAGTGGTAGCCGATGTCGTTCCAGCCGTTGCTGCGCACGTGGTAGAGGAACACGCCGCGCACGATCGACGCCGACTCGGCGCACGTGTAGTCGTTGGTGCCCGCCGTGTGGTGGACGAACAGCGCCTGGGTGCCGGTGGTGTAGGTGGGCGGGTCCTTCACCAGGGACTCGTCGGCGCCCCAGCCGGCGCGTGACGTCACGGCGGGACGCTCGGCGGCGGGCGCGCCCGCCGCCGGTCCGGCTACGTCCGGTTCGACGACCGTGGTGTGCACGGCGTCCCACCCGCCGTCCGGGTCGACCAGTTCGACCCGCAGCCCCTCGGGCAGCCGCCCGCCCGACACCCGCACCTGGACACCGTCCGAAGGCCCGGTCCACAGCGGCTGGGTGCCGCCGCGGCCCCCGGCACGGTCGCGGTCGGGGCCGGTCTCGGGCGTCCGGACGTCGGTGTCGAGCGCACGCCACGCGCTCCACTCGCCGCTCTCCCGGGAGCGGGTGCGCACCTGGGCGGTGCCGTCCAGGGCCGCTTCCGGGTCGTCCCAGGTGACACCGATCATGCTGAACGGCTCGGTGGTGCGCGGGTCGAGGGACCGCTCGTGCGGGTCGCCGTCCGGCACCCGGACGGTGTGCACACCGTCCGAGGAGGAGGCGGTGTCGGAGGAGGTCCGGGCGGGCTGGGACAGGCCGAGCGTGCCGGCGGCCAGGGCGGTGGCGACGGCGGTGTGGAGCAGAAGGCGTGTCATTCGCGGCTCGATTCCGGTCCTCTGGGCGGGCGATGAGGGAGCCTTTCCCCCTCGTCCGCCCGCCCGTTCGGTCTGCCGGAGAAATCCGGCAAACGGCCGAGGACCGGTCGAGTCGTCACGGCGTCAGCGTCTGGCCCAGGCGGGCGTCCGTCGGGGTGCCCAGCGTGGTCTTGCCGAAGACGACGGAGTCGGCGTAACCGAGGCCGGTGCTGTTGCTCGGCAGGTGCAGCAGGACGCCGTCGCCCCCGTCCTCGCCGTCGGCGCCGAAGGTGAGGTCCGCCCGGCCGTAGCCGGACAGGTCCGTCAGCGACACCGACGAGCCGAAGCGGTCGCCGCTCTCCGTGGAGCCCGGCACGCCGGAGGTGTCCTGCGAGATCCCCACCGAGCCGGAGCCGGTCAGACCGGACGCGGTGCCCTTGACGAGGATCGCGTCGCCCGCGTCGGCGCGGTTGACGCCGTCCCGGGTCAGGTCCTCGCCCGGGGCGCCCGCGAGCACGTCCGCGTAACCGTCGGCGTTGTAGTCGCCGACCGACACGGACGTGCCGAGGGCGTCACCGGACTCGTTGCCGCCCGGCACGTAGGCCGTGTCCTGGTGGATCACGGTCATGCCGGTGGTCGTGAAGCCCGTGGCCGTGCCCGGGACCATGGTGATCTGGCCGCCGGACTTGCCGCCGGACTCGGACGCGACCGGCTGGCCGATGACGATGTCGTCGTAGCCGTTGCCGTTGACGTCACCGGCGGCGAGGGAGCGGCCGCCCTTGACGGAGATGACACCCACCTTGGTCAGACCGGTCGCGGAGCCCGCGAAGCGGACGACCCGGCCGATGCCGCCGGTGTCGCGGTAGTTGAGGGCGATGTCCGCGTAGCCGTCCCGGTTGAAGTCGCCGGTTGCGGCGTCGAGGTAGGAGACGGCGCCCGTGGCCGTGGTGAGGATGCCGTACGTGGTGGCGCCACCGGTCAGCCGGGCGTTCCAGTTTCCGCCCTTGCCGGTGCCGGCGGAGAAGACGTCCGCCTTGCCGTCGCCGTTGAAGTCGCCGACGGCGACCGTGGAGCCGAGCCTGGCGCCCGTCGAGGTGACTCCTGACGTGGTGTACGAGAAGCCGGTGTCGAGGGCGGGCCCGTACATCACCGTGACCGCGCCGCGGTCGGCGTGGCCGCTGGTGTCGTCCTCTCCGGGCGCACCGATCGCGAGGTCGGCGTAGCCGTCGCCGTTGACGTCGCCCCACGCGGCGGACGTGCCGAAGCCGTCACCGGACTCGTGGGAGCCGGGCACGCCCGGGCTGCTCTGGGAGAGCGTCACCTTGGCGGCGGTGACCGGGCCGTCGATGCCGCCCGGGACGACGGTGAGGGTGCCGCCGCCGCTCAGTGCCTTGGGCGTGCCCGCGACCAGGTCGGTGACGCCGTCCCGGTTGTAGTCGGAGGTGGCGAGGGCGTGCGAGATGCCCGGGGTCTTGGCGACCTGGGCGATCCGGGAGAGCTGGGAGTAGAGGTTGGCGCCGGGGCAGGCGGTGGCGTTGGTGTCCCGGTGGCCGAAGACCCGGGGCAGGGTGATCGAGGTGCCCTTGGCGACCTTGTTGCCGTCCTGGCCGGCCGGGCTGCCGGAGGTGAGCGTCACCTTGCCGGTCGGATCGATGCCGTACATGCCGAACTTCCAGGCCACGAGCCGGGAGATGGCGTCGAGCGCGGCGCGGCTCGGCCGGGCCTTCTCGAAGTTGCCGATGTAGGAGATACCGACGGTGTCGGTGTTGAAGCCGACGTCGTGGGCTCCGGTGACCGGCAGGTCCATGCCGCCGCTGCGGCCCTCGAAGATCTGGCCGCACTTGTCGACGACGAAGTTGTAGCCGATGTCGTAGTAGCCGCGGGCGAAGTGCTCCTGCTGGATGGAGCGCATCCGGGCCCGGGACTGCGCGCAGGACAGGGTGTTGTCGCTGTCCATGCCGGTGTGGTGGACGACGGCGGCCTTGATCTCGGTGCCGTAGGCCGGGGTGCCGTCGTAGTCCGTGGAGGCGCCCCACTCGGCCTGCGTGATGATCGGCGGCTTGACGACCGTGGAGGGGCGGGGCGCGGGGACCGTGGGGGTCGGGGAGGGGGAGGCCGTCTCAGACGCGGACGTGCTCGGGGACGCCGGGTCGGTGGGGGTCCCGGTCGGCGTGGCCGTTTCGGTGGGGGTGGCCGTTTCGGTGGGGGCGTCGGTAGGGGCGGTCGGGGTCTCGGCGGGGGCCGTCGGCTCCGTCGTCGTCGGGGCGGGGGTCTCCTCGGCGTAGGCCGCGGGCCGCATGGCGCCCTTCGGGTCGGTGCCCGGGTCGAGGAGCTTCACGTCCATGCCGGCGGGCTGGCCGCCCGCCTCCGTACCATCCGCGTTCACGACCCGCACCTCGACGCCGTCCGCGTCGCCGGTCCAGAGGGACTCGGTACCGCCGCGCAGCGCGGCCCGCTCGGCCTCCGCGCCGTCGGCCTGGGTCGGCTCGGCGGACAGCTTCTGCCAGCCGGACCAGCGCCGGCTCTCCAGATCCCGGGTCCGCACCTCGGCCGTGCCCCGGACCCGGGCGTCCGGGTCGTTCCAGGTCACCAGTACCGCGCTGAACCGGTCCGTGTCCTGCTTGGCCAGGCCCTTGCGCCCGGAGCCCTTGTCCTGGAGCCCCACGGTGTGGACGGCCGGCTTGCGGCTCTGGGACGCGCCACCGGAACCGCCGGGCGGGTCGGCCACCGCGTACGTGACGACCCCTGCTCCGCTCAGGACGACGGCGCCGATGGTCAGCCATGCCCGTCTCTTCAGACTGAGCGGCTTGTACGCGCGCGTGCTGCGACGACTCAACTACCCCACCCCTAGAACTGGTCACATTTGCACCGGCTGTCACACAGGTGCCACTCACCCAGCGCACATCCCTGACCAAACGTCACCCGGTTGTGCCGATGTCGCGGCCCGTACCGGGCGGGAGCCTTCCGGTTGCTGTGACATTTCTCCGGGGCGCGGCGCTGATGATCGTGGAGGGCAACCCGGTACGGACGAGGACGGTTTTTGGGCCAGCGAGAGGAACCCCGGCGCACGCAGGCACGCGACGGGGAACTGGGCGAGGCCGTCGAGCGGGCCCAGGACGGTGACGAGGCGGCCTTCGCGGTCGCCTACCGGATCGTGCAGCCCGGGCTGCTCGGCTATCTGCGCGGACTGGTCGGGGACGACGCGGAGGACGTGGCCTCCGACGCCTGGCTGGAAATCGCCCGGGATCTGGGGCGGTTCAAGGGCGACGGAGCCGGCTTCCGCGGCTGGACGGCGACCATCGCCCGGCACCGGGCGCTGGACCATCTGCGCCGCCAGCGCGTACGGCCGAGGTCGTCCGCGCTGGAGCAGGACGTCCTGGACCTGCCCGGGCCGCACAGCACCCACGACCAGGCGCTGGAGGCCATGTCCACCGAGCAGGCGCTGCGGCTGGTCGGGGGCCTGCCGCAGGACCAGGCCGAGGCGGTGCTGCTGCGGGTCGTGGTGGGGCTGGACGGGCCGGCCGCCGCCCGGGTCCTCGGCAAGCGGCCGGGTGCCGTACGGACGGCCGCGTACCGGGGTTTGAAACGCCTGGCCACCCGGCTGGGCGCCGAAGGTGTGACGGATGAGGCTCCCCGGACGCTGGGGGAGTCGAAATGAACGATGTCGGCGGGCCGGGCGGAGTCGCCGGGTCCGGTGCCCTGAACAGGGCGGACGAGCACAACGTATGGATCGGCCCCGGAGCGCCGGGACGGTCGGCCGGGCCGGCCGGGTCGCACGGACCCGGCGGGCACCGCAGGACGCGTGGATCGAGCAGGGACGGAACAGGACATGGGTGAACAGCAGAGCGGCGGGGTTCCGGGCCGTCGGCGTGTCCACCCTGAGGGTTCCGCCCGCGACCACCGGGCTGGGCGGCACGCCGACGGCCGGCGCGGGACGGCCGGCCTCGGCGGCCCCGGCCTCGGTACCCGGCCCGCCTTCGACGAAGCCGAGCTGGAAGCACTGCTCGTGGCCGCCCTCGTCCGGGACCGGATCGACGCGGAGGCGGAGCAGCGGGCTGTGGCCGCGTTCGTGGCCGCCCGGGACGCCGGCGTGCACGGGGCCCGCACCCGCCGCCGCGACGACTGGCGGCCCCGGGAGCGGTGGCATCCGGGCCGCTCGCTGAAGGCCACGCTCTCCGTGCTGCTCGCCAGTCTCACGCTGGGCGGGGTCGCGGTCGCGGCGATCGGCTCGGTGGGATCCACGGACGGCGCCGACGACCGCGGTCGTCCCGCCTCCACCAGCGCCCCCGGCGCCCCGGCGGGCGAGCCCGCCGGCATCCCGTCCGGTTCGGCGACAGGCTCCGCGTCCGCGCGCCCGGACCGACCCGCCCCCTCCCGGGACACCGAGGCCCACTGCCGTGCCTACGAGCAGGTGGACGGCCGGGGCAAGGCCATGGACGCGACGGCCTGGAAGCGCCTCGTCCGGGCCGCGGGCGGTGAGAGGAACGTCACGGCGTTCTGCGCGGAGCAACTCGCCCCGGCCGGGGCGAAGCCCGGCAGCACCGCCCGGCCGGAGAAGAGCGCGGGTGCCCGAGGTTCCGCCGGCGCCGGCACCGGCTCGGGCAACGCGGACACCGGGGCGGGTAACGCGGACAGCGGCGCGGGCAACGCGGAGAACGGGCCGGGGGCCGCGCGCAGCGGCGGGGACGGCGCCGCCGACGGCACCTCGTCCGGGGCCAAGGGCAAGCCCGCCCAGCCCAACGACGGCCGTCCGTAGCGGATTTCGGCGACAGGAGCCGGAGAGCCGTGTGTCCACGCCCGGCGGCACCGTCAGGGTGCCATGCCGTATCGCTCAGATGCCCGACCGCGTCACCAGGTGGCCGATCGGGTCCGCCATGGCAACGGCCGGGGCCGCCACCCCCCACAGGAGAGGCCCCGGCCGTCGCGCGGTACGGGCCGCGCGGCGGCCCGTACTACCTACAGCGCCCAGGGTGCGTTTTCTGTCACACCCCAGCGTGTCACGGCTTAGTTGCATCCTGGACGGACATGGACGGGGAGTGGTTTCAGGTCGTAACGTGCCTTTCGCGCCAACGCGGAGGCACCAAGACCACCGCAACCACCTGCGGTGATCACACCGCAACCATCAATTGAGGAACCACGACGGCGAGAACCCGGTCCGCGAAAGCGGCGCCGGTTTAGGCGCAATAAGGGGTGCGGTGCTGGGGGACGACGCGGAGCTGACCGCCGCGGTGCGCGCGGCACAGGACGGAGACGAAAACGCCTTCCGGACTGTGTACCGGGCCGTGCACCCGCGGTTGCTCGGGTACGTACGGACGCTGGTCGGCGACCCCGACGCCGAGGACGTGGCGTCCGAGGCCTGGTTGCAGATAGCCCGTGACATCGAGCGGTTCACCGGCGACGCGGACCGCTTCCGCGGCTGGGCCGCCCGTATCGCCCGCAACCGCGCGCTGGACCACATACGCATGCGCGGGCGCCGGCCCGCGATCGGCGGCGACGAGACGGAACTGACCGGCCGGGCCGCCGAGTCCGACACCGCCGACGAGGCCATCGAGGCGCTCGCCACCGACGGCACGTTCTCCCTGATCTCCCGGTTGCCGCAGGACCAGGCCGAGGCGGTCGTGCTGCGTGTGGTGGTGGGGCTCGACGCGAAGACCGCCGCCGAGACCCTCGGCAAGCGTCCGGGCGCCGTCCGTACGGCGGCCCACCGGGGCCTGAAGCGGCTCGCCGAACTGCTCGGCGACGATCCGGAGGCCGATCCGGAATCGGCCGGGGTGCTCGACGCGCTGCCGCCCCAGCGAGAACCGCGCGGTGGTGCCATGGCGTCCGCACGTGTGACGCAAAGCGTCGCACGGACGCAGAAGGATGTGTGATGGCCGACGAGCAGCACAGGTGGCTGGACCGCGAAACGGCGGAGCGTTTGCTGAGCGGAGAGCCACCGGAAGCTGTCGACGGCGCCGCCCGGGGCGAGGCCGAACGGCTCGCCGCAGCGCTCCGCGCGCTCGCCGCCGCACCCCCGCCCACCAGCGATGAACTCCCCGGTGAGGCCGCGGCGATGGCCGCCTTCCGCAAGGCACGCGCGGAACGCGCCGACAGTGCGGCGGCGCCCGCGGCCGGCGGCGGACGGGCCGGTGCAGAGGTCGCCGACGCCGGGCTGGTCCGGATCGGAAGCCCGCGCGGCAGCGGCTCCGGCGGTGTCCGGCGGTCTCGCCGGGCCCGTCCCGCACGCCTCGCGCTGGCCGCCGTGCTGGCTGTCGGCATGGCCGGCGGTGCCGCCCTCGCGGCCGGAACCGGAGCCCTGAACGCACCGTTCGGCAACGACGAGCCCCAGCCCGGTTCCTCCGTCTCGGCCGCCGTCTCTCCGCCCGAGCGCCCGCTGGTGTCGCCCTCGCCGAGCGATGCCGTGCAGGGCGGGTCGACGCCCGAAGGCAAGCCGAGCAGCGGCGATTCCGGACGGGACGTGGCAGGCGACGACCCGTCCCGCAAGCCCGGCTCCGGTGACCGGGGCGAGCGGGAGGACGGCAACGGCGACAGCCGCGGGGACGGCAACGGTGACAACCGCAGGGAGATCGCTGCCGCTTGCCGCGACCTCCGCGACGGCAAGCGGCTGGACGCCGACCGCAGGCGCGCCCTGCGCGACGCGGCGGGCGGCTCCCGGGTCTGGAAGTACTGCAAGGGCGTCCTGTCCGGGTCCGGCGGCCGTGCGGAAACGCGGCACGACGAGGACAGGGACCGGCGCGACCACAACGACAGGTCCGGCCAGCACGACCGCAAGCAGGACGAAGACCGGAACAAGGGCCGGGAGAAGGACCGGGAGAAGGCCGGGCGGAATGCCGGGGAGCAGGCCGGGCAGCGGGCCGGGAAGCTCGCCGAGCGGCAGGGCGGCGACGCCGGGGCCGCGGACCGCGGTCGGTCCGCACGGTCTCTCGCACCGCTGCGACCTGCGGTTTCGTACTCGGTGAAAATCTCCTCGCCGAGGGTGTGACGTTTTCGGCCGCCCAGGCGCAGTAATGAGTGAGCCGACTGGTCATCGGCCGTCGCACGGAGCCGGGGTTCCCCCCGTACCTACGGCTCGTGCACCTGAGCGCGGGCGGGACACGTTCCCCCGGTCCCGCCCGCGCCCCAATCCCCCTTCCGCGTCCTCACCAGGACACGACGACCTTGTCGCCGTCGCGGACCTGCGCGTAGAGCTCCGCGATCGCCCCCTCGTCCCGTACGTTGACGCAGCCGTGCGAGGCGCCCGCGTAGCCCCGGGCCGCGAAGTCGGGGGAGTAGTGCACGGCCTGGCCGCCGCTGAAGAACATCGCGTAGGGCATGGGCGAGTCGTAGAGCGTCGACACGTGGTCGCGGGACTTCCAGTAGACGGAGAACACACCTTCCCGGGTCGGTGTGCCGCGTGAGCCGAAGCGGACGGCCATCGTCGACACGGTCCGGCCGTCGATCATCCAGCGCAGCGTCCTGCTGGTCTTGTCGATGCACATCACCCGTCCGGCCCTGCAGCGCGGATCCGGTGGATCGGCCGGCTGGCCGCCCATCAGGTACAGGTCCCAGGTGCCCGGCTCGCGGGTCATCCGCAGCAGCCGCTGCCACGTGACCGTGTCGGTCTTCCCGGTGCGCGGCAGCCCGCGCTTGCCCTGGAAGCCGCTGACCGCCCGCTCCGTCGACTCGTCGTACGTCCCGGTCGGCCCGTCGAAGAGCCAGGCGACCTGCCGCAGCCGGGCCTGGAGCTCACGGACGTCCCGGCCGGTGTCGCCGCGGGACCACAGCACGCGGGCCGGGGCGGGGGCGGCGCTGGGTTTGTCGTCGCCGGGCGGGGCGGCCGGAGCGGTGCCCGGTCCGCCGTCGTCGGGAGCGGTGCCCGGTCCGCCGCCGTCGTCGGGGGTCCGGGCCGGGGACGGGGTGTCGCCGGGTAACTCGATGTGCACCGGTGAGCGGCTCTTCCCGCCGCCGTCGGGGGCCTGCACGGTACAGCCGGCCAGTACGGCCGCCCCGGCGACTGCCACTGCGATCGCTGCTCTCCCCATGCCCGTGGTACGCACGCGGCCCTCCGTCGTCTCACCCGTGTGCCCGGATGTCACCTGAGATGTTCCCCGGGGGTGACCGGTCGCGAACCACGGGGCATGGTGGTGAGCGAGGTCACTACCGTCCGTCCTGCGGGAGGCATCAGACCATGGCGCGCGAGTCGGAGTCCGGGCTGCCCATCGAACCGGTCTACGGGCCGGACGACCTGCGGGACTGGGACCCGGCGCGGAAGCTCGGGGAGCCGGGGGCGTACCCCTTCACCCGTGGCGTGTACCCGACCATGTACACCGGCCGGCCCTGGACGATGCGCCAGTACGCGGGCTTCGGCACGGCCGCCGAGTCCAACGTCCGCTACCGGCAGCTGATCGCCCACGGCACGACGGGCCTGTCGGTCGCCTTCGACCTGCCCACCCAGATGGGCCACGACTCCGACGCCCCGCTCGCGCACGGTGAGGTCGGCAGGGTGGGCGTCGCCGTCGACTCGATCGACGACATGCGGGTGCTGTTCGGCGGCATCCCGCTGGACCAGGTCTCGACGTCGATGACGATCAACGCCCCCGCGGCCCTGCTGCTGCTCCTCTACCAGCTGGTCGCCGAGGAGCAGGGCGTCAGCGCCGACAAGCTCACCGGCACGGTCCAGAACGACGTGCTGAAGGAGTACATCGCCCGCGGGACGTACATCTTCCCGCCGAAGCCCTCGCTGCGCCTGACCGCCGACATCTTCAAGTACTGCCAGGCCGAGATCCCGAAGTGGAACACGATCTCGATCTCCGGCTACCACATGGCCGAGGCGGGGGCGAGCCCCGTGCAGGAGATCGCCTTCACCCTCGCCGACGGCGTCGAGTACGTCCGCACGGCCGTGGCGGCCGGCATGGACGTCGACGACTTCGCGCCCCGCCTGTCCTTCTTCTTCGTCGCCC
This sequence comes from Streptomyces sp. NPDC006235, assembly GCF_040613735.1. Classification (NCBI taxonomy): domain Bacteria; kingdom Bacillati; phylum Actinomycetota; class Actinomycetes; order Kitasatosporales; family Streptomycetaceae; genus Streptomyces; species Streptomyces sp. NPDC006235. Next base: position 50,124 of record NZ_JBEXSR010000035.1, read on the forward strand.
GTACGACGCTCCTGGAGGAGGTCGCCAAGTTCCGTGCCGCGCGCCGGATCTGGGCGCGGGTGATGAAGGAGGAGTTCGGCGCGCAGAACCCCAAGTCGCTGATGTTGCGCTTCCACACGCAGACGGCGGGCGTCCAGCTGACGGCCCAGCAGCCGGAGGTCAACCTGGTCCGCGTCTCGGTCCAGGCCCTGGCGGCGGTGCTGGGCGGCACCCAGTCGCTGCACACCAACTCCTTCGACGAGGCGCTCGCGCTGCCCACGGACAAGTCCGCGCGCCTCGCCCTGCGCACCCAGCAGGTCCTCGCCCACGAGACGGACGTGACGGCGACCGTCGACCCGTTCGCGGGCTCCTACGTCGTCGAGAGGATGACGGACGACGTCGAGGCCGCGGCCGTCGAGCTGATGGCCCGGGTGGAGGAGCTGGGCGGCGCGGTCGAGGCGATCGAACGCGGCTTCCAGAAGGACGAGATCGAGCGCAGCGCCTACCGCATCGCCCAGCAGACCGACTCGGGCGAGCGGGTCGTGGTCGGCGTCAACCGCTTCCAGCTCGACGAGGAGGAGCCGTACGAGCCCCTGCGCGTCGACCCCGCCCTCGAGGCCCAGCAGGCGGAGCGCCTGGCCAGGCTCCGCGCGGAGCGCGACCAGCCGGCGGTGGACACGGCCCTGGCCGCCCTGAAGAAGGCCGCCGAGGGAGACGACAACGTCCTGTACCCGATGAAGGACGCCCTGAAGGCCCGGGCGACGGTGGGCGAGGTGTGCAACGCCCTGCGAGAGGTGTGGGGGACGTACGTCCCGAGCGACGCGTTCTGATCCTCCTGCCGCGCCCGTGCGACACTCCCTTCCATGTTCGGTGTCATCGATCTGCCCACCTACCTGGCGGGCCTCGTCCTGATCGTTCTGCTGCCCGGTCCCAACTCCCTGTACGTCCTGTCCGTCGCCGCCCGGCGCGGTGTGCGCGCCGGGTACACCGCCGCGGCCGGGGTGTGGTGCGGGGACACCGTGCTGATGACGCTGTCGGCGGCCGGGGTCGCGTCCCTGCTGCAGGCCAACGCCGTGCTGTTCGGGATCGTGAAGTACGCGGGGGCCGGCTATCTGGCGTGGCTGGCCGTGGGCATGCTGCGGGCCGCGTGGGGCATGTGGCGGACGCGTGGGGAGCGGTCCGCCGGGGCGGAGTCCTCCGTGCCCGCCGGGGAGCGGCCCTTCCGCCGTGCCTTCGTGGTCAGTCTGCTGAACCCCAAGGCGATCCTCTTCTTCGTCGCCTTCTTCGTGCAGTTCGTCGACCCCGGGTACGCCTATCCCGCCCTGTCCTTCGTCGTCCTCGGCGCTTTCGCCCAGCTCGCCAGCGTGCTCTACCTCAGCGCGCTGATATTCGGCGGCACCAGGCTGGCCGCCTCCTTCCGCCGCCGGAGGCGTCTGTCGGCGGGGGCGACCTCGGCGGCGGGCGCGCTGTTCCTCGGGTTCGCGGTGAAGCTGTCCCTCGCGAGTACATGATCAGAACCCGGCGCACCCCAGGTACTGCCGCAGTCCGTCGCCCGTTTCGCCCGCCCAGCCCACATAGCCGTCCGGGCGTACCAGGAACAGGCCCTTTCCGTACGTCGTCTGCTGTGCGCCGCTGACCGTGCGCACCTGCTCCGGTAGCGCCGGTGCCGCCGTCCCCACCGCCACCAGCGTCCAGTGCGGTCCCCGGAAGGCGTCGAAGAGCCGTACGCCGTTCAGCGTGCCGTCGGGTGCGCGGTCGCCGGCCCGGAGGGCGCCCGGGGCCGTGCGGGTCTCCTGGGTGAGGGAGGATTCCCGGTAGCCCAGCCCGAGTTGGCGGGTCGCCTCGCCGCGCCGCACCTCCCCGCGGTGGACGCGCGTCGACAGGCCGAGCATGTCCGCGGCGATCGGGCGCCGTTCCTCCTCGTAGGTGTCGAGGAGTGACGCCGGCGCACCGCCCCTCAGCACCGCGCCCAGCTTCCACCCCAGGTTGTAGGCGTCCTGGACGCTGGTGTTGAGGCCCTGGCCGCCGGCCGGCGAGTGCACGTGGGCCGCGTCGCCGGCGAGGAAGACCCGCCCGGAGCGGAAGCGGTCCGCCAGGGCCGCCCGGGGGCGGAAGTCCGAGGCCCAGCGCACCTCGGTGACGGCCTCGGGCGCGAGGTGCGAGCGGGCGGCGACGACCTTCCGTATGCCCTCCAGGGAGGCGTCCGGGGCCGTCCCGTCCGGGAACTGTGCCATCAGCTGGAAGTCCTCCGTGCCCGGCAGCGGGCAGATCGCGAGGAAGCCGTCGCCGTCCCCGCGCGGCGGGAAGATGTGCCAGTTGTCCCGGTCCAGGCCGCTGATCCGGACGTCCGCCACCAGCGTCGGGTGCGGGTCGACGGTCTCGCCCGTCATGCCGATGCCGAGCAGCCGGCGCACCGTCGAGCGGCCGCCGTCCGCCGCGACGGCGTACCGGGCGGTGACGGGCGCACCGGAGGCGAACTCCGCGCGGATCCCGTCCGCGTCCTGCGTCAGGCCGACGAGCTCCCGGCCGAAGGCCACGGTCCCGCCCAGCGCCGCCAGCCGTGCCCCGAGGATCTCCTGCGTGCGCCACTGCGGCACCATCCACGGCCCGTTGTACGGCGAGTCCTCGGTCTCCTCGGCCGGGTCGAACATCCGGTGCTCGCCGGCCCGCCTGCCGTTCTGCCAGATCATCCCCACCGGGTAGGGGCCGCCCGCCGAGCGGATCGCGTCGAGCACGCCCAGGTCGTCGAAGACCTCCATCGTGCGCGGCTGGATGCCCTTGCCGCGCGAACCGGGGAACAGCCCCTCCGCCCGCTCGGCCACCAGCGCGGCGACGCCCCGCCGGGCGAGGTCGACGCCGAGCGCCAGACCGGTCGGACCCGCGCCCACCACCAGTACGTCCGTGTCCATGAGCCACCGTCTCCTTAACGCTGTTAAGTTCTGTCGATTCCGAGCGTGGCCTTAACGGTGTTAAGTTGTCAAGCGTGAGTACGGAACGACGCGCGCCCCTGGACCGCCGACGGGTCGCGGACACCGCGCTGCGGCTGCTGAACGAGGTGGGCCTGGACGGCCTGACCCTGCGCGCCATCGCCCGGGAACTGGACGTGAAGGCGCCCGCCCTCTACTGGCACTTCAAGGACAAGCAGGCGCTGCTCGACGAGATGGCGACGGAGATGTACCGCCGGATGGTCGCCGGGGCCTCGCTCGACCCGGCCGACACCTGGCGGGAACGGCTGCTGAAGGCCAACCGGGGGCTGCGTGCCGCCCTGCTGGACTACCGGGACGGCGCCAAGGTGTTCAGCGGTTCACGCTTCACCGGCATCGAGCACGCCGGGCAGATGGAGGACAACCTGCGCCTGCTGACGGCGGCCGGCTTCACCCTCGCCCAGGCGGTCCGCGCGCTCACCACGACCTATCTGTACACGCTCGGCTTCGTCACTGAGGAACAGGGCGTCCAGCCGCTGCCGGGCGAGCGGCGCGAGGGCTACGACCTGCACGAACGCGCCCGCCTGATGGCCGACTTTCCCTTGTCGGCCCAGGCGGGCGCGGAGATCTTCGAGGACTTCGACGGGCACTTCGAGGAGGGACTCGCCCTCGTGATCGACGGGATCGGGGCGCGATACGGGGTCTCATGACACCCCGCGTCAGGACCGCTGCGCGCGTGCCCGCCGTACGGCCCGGGTGACCACGGGAGGCAGCAGGTCCTTGGCGAGCCGGCGGGCCCGGGACGGGGCGGGCCGGGCCGGGCGTGCCGCGCGGGACTCGGCGACGGGCGCGGCCGGGGCACTGGCCGGCGCCGGTACCGGTGCCACGTAGTGCCGGGAGGGCGGGAAGGCCGGCGGTTTCATGCCCCTGGACCGGGCGCGGATCAGCCGGTGCCCGGCCGCCTCCTGCACGCTCAGCCCGACGTCCGTGCGCTGCCGCAGCATGTCGAGCAGCTCCTCCTGGACCGGCTCCGGGTCGCCCCAGGTGCCGTACAGCTTCTGCGTGCTGAGGCAGACCGGGCGCAGGCCGCGGTTGAGGACGGCCTCCCAGGCGGCGACCGAGACACCCGGCGTGTGCTCGGAACGGAAGTCGTCGAGGACGACGATGCCCTCGGGCTTCAGGATGTCGTGGGCGGCGCCGATGTCGCCGTACACGTGCTCGTACAGGTGCGAGGCGTCGACGTGGACGAAGCGGCAGGTGTCCGGGGCCACCTTCTCGGACACCACCGAGCTGGGGGCCGCGATCACCGTCGGCAGCGTGTCGTGGAAGGACAGGTAGTTCCGCTCGAAGGCCTGCTGGGTGAGCGAGGCGTACGACTTCGTGGACTCCGCCTTGTTGGCCTCGTCCGGGGCGTCGCCCTCGAACAGGTCGCAGACGGTGAACTGCTCGCCGTCCTGGAGGTGGTGGCCGAGGAGGATCGCGCTCTTGCCCATGTAGACGCCGAGCTCCAGCAGGTCTCCGCTCATGCCCTGCTTCTGCTGCCGCTTTAGGAACCAGGTGAACAGCATCTGGTCCAGCGGAGGGAACCAGCCCGGGACGTCGGCGAGTTCGCCGGGGTACGTGTCGGTCGCTTGTGCGTTGGTCATGAGACGAGCCTTCTCCCTGAGCGGTGCTGAAACCGACGGCTGGTTGAACGTCCCGTGAACAGCTCAGCGGGCCTTGGCCAGCAGTGCCCGCAGCCGTGGCGTCAGCGGCTTCTCCACATAGTGGTTCAGCAACCACGCCAGCCCCAGCATTGAGCCCATGGTCGAAGCGAATGTCGCCGCGGACGGCAGACCCAGGCCGCGGTGCAGGGCGTGGATCACCACCCAGCCGAGGTGCTCGTGGACGAGATAGAACGGGTACGTCAGCGCCCCCGCCACCGTCAGCCAGCGCCAGTTCGCCCAGCGCAGCCAGCCCAGCGCGATCGCCGCGACCGCGACGAAACCGAAGGTGACGACGAGCATGATGCCCAAGGAGGAGCGGTACGAGAAGCCGCCCGCGTCGGGCGCGTGCCACAGGCTCTGCACCGCGAAGTGCTGACCGATCAGCCAGCTCACCGCGACGATGCCCCACCCGTAGGCGTCCCGCCGGTCCAGGTGGACGAGGTAGAGGCCGACACCGCCGATGAAGAACGGGGCGTACTCCGGCATCACGACGATGTCGAGCAGCGGCATGTTCGCGTTCTGCGCGATCACCGTCGCCAGCATCCAGCCGGCGCAGAACATGATCACCCGGCGGCGGTTCGCCCCGGGGAGCACGACGCACAGCGCGAACAGCGCGTAGAAGCGGACCTCCGCCCACAGCGTCCAGCACACCCCGAGCACCCGGTCCACGCCCAGCGGCATCTGCAGCATGGTCAGGTTCACCAGCGCGTCGCTCGGCGAGACCGCCTTGTACGCCACCACGGGCAGCGCGAACACCGCCGTCACGAGCACGACCGCCACCCAGTAGGCGGGCAGCAGCCGGGAGGCGCGGGAGGCGAAGAACGACTTCAGCGGCCTGCCCCAGCCGCTCATGCAGATCACGAACCCGCTGATCACGAAGAAGACCTGGACGCCGAGGCAGCCGTAGGCGAAGTACTCGTGCAGCGTGGGGAACTGCTCCTTGGGCGAGCTGCCCCAGGCCTCGGAGACCTCACCGTCGCGTCCGCCGTAGTGGTACGCCGCCACCATCAGCGCGGCCACCAGCCGCAGCCCGTCCAGGGCCCGCAGCCGGCCGCCGGAGTCCTTCCGGCGCGGTGGGACGGTCGTGGCGCCCGGTGGTTCGACCAGCACGGTGACTTCGGGCCGGGGCTTGGGGGTGCTGACGACCGTCTCGGTCACGCTGAAAACCTCTGTAGTAGCTCGTATGTCCTTCACCTGAGCCGCCAGGGGCGGGCAGGGCGCCGATGTCACCCTAGGGCGGAGGTTGACGCTAAAACGTTCGACGGAGTCAGCCTTCGTCCGCCGGTCCCCATGGGTTCATCTGGATGTCGCCGAGCCCGGCCACAGGACGGGACCGCCTCAGCGGCGCACCGCCTTGCGCAGCGCCCGCGCCCGCCGGACCACCCGGCGTGCCGTGGAATTGCGGGGCAGGAACGCCAGCCGCTGCGGAATACCGCCGGGCAGCCCGAGCGAGGTGAGACGGCGCTTCTTGAAGTAGCGCCGGGTGCGCGGACCGAGATGCCGGGACAGGAACGCCTCCGCCCGCGGGCGCAGGTCCGGATAGATCTGCGGCTGCATGGTGAACCCGACCGCGGTCACCAGGTCCGACAGCAGCTCGGCCCGCAGCAGGTCGCCGTCCTCGCCGCCGTCCAGGTCGGGCAGCAGAGCGTCCGCCAGGGTGGTGGGGATCCGGTTGCTGTTCTGGTACGGCGTCAGCCGCTCCAGCAGCAGCTCGGTGCCGATGCGCGCGACCGGCAGCTCGTAGAGCACCGAGGCCGTGAACAGCGCCGTGGAGAAGCAGCCGATGACGAGCGCGGGCCGGGCCCGCTCGAACAGCACCTCGGCGAGCACGGGCGTGTCCAGCACGGTGAGGTCCACGCCGAGCTTCTCGGCCTCGGTCTCCAGGGCACGGCTGTAGCGGGCCGGTGCGGTCGGGTGCGGCTTGAAGACCACCGTGCGGTGGCCGCGGGCGACCGCACCCCGCATCATCCGCACGTGCAGGCCCTCTTCCTCCTCCGGGGAGAGGATGTTCAGCGCCGACAGGTACTGGCCGAGGAGCAGCGCCGCGTCGCCCGGCAGGTCGGGCAGCTCGGGCACGGTCTCGGTGACCTCGCCCAGCACCTTCAGGAACGCGGGCGTCGGCACCAGCCGCGCCGGCACCTCGAACTCGGTCAGCAGCATCGGCGTGAGCCCCGGCACCAGGTCCAGGTGCAGCAGCCGCCGCACGCGCGTGCCGACCAACGGGTCGAGCTTGTTGCGCGTGGGGCCGTAGCTCATCAGCCCGTCGGCGTAGACGTCGACGGGGGCGTCGGTGAACAGCTGCGCCACCGTGAGCGCGGGCGCGACCTGGATGGACTCCAGCACCAGGCTCACCCGGTCGTCGCCGAGGCCCCACAGCATCCGCAGATAGCGCTCGAACAGCGGGATGTCGTCGGAGCGCGGCGTCCACGCCCCGGGGTGGAACGGGCGGATGGCGTCGTTCCAGGACAGCACGTCGTCGAAGTGCTCGCGCAGCGGCGCGAAGCCCGGCATCTCGTCGAGGGCCGGCGTCGTCTCCGGGGTCGCGGAGTTGTTGAACACCAGCAGCACCCGGCGGTCCGGCTCCTCGAAGAGGTCGGCGTCGATCGCGGCGGCCAGGGTGGCGACGCCGTACAGCGTCGAGGCGCAGAAGATCTGTGTGGTCCCGGGCATCAGGCGGCCGCTCCCGCCGGCGTGACCCTGCGCCGCAGCCGCCGCAGCTTGGACGAGCGGTCCATGTCCATGGCCTCCAGTGCGTCACCGAGCGCGTCCTGCGGCATGCGCTTGATGGCCGCCGCGCTCATCGACCGCAGCTGCCTCGCCACGGCCGGTTCGAACCTGTCTTCGTTGGAAAGGTGGTGCGCGATGATCGCGCAGTACGTCCGTACCGCCTTCGGCAGCAGCCGGTCGGCCTCGCGGTCGGCGGCCGTCTCCTCGATCACCTGGTCGAAGGCGCGGATGAAGTCGAGCTGGCGGACATCGCCGATCTGGGTCAGGGAGGAGGCCACCCCGCGCCGGTAGAACACGCCCAGCAGGCTCACCACGGCGAACGACTCCGCCTCGCGGTGCAGCTTCCAGATCCACGGCCGGTCCTCGGCCGTGCGCAGCCCGTCGGTGAAGTGGAGCACGCCCCTGTCGAGGAGGCGGCGGTGGTAGGCGCCGGCCCAGGCGTAGGCGTAGTCCACCGAGGTCGAGCGGTGGGAGGGGAGGATCGCCTCCCGCGGGTCGAACGCCTCCCAGCGCCGGCCGACCGGGACCCGGGAGACGGAACGGGCGCGCGCGGTGGCCTGCACATGGTCGGTGCGGATGAAGTCGCAGCCCAACTCGTCCAGGGCGGACACCAGTTCGGCGAGATAGCCGGGGGCCAGCCAGTCGTCGCCGTCCAGGAACGTCAGGTACTCGCCCTGAGCCGCGTCCAGGCCGGTGTTGCGGGCGGTGGCGAGCCCCCCGTTCTCCTCGTGTCGGATGTAACGCACTTGCGCGACATCCGAAAGGTCCTCGGCCGCCCGTTCGAGAATGGCCGGCGTTTCATCCTTCGAATGGTCGTCGACCAGGATGAACTCGAAATCGCGGTCGGCGTTCAACCGAAGGCTTCTGAGGGTGTCCGGGGCGTATTGCTGCACGTTGTAGAACGGCACGATCACGGAAAGCTTAGGCACCCGCAAAACGTTAGGAGCCCGTCCGGCTCCGCAACTTTCCGGTGCACATACACTGGGTGAACTCAATGTGTCAGAACGGTGCACCCCGTGTACTTCCCCGTTCGCCATGGGCCAGTTCGGCTTCCGGTGGTGCGTTGTTAACTTTTCGTTGAGTCGTGGTTCCGCCATACCTAGGAATTGCTTCCTAGCGTCTTCGACGTGCCAGCAAGTACACCGAACCGCCCGCGAATCGCCGTCCTCGCGGACTCCGACACCCGATGGAAATGGGGTGCGCTCACCGCGCACCGCATCGCCCCGGGGCAGTCCATGGAAACCGCACCGCGCGAGGCCGCGCAAGTAGGCCCCGCCCTCGACGGATTCCTGCTGCGCGGCCGGGCCACGCCCACACCGCGCCAGCTGGAGGAAGTGGGCGTGCGCGCCGACTCGCTGCGGGAGGTCACCGCCGTCGAGTTCCTGCGCACCATGGCCGAGGAGTCCTACGACGTCCTCGTCCTCGCCCTCGTCGGCGGCGGTGTGCAGGCGATGCTGCACGGCCTGGCGCGCGTCTGGCAGAACCGGACCTCGCGGCCCGTCGTCGTCACCGGCTACGTCGGTGTCGTCTACGAGAAGCTCGCCGACGGCCTGCTGCTGCGGCACGGCGCCGACCTGGTCCTCGCCAACTCCCGCCAGGACGCGGACCGTTTCCGGGCCGTCTACGAAGGGGTGGGCGCCGACGCCTCGTCGGTGACCGAGGTGGCCCTGCCGTTCCTCGGCGGCGCGCCGTACGAAGGTGAGCGCGACCCTTCTGCGAAGCAAGGGCGCAGGCCCTACACGGTCGTCTTCGCCGCCCAGCCCTCGGTCCCCGAGAGCCGCAAGGACCGTACGTACCTGCTGAACCGGCTGGTGCAGCACGCCCGCAGGCACCCTGAGCGCGAGGTGCTGCTGAAGCTGCGCTCCAGGCCGGGCGAACACACCACCCACATCGAGGAGTTGCCGTACCAGAAGCTGGCGCAGCGCCTCGATCCGCCGGCCAACTTCCGCCTGGTCTACGGCAACATGGGCGAGGTCCTCGACCGCACCGACCTGCTCGTGACGGTCAGCTCCACGGCCGCCCTGGAGTCGCTGCACCGCCGCATCCCCACCGTCGTGCTGACCGACCTGGGCGTCCGTGAGGCCCTCGGCAACCACCACTTCGTCGGCTCCGGCTGCCTCGCCTCCTGGGACCAGCTCGACGCCGGGCACCGGCCGGCGCCCGACGAGGAGTGGGTCGCCCGGCAGGGCGTCGTGGCCGACGGCTCCTATGAATCCGCCTTCGACGCGGCCCGCGAACGCATCGCCAAGCTGCTCGACCGGCCCGGCGGCCTGCCGCCGCTGACCCCGTACTACACACCCGTCACCGCGCCCGGCTATCTGCCCGGGATCCTCGCCCGCCACCACCTCGGCCCGGACGGCACCCCGCTGCCCGGCGCACCGGCCGCCGACCGGGAGCCCGGACCGGTCCGGCAGATCGTGCGCCGGGCGGCGCGCGGCGCCTACCGGCACGGCGTGCAGCGCGTGGCGCCCGTCATCCGGCGGATGGGGGAGCTGTGAGCCGCGCCGAGACCCCTGCTCAAGGAGTAGTCCCCATGTCCCACCCGGAAGCGGGCCGAGGCGCCTCGGTGCGCCGCGTGCTCGCGGTGATCCCCGCGCGCGGCGGCTCCAAGGGCGTCCCCGCGAAGAACCTCCTCCCCGTCGGCGGTGTCCCGCTGGTGGCGCGGGCGGTGCGCGAGTGCCGCGCCGCCCGGCTCGTCACGGACGTCGTGGTCTCCACCGACGACCAGGCCATCGCGGCCGCCGCCCGCCAGGCCGGCGCCGAGGTCGTGCTGCGGCCCGCCGCCATCGCCGGCGACACGGCCACCTCCGAGGCCGCCGTCCTGCACGCCGTGGACGCGCACGAGGCCCTGCACGGCGCGGTCGTGGACGTCGTGCTGCTGGTGCAGTGCACCAGCCCGTTCATCACCCGCGAGGACGTGGACGGAGTCGCCGCCGCCATCGTCGAGAACGGCGCCGACACGGCCCTCACCGTGGCCCCGTTCCACGGCTTCGTCTGGCGCGACGCCGAGGACGAGGTCGCCGCCGGCACCGTCGCGGAGGCCGACGCGGCCACCGGCGGCGGCTACGGCGTCAACCACGACAAGTCCTTCCGCCCCCGCCGCCAGGACCGCCCCCAGGACCTGCTGGAGACCGGCGCCGCCTACGCCATGGAGGCGGCCGGCTTCCGCAAGCACCAGCACCGCTTCTTCGGCCGGACCGAACTGGTCCGCACCGACGCCGCACGCGTGCTGGAGATCGACGACCCGCACGACCTCGCCCGCGCCCGGGCCCTCGCGCCGCTCTTCGACGCGGACCGCCCCGGCGCGCTCCCGACCGCCGACGACATCGACGCGGTCGTCCTCGACTTCGACGGCACCCAGACCGACGACCGGGTGCTGGTCGACTCCGACGGACGGGAGTTCGTCTCCGTGCACCGCGGGGACGGACTCGGCATCGCCGCCCTGCGCAGGAGCGGCCTGAAGATGCTGATCCTGTCCACGGAACAGAACCCTGTGGTCGCCGCCCGGGCCCGGAAGCTCAAGCTCCCGGTGCTGCACGGCATCGACCGCAAGGACCTCGCGCTGAAGCAGTGGTGCGAGGAGCAGGGCATCGCGCCGGAGCGCGTGCTCTACGTCGGCAACGACGTCAATGACCTCCCGTGCTTCGCCCTCGTGGGCTGGCCCGTGGCGGTCGCGAGCGCCCACGACGTCGTGCGCGGCGCCGCACGCGCGGTCACCACCGTCCCCGGTGGCGACGGCGCGATCCGAGAGATCGCCAGCTGGATCCTCGGCCCCTCTCTCGATTCCCTCACCAAGTAAGGACATCTCTGCCATGAGCACCAACTCCCGTATCCGCCGGTTCGGCACGCGCGAGGTCGGCCCGGGCCGTCCGGTCTACGTCTGCGGTGAGATCGGCATCAACCACAACGGCGAGCTCGAGAACGCCTTCAAGCTGATCGACGCCGCCGCCGAGGCCGGCTGCGACGCCGTCAAGTTCCAGAAGCGCACCCCCGAGATCTGCACGCCGCGCGACCAGTGGGACATCGAGCGCGACACGCCCTGGGGCCGGATGACCTACATCGACTACCGCCACCGCGTGGAGTTCGGCGAGGACGAGTACCGCGCGATCGACGAGTACTGCAAGTCGAAGAACATCGACTGGTTCGCCTCCCCGTGGGACACCGAGGCCGTCGCCTTCCTGGAGAAGTTCGACGTCCCCGCCCACAAGGTGGCCTCCGCCTCCCTCACCGACGACGAGCTGCTGCGCGCCCTGCGCGCCACGGGCCGCGCGGTGATCCTCTCCACCGGCATGTCGACCCCGAAGCAGATCCGCCACGCGGTGGAGGTCCTCGGCTCCGACAACATCCTGATGTGCCACGCCACGTCGACCTACCCGGCGAAGGCCGAGGAGCTCAACCTCCGTGTGATCAACACGCTGGAGAAGGAGTTCCCGAACGTCCCGATCGGCTACTCCGGCCACGAGACCGGCCTGCAGACCACGCTGGCCGCGGTCGCCCTGGGCGCCACCTTCGTCGAGCGTCACATCACCCTCGACCGCGCGATGTGGGGCTCGGACCAGGCCGCCTCCGTCGAGCCGCAGGGCCTGACCCGCCTCGTCCGCGACATCCGCACGATCGAGGCCTCCCTGGGCGACGGCGTGAAGAAGGTCTACGAGTCCGAGCTGGCCCCGATGAAGAAGCTGCGCCGCGTCGCCGGTGTGGTCGCCGAGGCGGAGATCGCCGACGCGGCGGGCGAGCCGGTCGGCGTCTGAGCGCACCACCCCCCACAACCCCCCTTACGACGGGACGGTCGTACGTCGATGAGCCCCCGCGCCGGGAACGCCGGCCCCCACACTCTCGCGTTCGTCGAGAGTCCGGTACAGCTGCTGAACGTGCTGGAGTGGGCGCACGCGCATGCGCCCGGCGTGGGGCTCACCCTCGTGGTGCTGTCACCCGTCGACCCGATGACGCGCGGCCAGCTGCGGCGGATGTCCGACCTGGCCCGCGTCGAGGGGCACGAGGTCCGCTGGGAGGAAGCGCGCGGCGGGCCCCTGGCGCCCTTCCAGACCATCGGCGGCCTGGCCGGCCTGCTCCGCAGGGCGCGCCGGATCGTGCTGGGGGACCCCTTCTCCCGCTACGTCCAGCTGCTGCTGACGATCACCCGGGCCCGTGACCTGGTCGTCGTCGACGACGGCACGGCGACCATGGAGTTCGTCGGCCAGCTGGCCCGGGGCGAACGGCTGGTGCGCTGGCACCGCAAGGGCGGCCGCCCCGGCCCACGCGACCTGATCTTCGCGCCGGTGTCCTCCTCGGCCCGCCGCCGCCTGACCCCGGGGGACGGGCGCCGGGTCGAGATCTTCTCCTCCATGCCGATGGAGCAGACCCCGGCGGGCGTCACCGTCAGCGCGAACGACTTCGCCTGGACCCGCGCCCGCTTCGGCCCGCCCCGCATCACCAAGGGCGCCGACATGGTGGGCACGTCCCTGGTGGAGACCGGTGTCGTGGACGACGGCCGCTACCTGGAGGCCGTCCGCGCCCTGGCCGAAGCCCACGGCGCCACCCGCTACTTCGCCCACCGCCGCGAGAGCACGGACAAGCTCCACCGCCTCGCGGTCGAAACGGGCCTGGAGATCGTCCGCCCCGAACTCCCCCTCGAACTGATCGCCCGCCGCGGCCCCATCGGCCGCACTATCCTCAGCTTCCCCTCCACGGTCGTCCACACCCTCCCGCTCGCCCTCTCCGGCACGGAGGTCCGCGTCGCGGTCTGCGACATCGACCCCTCCTGGCTGACCGACCATGCCTCCCCGCGCGCCCAGGGCTTCCTGTCGGGGGTGACGGGGGCGGCCCGGGACGTGCATCGCGTGTCCGCACCGGGGGAGGGGCCGGGGGTGGAGGGCCAGAAGGGCCAGGAGGGTCCGGAGAGTACGGCCGGTCCGGGGGGACCGAGGGGCTCGGCAGCCGGGAGTCCCGCCGGTCCAGCGGGTACGGCGGGTACGGCAAGCCAGGGGAGTGTCACGGGCTCGGCGGGCTCGGCCGGGACGGTGGGCTCGGCGGGCATGATCGGCTCGGCCCGGGCGATGGGCTCGGGAGGTATCCCCGGCCCGGCCGGGGCGGCGGGCGCGGTGACTGCCGGCTGACGTGCCGGAGGTGCCCGGGGGCCGGCGGGTTCGAGCGGGTCAGCGGACTGTAGGACGGTTCGGCGGCCTCGGCGGCCTCGACAGTTCGCGGCGTTGAGGGAGCTGGCCGTTTCGGCCGTTCAGCGGGCTGTCAGACGGCTTGGTGCTCGGCAGCTCGGCGGGCTCGACGGTTCAGGGCGACGACGCGGACGTGGCGGCCATACGCGGCCGTCGCAGCCGGAGCACCCAGGGCAGCCGGGGCAGCCGGGGCAGCCGGAGCACCCAGGGCGTCCGGGCAGCCGGGGCCTCCGGGTCCGCCGGGGCTTCCGGGGCCCGGGTCTCCTGGCCTCCGGGGTGTCCGGAGCTTCCGGGGCGGCCGGGCTTCCGGGGCTTGCGGGGCCACCGGGCCACCGGGCCGCCGGGCCTCCGGGTCTCTGGGGCGTCCGGAGCTTCCGGGGCGGCCGGAGCACCCAGAGCGTCCGGAGCCTCCGGGGCTGCCGGGGCATCAGGGCGGCGGGGTCGCCAGAGCCCCGGGCGCCGGGGCCGCCGGGCCCGGACTGCCCTGACGGCCTGAAGCCCCGCCACCTCTTGGCCCGGAGGCCCGGCGGCCCCGGCGCCCCGGCGGCCCCGGCGCCCCGGCGGCCCCGGCGCCCCGGCGGCCCCGGCAGCCCCGGCGGACCCGGAGGCCCCGGCCAGGACTCACGCTCCGGCAGGGGCCGGCTTGCGGGCCAGCAGGAACGCCCGGGGACGCTGTTCCTCGCCCTCGGCCTCCCGCAGCACACGGGCGTAGATCTCCAGGCCCGACTCCGCGAGCCGCGCCGCGACGGTCTCCGGCGTGCGCCAGAAGTAGTCGAGCGAGATCTCCTGCCCGAAGCGCTCGGTGAGGTGCGCGCGGCCGTCCTCGGCACCGGACTGGAAGCCGAGCAGCACGGGCGCGCCCGGCACCAGGACGCGGTGGAACCCGGCGAAGACCGAGGGCAGATGCTCGTCCGGCACATGGATGATCGAGTACAGCGCGACGATGCCGCCGAGTGTCTCGTCCGGCAGGTCGAGGGCCGTCATGGAACCGACGTGGAACCGCAGCCCAGGGTGCGCCCGGCGGGCCAGGGCCACCATGCGCGGTGAGACGTCCACCCCGAACACCGGCAGGCCCATGCCGTGCAGCCGGGCCGCCACGTACCCGGGCCCGCTGCCGATGTCGGCGACCGGCGGCCGCACCGGCGCCCCGGGGGCACGCACCAGGTCGACGAAGGCCGTGAGGAGGGCCCGCTCCAGCGGCCTCCCGGCGAGACTGTCCGGGAACCCGGCGGCGTAGTCCTCGGCGATGGCGTCGTAGGAGGCCTGGGTGGACTGGACGAACTCGGGGCTGTCGGCGCGCACGGGGCGCACACTATCGGGGCCGGGCGTCCGCCAGACGAACAAGGCCGTGTTCCCCGCGCAGGGCGTGGTATCCGTGGAGGAGGATGGATGGATAACGGCGCCACGGCGCAAGTGTGGCTGAAGTCACACCTGTGGGTCGTGGTGGCCGGCTCGGCCCTGAAGACGGGCGAGTTTACCCATCTCGCTTGATAGCTATACGTTCGGCGGTCATATTTTCTGCCCCTAACGGGTTGAAGTTTTGTTGATCGAGGGTCAGCCGACCGCCCTGGCGCCCTACCCTTCAGAGGGTGAAGCAATTGATGTCACTGGAGTCCGAGGTCGATCTTCCCGGGGGAGCCGTACATCCCGGTGCGCTGCCCGACGCTCTGCGCGCCGAGCTCATCGCGTTCCGACGCGACCTGCACATGCACCCGGAGCTGGGCAACCAGGAGTTCCGCACGACAGCCGCGATCAAGGAGCGGCTGGAGAGGGCCGGCCTCAAGCCGCGCGTCCTCGCCGTCGGGACCGGACTCGTCTGCGACATCGGCGTGGAGGGCGAGCAGTGGGACGGGGGCCCCAGCATGCTCGCCATGCGGGCCGACATCGACGGTCTGCCCATCCCCGACATGAAGAGCGACTGCCCGTACCGCTCGACGGTGCCCGACCGCGCGCACGCCTGCGGCCACGACGTGCACACCACGGTCGTCCTCGGCGCGGGCCTCGTCCTCGCGGAGCTGCACAAGCAGGGCCTGCTGCCCCGTCCCGTCCGGCTGATCTTCCAGCCCGCCGAGGAGGTTCTGCCCGGCGGCGCCGCCGACGTCATCAAGTGCGGGGCGCTGGAAGGGGTCGGCGCGATCATCGCCGTGCACTGCGACCCCCGGGTGGACGCGGGGCAGGTCGGACTCCGGGAGGGGCCCATCACCTCGGCCTGCGACCGGCTGGAGATCGCCCTGAACGGCCCGGGCGGGCACACCGCACGCCCCCACCTCACGACCGACCTGGTCACCGCCGCCGCCCGCGTCGTCACCGACGTACCCGCCCTGGTCGGCCGGCGCTTCGACAGCCGGAGCGGGCTCGCCATCACCTGGGGCCGCGTCGAGTCCGGGCACGCGCCCAACGTCATCCCGCAGCACGCCGAGCTCTCCGGCACCGTGCGGTGCCTCGACATCGAGGCCTGGCGGCAGGCCCCCGACGTCGTGGTCGCCGCGATCGACGAGATCGCCAACCTGTACCGCGCCAAGTCGGAGATCAACTACGTCCGCGGCGTCCCGCCCGTCGTCAACGAGCCCGGCGTGACGGAACTGCTGCGCGACGCCATGATCGCCCGACGCGGCGTCGACTCGGTCGTCGGCACGGAGCAGAGCCTCGGCGGCGAGGACTTCTCCTGGTACCTGGAACACGTCCCCGGCGCCATGGCCCGCCTGGGCGTACGCACCCCCGGCGAACGCCAGGTGCGCGACCTCCACCAGGGCGACTTCGACGTGGACGAGTCCGCGATCACGGTAGGCGTAGAACTCTTCACAGCAGCGGCCCTCGTCAACGGCCTCCGCTAGAACCCCCCCTTCTCGGGGACACGGCGAACGGCGCGACGAGCCACAACGGCGCCGCACGCGGAAGCGGGGTTGGGGACACGGCGAACGGCGCGACGAGCCACAACGGCGCCGCACGCGGAAGCGGGGTTGGGGGCGCGGGGAACTGCGCGACCAACCACGACGGCGCCGCACTCGGACGCGGGCCCCGGTGACGACCACCCCCGGGCCCCGTCCACCCCGGCCCCGTCCACCCCGGGCCCGTCCCGCCCGGGCCCGTCCCGCCCGGGCCGCGTCTCCGGTTGCGAGCGGCGCAGCCCCACGGCAGCGTGGTGCGCGTGACCAGCAGGCATGCGCCGTGTGCCCGAGTACACCTTTCGACCCCGTTCGATCCCGTGGTTCACAAGGGCGTAACCGGCCATCGGCACGAATGGATAACGGCCCCGCGGCGAACCGTTCCCAGGAGTGTCTACGCGCGTTAATGTGCGCCGAACCGAGCACCCGCTGCGGGGCTTTGGAGAATGGGGAACTTCAAGATGCGTCGGATTTCCAAACTGACCCGCGTCGCGGTGGGGGTCGCGTCGCTCGGGCTCGTCGCCACGGCGTGTGGCGGCACCAGTGGTGACAGTGGTGACAGTGACAGCAAGGACCGTGGCATCGCCATCGCCTACGACATCGGCGGCAAGGGTGACCAGTCCTTCAACGACGCCGCCTACGCGGGCCTGACGAAGGCCAAGGACGAGTTCGGCTACCAGACGGCCGACATCGAGCCCACCGAGGGCGAGACGAGCGCCGACAAGGAGCAGCGTCTGGTCTCGCTGGCCAGGCAGGGCTACAACCCGGTCATCGGCGTCGGGTTCGTCTACGGCCCGGCGATGAAGGCCGCGGCCGCCAAGTACCCGGACACCACCTTCGGCATCGTGGACGCCGTGGTCGAGGGCAAGAACGTCGCCTCACTCGTCTTCGCCGAGGAGCAGGCCTCGTACCTCGCCGGTGTCGCCGCCGCCAAGGCGACCAAGTCGAACACGGTCGGTTTTGTGGGCGGTGTGGACATCCCGCTGATCCACAAGTTCGAGGCCGGCTACAAGCAGGGTGTCGAGGACACCAAGCCCGGGGTGAAGGTCCTGTCGCAGTACCTCACCCAGACGGCCGAGGAGGGCGGCTTCTCCAGCCCCGACAAGGGCAAGGCCGCCGCCGAGGGCCAGATCGAGAAGAAGGCCGACGTGCTCTACGCGGCCGCCGGCCTGTCCGGCCAGGGCGTGATCGAGGCCGCCGCCAAGGCGAAGGTCTGGGCGATCGGCGTCGACTCCGACCAGTACAAGCAGGCCGCCCTCGCCCCGTACAAGAACTACATCCTCACCTCCGCCCTCAAGGACGTCGGCGGAGCGGTCTACGCACTGGCCAAGTCCGTCAAGGACGGCAAGCCCCTGGCCGGCACTCAGACCTTCGACCTGAAGGTCAACGGTGTGGGCCTGTCCGAGGCGAACCCCGAGTACGCCAAGATCCCGGGTCTCAAGGCGGCCGTGGACAAGGCCAAGGAAGGCATCATCGACGGTTCCATCAAGGTCAAGACCGAGTAGGACGTCAACGGTCTGCGACAGCCGGAGCGGGCGGGCACCCTGCCGGAGTCGCCTGCTGGTCTTATGCACTGCTTAGTCCGGAAGTATCACGACAAGCGGGGCGGGGCGTGAGGGGCACCGCC
>NZ_JBEXSR010000035.1:68154-104337 GCF_040613735.1 Streptomyces sp. NPDC006235
ACCTGTCGAATTCCTCGGAGGGGACGGCCCGGGGGGGGGGGGCCCCCGGGCGCCCCCCCCCCCCGCTCCGCCGTTCCCATGGAGAACCAGGAATCAGAGGCCGGGAACCGGGACCGGATCACCCAGCGCCACCCTCCGTTCGCAGTCGGCAACGCCCCGACCAAGGCCGGGTGATGGCTTGGCCACGGGCGCATAACAAGGTGGACAGAAGGGGTTTTCAGGCAGGTCTACGCGCGTTAATCTGCGGCGAAGCCAGCGCCGAAGCTGAACCGTCCCGGCGCTATGCGGCCCCGGTAGTACGACAGGAGCACCCACACATGCGCCGGATTTCCCGGATCACGGTCGCAGGCGCAGCGACCGCCTCCCTGGCCCTCGCCCTCTCCGCCTGTGGCAGCACCTCGACCTCCGGGTCGTCGGACTCGAAGGGGAACAAGGGCCTCGCCATCGCGTACGACGTCGGCGGCAAGGGCGACCAGTCCTTCAACGACGCGGCGTACGCCGGCCTGGAGCAGGCGAAGAAGGAGTTCGGCTACCAGACGGCCGACCTGGAGCCCACCGAGGGCGAGACGGACGCCGACAAGCAGCAGCGCCTGGTCTCGCTGGCGAAGCAGGGCTACAACCCGGTCATCGGCGTCGGCTACGCGTACGCCGCGGCCGTCAAGGGTGCCGCGGAGAAGTTCCCGAAGACCACCTTCGGCATCGTCGACGACGCCACGATCAACTCCAAGAACGTCGCCGACCTCGTCTTCAGCGAGGAGCAGGCCTCGTACCTGGCCGGTGTCGCGGCCGCCAAGAGCACCAAGTCGAACGTCGTCGGCTTCGTCGGCGGTGTGGACATCCCGCTGATCCACAAGTTCCAGGCGGGCTTCGAGCAGGGCGTCAAGGACACGAACCCGAAGGTGAAGGTCCTGTCGCAGTACCTGACGCAGACGGCCGAGGAGGGTGGTTTCTCCAGCCCCGACAAGGGCAAGACGGCTGCCGAGGGCCAGATCGAGAAGAAGGCCGACGTCGTGTACGCGGCCGCCGGCCTGTCCGGTCAGGGTGTCATCGAGGCCGCCGCCGCCAAGAAGGTGTGGGCCATCGGTGTGGACTCCGACCAGTACAAGCAGGAGGCCCTCGCCAAGTACAAGGACTCCATCCTCACCTCGGCGATGAAGGACGTCGCCAAGGCGGTGTACAACCTGGCGAAGTCGGTCGAGGACGGCAAGCCCGAGACCGGTATCGTTCGTGGCGATCTGAAGACCGGCGAGGTGAGCCTGTCGGACTCCAACCCGAAGTTCGCGGACGACGCCGAGCTTCAGGAAGCCATCAAGACGGCCAAGGAGAAGATCATCAGCGGCGAGATCAAGGTCAAGAGCAGCTGACGACCGACTGCCTCGCAGCAGGCGGTAACCCCCGGGGTTACGTCCGCTCGACGGGGTACGGGGAGGCTGCTCCCCGTACCCCGTTGTCGCGGTGCGTCGGCCCCTTTGTATGCCGTAGGGGCGCTACGCGCGTAGACGGCCCCCGTCCCCAGGAGAGTGCGCCATCAACGCGTCCAGCAGCCCTCCGGCCGGAGCGGCGGTCAAGGAATCGGTGACCGCCGTCGAGCTCGCCGGGATCACGAAGCGTTTCCCGGGCGTCGTGGCCAACCACGACATCCACCTCAGCGTCCGCAAGGGCACCGTGCACGCCCTCGTCGGCGAGAACGGCGCCGGCAAGTCGACGCTGATGAAGATCCTCTACGGCATGCAGAAGCCGGACGAGGGCACCATCACCGTCGACGGCGAGCAGGTCACCTTCTCGTCGCCGGCCGACGCCATCGTCCGCGGCATCGGCATGGTCCACCAGCACTTCATGCTCGCCGACAACCTCACGGTCCTCGAGAACGTCGTGCTCGGCAGCGAGCAGCTGTACGGCATCGGCGCCAAGGCCCGCCGCAAGATCAAGGAACTCTCCGAGCGCTACGGCCTCGACGTCAGGCCCGACCTCCTGGTCGAGGAACTCGGCGTCGCCGCCCGCCAGCGCGTGGAGATCCTCAAGGTCCTCTACCGCGGCGCCCGCACCCTCATCCTGGACGAGCCGACCGCCGTGCTCGTCCCGCAGGAGGTCGACGCGCTCTTCGCCAACCTGCGCGAACTGCGCTCCGAGGGCCTGTCGGTCATCTTCATCTCGCACAAGCTCGGCGAGGTGCTCTCCGTCGCCGACGAGATCACCGTCATCCGCCGCGGCACCACCGTCGGCACGGCCGTCCCCGCCGAGACCACCTCACGCCAGCTCGCCGAGATGATGGTCGGCAGCGAACTGCCCACGCCCGAGACGGCCGAGTCCACGGTCACCGACCGCCCGGTCATCAGCGTCGACAAGCTCCGCCTGGCCGCACCCAGCGGCAAGGCCCTGCTCGACGACATCAGCTTCACCATCCACGCGGGCGAGGTCCTCGGCATCGCCGGTGTCGAGGGCAACGGCCAGACCGAGCTGGTCGACGCGCTCATCGGCCTGCGGGCCGCTGACAGTGGCACCATCCGGCTCGCCGACGAGGAGATCACCGCCTGGCCCACCCGCAGGCGCCGTGAGCAGGGCATCGGCTACATCCCCGAGGACCGCCACCGCCACGGCCTGCTCCTGGAGGCACCCCTCTGGGAGAACCGCATCCTCGGCCACGTCACCGAGAAGCCCCTCGCCAAGGGCGTCTGGCTGGACCCGAAGGCGGCCCAGGAGGACACCCGGCGGATCGTCACGGAGTACGACGTCCGCACCCCCGGCATCGACGTCACCGCCGCCTCCCTGTCCGGCGGCAACCAGCAGAAGCTGATCGTCGGCCGGGAGATGAGCCACAAGCCGCGCTTCCTGATCGCCGCCCACCCCACCCGGGGCGTGGACGTCGGCGCCCAGGCCGCCATCTGGGACCACATCCGCGAGGCCCGCCGCGAGGGCCTGGCCGTCCTGCTGATCTCCGCCGACCTGGACGAGCTCATCGGCCTGTCCGACACGCTGCGCGTGATCTACAACGGCAAGCTGGTCGCGGACGCCGACCCGGCCACCATCACCCCCGAGGAGCTCGGCTCGGCCATGACCGGTGCCGCCACCGGGCACCTCGAGCACGAAGAGACCCCCGAGACCTCGAAGGCCGACGCCCCCGAGTCTCCGGAAGACGAGGCCCGCTGATGAAGAAGTTCGACAGGGAGCGCGTGCTCCTCGCGGTGGCCGGACCGGTCATCGCGCTCGCCGTGGCCTTCGTCCTGAGCGCGATCGTGCTGGTCGCGTCGGGCAAGAGCCCCGTCGAGCCGTTCGCCCTGATGTTCGAGCAGCTGAGCTTCTCCGACATCCAGGTCCTGATCATCAACCAGGCGTCGATGTACTACATCGCGGCCCTCGCGGTGGCCATCGGCTTCCGGATGAACCTGTTCAACATCGGCGTCGACGGCCAGTACCAGCTCGGCGCGATGCTGGCCGCGATCGTCGGCGCCCACGTCGCTCTGCCGGCCGCCCTGCAGGTCCCCCTGCTGCTCCTGACCGCCGTCCTCACCGGCGCCTTCTGGGCCGGCATCGCCGGTGTCCTGAAGGTCACCCGCGGCGTCAGCGAGGTCGTCGCCACGATCATGCTCAACGCGATCGCCACCTCCGTGATCGCCTACCTGTGGCTGCCGAACGTCTTCGGCGTGAAGGTCGGCAACAACAACACCACCGGCGAGATGCACGAGTCCGGCTGGATCCCCGGCATCCCCATGGGCGCGGCCGGTGAGATCTACGGCCTGGTGCTGCTGGCCGTCCTGCTCGGCATCGGCTACTGGGTCGTCCTCAACCGCACCCGTTTCGGCTTCGACCTGCGCGCCTCCGGCGCCTCGCAGACCGCCGCCGCGGCCAGCGGCGTCGACCCCAGGCGCATGGTCCTCAGCGCCATGCTGATCTCCGGCGGCATCGCGGGCCTCGCCGGCCTGCCGATCCTGCTCGGCGACACCCACACCTACAGCCTGAACTTCCCCACGGGCATCGGCTTCCTCGGCATCGGCATCGCCCTGCTCGGCCGCAACAGCCCCGTGGGCATCGCCTTCGCCGCCCTGCTGTGGGCCTGGCTCGACAAGGCCTCGCCCGAGCTGGACTTCCACGGCTACGACAAGGAGATCGCGGTCATCATGCAGGGCCTGATCGTGCTCTCCGTCGTCGTCTCCTACGAGGCCGTCCGCGAGTGGGGCCTGCGCCGCCAGCAGCGCCGGGTCGGCGCCGAACTGGCCGCAGGTCACGTCCTCGGCAACACCAACACCACGAAGGAGGTGGCTGGCCGATGACCACCGCGACCGACCTCAACCAGCCCACGCTGCAGCCCGCGGCGCCGACCGGCCGCCGTCTGTCGTGGCCCGTCCTGCTGCTGATCATCGCCGGCGGACTGGCGCTCACCTCGATCGTCCGCCTCATCACCGGCGCCGACGGCATCACCAACGTCAGCCAGATGTCCACCGCGCTCCAGCTCGCCGTGCCGATCGGCCTCGCCGGTCTCGGCGGCCTGTGGGCCGAGCGGGCGGGCGTGGTCAACATCGGCCTCGAGGGCATGATGATCCTCGGCACCTGGTTCGGCGCCTGGGCCGGCTTCCAGTGGGGCCCGTGGACCGGTGTCCTCGTGGGCATCGCGGGCGGCGCGATCGGCGGCCTGCTGCACGCCTTCGTGACCGTCACCTTCAACGTCAACCACATCGTCTCCGGTGTGGCCATCAACATCCTCGCCCTCGGCGCCACCCGCTACCTCGCGCCCCTCGCCTTCGAGGGCCACACGGGCGGCTCCGCCAAGCAGTCCCCGGCGGTCGACTCCCTCGGCAGCTTCACCGTGCCGGGCCTGTCCGACGCGCTGCGGGACCTCAACAACCAGGGCTGGTTCTTCGTCTCGGACATCGCCGGCCTGCTCGGCGGCCTGGTCACCAACGTCTCCTGGCTGACCCTGGTCGCCGTCGCGCTGATCCCGGGCACCTGGTGGGTGCTGTGGCGCACCGCGTTCGGCCTGCGGCTGCGCTCCTGCGGCGAGAACCCGGTCGCCGCCGAGTCCCTCGGCGTCAACGTCTACAAGTACAAGTACATCGCCGTGATCATCTCCGGCGGTCTGGCCGGCCTCGGCGGTGTCTTCCTGTCGATCGTGGCGAACCCCTTCTACCTGGAGGGCCAGGTCAGCGGCCGCGGCTTCATCGGCCTCGCGGCGATGATCTTCGGCAACTGGATGCCGGGCGGACTCGCCCTCGGCGCGGGCCTGTTCGGCTACACCGACAGCCTCAACCTGCGCGGCGGCTCCGCCAACGTCCACGCCCTGCTGCTGCTCGGCGCGCTGCTGCTGGTCATCGGCGCCATCTGGCTCGTGATCCGCAAGAAGTACGCCCCGGCCGTGGCGACCCTGATCGCCGGCGCCCTGGTGTTCGCCTGGTACGCGACCACCGACGAGGTCCCGAACCAGGTCGTCTCCGCCACGCCGTACGTCATCACCCTGGTGGTCCTCGCCCTGTCCGCCCAGCGCCTGCGGATGCCGAGGGCGAACGGCATGCCGTACCGGAAGGGGCAGGGCAAGTGACCGGCGCCGGCCCGGGCGTCGACTGGGAGAAGCTGCGCGCGGTGGCCCGGGACGCCATGTCCCGGGCGTACGCCCCGTACTCCGGCTACCCGGTCGGCGTGGCGGCCCTGGTCGACGACGGCCGGATCATCTCCGGCTGCAACGTCGAGAACGCCTCGTACGGGCTCGGCCTGTGCGCCGAGTGCGGTCTGGTCTCCGAGCTGCACAACACCGGCGGCGGCCGGCTGACGCACTTCACCTGCGTCGACCGCGACGGCGCCACGCTCGTGCCGTGCGGCCGCTGCCGCCAGCTGCTGCACGAGTTCGGCGGCCCGGACCTGCTGCTGGAGACCCCGGCGGGGATCCTGCCGCTGTCCCAGATGCTGCCCCAGGCCTTCGGCCCGGAGCACCTCACCAAGTAATCCCCGTGCGGCCCCCCTGAGTTGCTCACGCGACCGGCTCAGGGGGGCCGTACGGCTTCTGGAACCCTCGGAAGGAAGCCCAAGCCATGGCCATGGACGCCATCTCCGTCATCCGCACCAAGCGGGACCGCGGCGAACTCAGCGACGAGCAGATCGACTGGGTCATCGACGCGTACACCCGCGGGGAGGTGGCCGACGAGCAGATGTCGGCCCTCGCGATGGCCATCCTGCTCAACGGCATGAACCGCCGCGAGATCGCCCGCTGGACGGCCGCGATGATCGCCTCCGGGGAGCGCATGGACTTCTCGTCCCTGTCCCGCCCGACGGCCGACAAGCACTCCACGGGCGGCGTCGGCGACAAGATCACCCTCCCGCTCGCCCCCCTGGTCGCCGCCTGCGGCGCGGCGGTCCCGCAGCTGTCGGGCCGCGGCCTCGGTCACACCGGCGGCACGCTGGACAAGCTGGAGTCGATCCCCGGCTGGCGCGCCCTGCTCTCCAACGAGGAGATGCTGTCCGTCCTCGACGGCACCGGCGCGGTGATCTGCGCGGCGGGCGACGGCCTCGCCCCGGCCGACAAGAAGCTGTACGCCCTGCGCGACGTCACCGGCACGGTCGAGGCGATCCCGCTGATCGCCTCCTCGATCATGTCCAAGAAGATCGCCGAGGGCACGGGCTCGCTGGTCCTGGACGTGAAGGTCGGCACGGGCGCCTTCATGAAGACCCTGGAGGACGCCCGCGAACTGGCCTCCACGATGGTGGGCCTCGGCACCGACCACGGCGTGAAGACCGTCGCGCTCCTCACGGACATGTCGACCCCGCTCGGCCTGACGGCCGGCAACGCGCTGGAGGTCCGCGAGTCGGTGGAGGTCCTGGCGGGCGGCGGCCCGGCGGACGTGGTCGAGCTGACGATCGCCCTGGCCCGCGCGATGCTCGACGCGGCGGGCATCAGGGACGCCGACCCGGCGAAGGCCCTGGCCGACGGCTCGGCGATGGACGTCTGGCGCCGCATGATCGCGGCCCAGGGCGGCGACCCGGACGCGGCGCTTCCGGTGGCTCGCGAACAGCACGTGATCAAGGCCCCGTCCTCGGGCGTCCTCACCCGCCTCGACGCCTACGACATCGGCGTCGCCGCCTGGCGCCTGGGCGCGGGCCGCGCCCGCAAGGAGGACCCGGTCCAGGCCGGGGCGGGCGTCGAGATGCACGCAAAGCCCGGCGACCAGGTCACCGAGGGCCAGCCCCTCCTGACCCTCCACACGGACACGCCGGAGCGCTTCGAGTACGCGCTCCAGTCCATCGAGGGCTCCTACGACGTGGCCGCCCCCGGCACGGACTTCACACCGTCGCCGGTGGTGCTCGAACGTATCGCCTGACCAGGCGGTTTCTCATTCGGGTGAACGGGATCGGTGGACCCCCGCCGGTCCCGTTCGGCATGCTGGGATCGGTGACGCACCGATAGGAGACCGCCATGAGCGCACTCACCGTGAGCCAGGACCCCGATCAGAACTGGGACGACCTCGTCCGGTTCTGGGAGGAGATGGACTGGCCCGAGGGCAGCAAGGTGGAGATCATCGAGGGGATCATCACCGTGTCACCTGCTCCCGCGTCCCGCCACAACGTGATCGCGGCCCGCATCCAGCGTCGCCTCTACTCCGCGATCCCCGAGGACTGGGAGATCTTCCAGACACTGGCGATCGCCGTGCCATCACGTCTGGGCATGCTCATCCCTGACCTGCTCGTGGCCCCCGTGCAGGAATGCGCGGAGGCGGACTCCCACATCCCGGCAGCCCTGGCCGAACTCGTCGTCGAGGTCACCTCCAAGTCCAACGCCCGCCACGACCGCGTCAGTAAGCCCGCCGCCTACGCCACCGCCGGGATTCCGCTCTACCTCCTCGTCGACCGCTGGGCTCCCGGAGGCCCCACCGCGACGCTCTACGGGGAGCCGAAGGGTGATGTCTACCGCGTCCTGAGTGCCGTGAAGTTCGGTGACCCCATCAAGCTGCCGGATCCGTTCGACGTGACGATCGACACCGGTGAGTTCCCGCTCGACTGACCGTCACCCCAGCAACGCCGCCACCACCACCAGAGCCGGCACCGCCAACACCGTCGACAAAAGGATCGCCTCCCTCGCCAGCACCTCGCCCACCCGGTAACTGCTCGCGTACGTGAACAGGTTCTGCGCCGCCGGAAGCGCCGACGTCACCACCACGTCGAGCAGCAAGGCCCCGTGCAGGCCGAAGACGCCCGCTGCGAGGGCCCAGGCGACCAGGGGCTGGATGACCGCCTTGAGGGTCACGGCGAGGAGGACAGGGGCCCGTTCCGCGCCGCGCAGCGGGAGCGTGCTGCCGCGCAGGGAGATGCCGAAGGCCAGCAGCACCGCCGGGACCGACATGTTGCCGATCAGGGTGAGCGGGTCCATCAAGGGGCCGGGGACGTGCAGGCCCGACGCCGACGCGGCCACGCCGGCCAGGGAGCCCAGGGCTATCGGGTTGCGCAGGGGCGTGAGCAGCCGCTGCCACGCAGGCCGCTTCTCGCCGCCGCTCGTCAGGTCCAGGACCGTCAGCGCCACCGGCGTGACACCCACCAGCTGGAACAACAGCACCGGCGCGACCAGCGACGCGTCGCCCAGCACGTACACCGCGATCGGGATGCCGAGGTTGCCCGAGTTGACGTAGCTGGAGCACAGCGCGCCGATCGTCGTCCGGCCCACACCCCAGCCGCGCGCGGCCCCCACCGCCACGAAGACACCCGCCACCGCCGCCGTGCTCATCGCCGTGACCAGCAGCCGGTCGGAGAAGATCACCGACAGGTCGGCTTGGGCGAGCGTCGTGAAGAGCAGGGCGGGAGAAGCCACGTGGAAGGCCAGCTTCGTCAGGACCTCGCGCCCGCCGTCGCCCAGATACCCCCGGCGGCCGATCAGATAGCCGACCCCGATGACGACCGCGATGACCGCGAAGCCGCTCAGCACCCCCCGCACGAGGCCCCCTCACCGGCGACATGTGCATCGGACAGGGCGGCAGGGGCAGATGCATGGGGCATACAGCCAACCCTCCGGGGAAGGCCGTGCCAAGGTCAATGTGATCCTCACGGCGCCGACAGGACGGACAGCCGCGATGAGTTACCGCCGCCCGCCCGGTCTACCGATCGTGGACGCCATGACACCTCCCGTGCTCGTACTCCCCGGCCCCGTCGCCCGGGACGAGGTGAGCGGACTGAGCGACGACGTGAGGGCACTGCTGCGCACCAGCCGCGCCCGGGTCGTGGTGTGCGATGTCGGAGGCCTCGGGCCGCCGGGACTCGCCGCCGTCGACCTCCTCGCGCGGCTCCAGCTGGCCGCCCGGCGAGCCGGGGGACGGATACGGCTGCGCGACCCCGATCCGGCCCTACACGCCCTCCTGGACCTGGTCGGTCTCCGCTTCGAGGTGGAGGGGCAGGCCGAAGAGCGGGAACCAGCGCTTGGTGTCGAGGAAGCAGTGGAACCCGGTGATCCGGCCGTCTGAGATCTCCAGCACCTGGACCGCCCACGGGGTGAAGCCGCCGGTCTCCGGGTCCGGCTTGTACTGGGCGAACCCCGGCAGGCCGTTGACCTGGACCGGCACCAGCCGGGAGCCCGCGCAGGGCGCGCCGAGCGTCGTCATGAAGCCCGTGATGTCGCTGACCCCGGTCAGCCACAGGTCGAACGGCGGCATCGTCATGACCGCGTCCTCGTGCAGCAGGGCCGTCAGCGCCGTCATGTCGTAGCCCTCGAAGGCCGCCACGTAACGGTCCAGGAGCTTCTGCTGGTCCGCGTCCAGCGGGTCGGAGACGGCCGCTTCGGCGCCCGGCTCCGGCCGCTCGGCCAGGGTGGCGCGAGCCCGCTGGAGGGCGCTGTTGACCGACGCCACCGAGGTGCCCAGCAGCTCGGCGACCTCGCTGGCCTTCCAGGCCAGCACCTCGCGCAGGATCAGCACGGCCCGCTGCTTGGCCGGCAGCTTCTGCAGGGCGGCCATGAACGCGAGCCGCACGGACTCCTTGCCTATCGCCGCCTCCGCCGGGTCATCGGTCGTGGGCAGCACACGGGCGTCCGGCATGGGCTCCAGCCAGGTGTTGTCCGGGCGGGGGGAGAGGGCCGCCTGGGCGAGGGGGGTGGACTCGGTCAGGTCCATGGGCCTGGCGCGCTTGTTGCCCGCGGTCAGCATGTCGAGGCACACGTTGGTCGCGATGCGGTAGAGCCAGGAGCGGAGGCTGGAGCGGCCCTCGAACTTGTCGTAGCTGCGCCAGGCCCGGATCATCGTGTCCTGCACCGCGTCCTCGGCCTCGAAGGAGGAGCCGAGCATCCGGTAGCAGTACCCCGTCAGCTCGGTGCGGTGTGCCTCCAGCCTGGTGTCCAGGTCTGCCGGTGTCGCCGTGCCGTTCGTCATCGTCCACCCACCCCTGTGGAAGTTCTGTCACGCGCCATCGCGTCCAGCACTTCGGAAGCTACCGCAGCCCACTGACAACGGCCCCTCGAGCGCACAAAAGCGCAGGCAGGAGCAGCCCTTCAGACCAGCTGTTTCACCGACATCAGCAGATGCCGGTGCTCCCCGTCCCCCTCCGCGGCCCCGCCGTCCGGCACCGCGTGCAGCAGCGCCCGCTGCCCCGCCCCCAGCAGCTCCAGCCGTACGCGCGGGCTCTCGAAGGACGTCAGCGCGTCCAGCAGGTAGGCCGGATTGAAGGCCACCGGCATCTCGTCGGCGCCGGTCAGCGTGGCCGGCAGGCGCTGGGCGGCCACGTCGTCGCCGTAGCCGGCGCGCAGCATGACGGACCCGTCGGACGAGAAGTCCAGCCGCACCGGACTGTTCGCCTCCGCCACTACCGCGACGCGCCGCACGGCCTCCGCGAGGCCCTCGCACTCGACTTCGGCGACCGCGGCCCCCGTCATGTCGAACAGCGACCTGTACGTCGGCAGCCGCCCGTCGAGGAGCCGCAGTGCCGTCCGCGTCCGCCCGCCCTCGAAACCGATCAGCCCGCCACCCCCGGCCGGGTCCCAGCCGATCACCACGTCCCCGCCACGGCCCAGCGACCGCGCGATATCCAGCAGGCGCCGCGCGGGCAGCAGCACGTCCACCGCACCGTCGGTCGCCGCCCCCGGCAGCCACTCCAGCCGCCGCACGGCGTACCGGTAGCGGTCCGAAGCGGCCAACGTCATCTCCCCGCCGGCCAGGCGCAGTTGGACGCCCGTCAGCAGCGGCAGCGTCTCGTCGCGCCCGGCCGCGACGGCGACCTGGGCGACAGCGGTCGCGAACGCGGCGGCGTCCACCGTGCCGTACGGCGCGGGCGGCGCCGGCAGGGCCGGGTACTCGTCGAGGGGCAGCGTCGACAGCCCGAACCGCGTACCGCCCGCCTCCACCGTGAACCGCGATGCCTCCAGCGCGCAGCTCACCGGCCCGTCCGGCAGCACCCGGCAGACGTCCAGCAGCCGCCGCCCCAGGACGAGCACCCGCCCGGGGTCCGCGACCTCGGCGTCGGCCTCCACCCGTACCGCCGCCTCGAAGTCGAACCCCGTCACGGCCAGCCGCCCCGCGTCCGCCTCCAGCAGCAGCCCGCCCAGCACCGGCACCGGCGTCCGCGTGGGCAGCGCCCGTACGGCCCGGCCCACGGACTCGGCGAACGCCGTACGGTCGATGCGGAACTCCATGAAAGATCCCCCTGGTCGAATCCGGTGGTCAGCAGACGCGGACGTTATCCGCACCCACTGACAACCGGCCCCGACCAGGGGGGAACAGTTCGTTCTCCGGCTCAGGCGGCCGTGGCGAGCCGCCGCTGCGTCCGTGCCGCCCGCGTCCCGAACACCGTGATCGTCACGACGCCCAGGACCGCCAGCAGGCCGACCCCGACCGTGCCGGCCCAGCCGCCCGCGTGGAAGGCGATCGCGCCGATGGTGCTGCCCGCGCTGGAGCCGATGTAGTAGGCCGACTGGTAGAGCGCCGAGGCCTGTGCGCGGCCGGTCGTGGCCGTCTTGCTGACCGCCGAGGAGGCCACCGCGTGGCCCGCGAAGAAGCCCGCCGTGATGAGGACCAGACCCAGCAGGACCAGGGGCAGGGAGCCGGCGAGGGACAGCAGCAGACCCGCCGCCGTCGTACCGCCGCCCGCGTACAGCGCGCCCCGGCGGCCCAGGCGGCCCACCAGCCGGCCGGCCGTCGACGCCGACACCGTGCCGACGAGGTACACCAGGAAGATCGAGCCGA
Organism: Streptomyces sp. NPDC006235; assembly: GCF_040613735.1. NCBI lineage: Bacteria > Bacillati > Actinomycetota > Actinomycetes > Kitasatosporales > Streptomycetaceae > Streptomyces > Streptomyces sp. NPDC006235. The sequence goes on from NZ_JBEXSR010000035.1 coordinate 80,289, forward strand.
TGATGCCCTGCGGCAGCGAGAACGGCGCCTCGGTCAGCCGGTAGCCGATGACCGTGTACACACCGCCGAACACCGTCATGAACAGCGCGCCGATCGCGTACAGCCGGCACAGCAGCGGGTTCGACAGGTGGTCACGGACCGTCCGGGCCAGCACGCGGGGCCGCAGCGAGCCGGTCCTGAAGTTCTTCGGGGCGGGGAGCAGCAGCCGGAAGGCCACCGCGCAGGCCACGGCGATCGCGCCGATCACACCGACGGCGATCCGCCAGCCCCACTCCTGGGCGACCCAGCCGGTGATGACCCGGCCGCTCATCCCGCCGACGCTGTTGCCCGCGACGAACAGCCCGATCGCGGTGACCAGTGCCTTGGGGCTGACCTCCTCGGCGAGATACGCCGTCGCCGACGCCGGCAGCCCGGCCAGCGCCGCGCCCTGGAGCGCCCGCAGCACGACCAGGACACCCAGCGACGGGGCGAAGGGCACCAGCAGCCCGACGGTCACCGCCACGGCCAGCGAGGCCGTCATGACCGTACGCCGTCCGAAGCGCTCCGACAGGGCGCTCATCGGCAGGACGAACAGCGCCAGCCCGCCCGTCGCGGCGGCCACCGTCCAGCTCGCGTCGCTCGCCGCCACCCCGAACTCGCCGGAGATCAGCGGGAGCAGCGCCTGCGTGGAGTACAGCAGCGCGAAGGTCGCGACACCCGCGAGGAAGAGGGCGAGGCTCATCCGGCGGTAGCCGGGCCCGCCCGGGGACATGCGTGCGTCGGCTGCGGGGACAGAGACATCGGCGCCCACGATGGTGGACGCCCCGGTACTGGCGGGAGACATGCCTCGAAACTACGTACACACCTACTGATCCGTCCAATGCATGGAACCGCCATAATCGTTCCCATGGTGCATCAACACAGTTCAATGGCTCGGCTGTCACCGTCCAGTGACACAGAAGACATGGCAGAGATGTCCAGGGTGCTGGCACCCCGCCTCGCGTACTTCGCCGGCGTCGCCCGCACCGAGCACGTCACCCGCGCCGCCCAGGAGATGAACGTCCCCCAGTCGACCCTCTCCCGGGCCATGGCCCGCCTGGAGCAGGACCTCGGCGTCGACCTCTTCGCCCGCCACGGCCGTACGGTCTCCCTCACCCCGGCCGGGCGCACCTTCCTCGCCTCCGTGGAGCGGGCCCTGGCCGAGGTCGAGCGCGCCGCGGAGGAGGTGCGGGCCGACGCCGACCCCGCCACCGGCAAGGTCGCCTTCGGCTTCCTGCACACCATGGGCGCCGAGACGGTCCCGGGCCTTCTCCAGGCCTTCCGCGCCGACCATCCGCGCGTCCGCTTCAGCCTCGTCCAGAACTACGGCGAGGCCATGCTCGAACGCCTCCGCGCCGGCGAACTGGACCTGTGCCTGACGTCCCCCGTCCCCGACGCCCCCGACCTGGTCGCCCGCCGCCTCGACGAACAGAAGCTCCGCCTGGTCGTCCCCGCGGACCACTCTCTCGCGGGCCGCCGCCGCATCCGCCTCGCCGAGGCCGCGGACGAAATGTTCGTCACCCTGGAACCCGGCTACGGCCTCCGCCGCATCACCGACGACCTCTGCCAGGAGGCCGGCTTCAAGCCGCGCATCGCCTTCGAGGGCGAGGAGGCGGAAACCCTGAGGGGCCTGGTGGCGGCAGGCCTGGGAGTAGCCCTTCTCCCACCACCCGCCGTCCCCCGCCCGGGGGTGGTCGAACTGACGGTGACGGCTCCACGCGCGGCCCGCGAGATCGGCGTCGCGTGGCTGGAGGGCAGACCGGACACACCCCCCGTAGCAGCGTTCAAGAAGTTCTTGCTTTCAAGGAGGGGGAGCTTGTTGCCCTGATCTTGGGGGCGCGGGGAACTGCGCGAGCAACCCCCACAAACCCGCACCCCGAAAACAACGGGCACCTCAAACGGCGCTACCGCCTCGAAGGACTGAACCCCGCAGCCAACGGCATCCGCAACCCCAACGGCGGCGGCGCGGCCAGCGCATCCCGCACGGGCCGCGACACAGCCCGCCCGAACAACGCCCCCATCACGAAGTCCTCGGCCAACGCCAGCACTTCATCCCGGTACTGATGCAACCCGTGCCCGTCCGCGTGCACTTCGAACCGGCACACATCCCGGTTCGCCTTCTTCGCCCGCGCCGCCAGCCGGAACGACAACTCGGGATCCGTCCGCCCGTCGTTCGTGCCGTGCACGATCAGCACCTGCCGCCCCACCAGCTGCTTCACCGGTTCGGGTGTCCCGGCCACATCCTCCTCCGGCAGCCAAGGGGCGAGCGCCAGCACGGAGTTGACGGCCTCGTGGCCGGCCGCCCGCAGCCCGGCCCGGCCGCCCATGCCGATGCCGGCGAGGCAGACGGGGACGTCTCCGTAACGCCGTACGACCTCGTCGGCCGCCCAGGCCGCATCGGCCGCGAGGTTGGCCTCGCTGCCGTTCCAGCCCCGGCACCGGTAGTGCACCACGTGCGCGGCGAGCCCCTCCTGGCGGCCCGCGCGGGCCAGCCGGCGCCCCAGGGCGCGGACGGAGGCGGTCGCCAGCAGGGGCGACGGTCTGCGGCTGGAGACCTCGTCACCGCCCGGGAGCAGCAGCACCACGCCGCTCACCGCCGTCGGCTCCGGCCCGAGTGTCCTTCCCAGCCGGGCCCTGCGCGCCGGCGTCGCTTGGTGTGCCATGACAGAACAGTGTCAGAAGGGCGGGTGTACTCGACCCGTCCTGGGGATCACCGTTACGTATCGACGGAAACGTAAAGCAACCGAGGACGCGCCATCTACGCGCGTAGGAGTTAGAGTGCGGAAATGACGAGCCAGACCATCGCGAACACCCCGACACCGGACCAGATCCACCGGGCGCCCAAGGTTCTGCTGCACGACCACCTCGACGGCGGGCTGCGCCCCGCCACGATCGTCGAGCTCGCCCACGCGACCGGCTACACCCAGCTTCCCGAGACCGACCCGGAGAAGCTCGGCGTCTGGTTCCGCGAGGCAGCCGACTCCGGTTCCCTGGAACGGTACTTGGAGACCTTCTCCCACACCGTCGGCGTCATGCAGACCCGCGACGCCCTGGTGCGGGTCGCCGCCGAGTGCGCCGAGGACCTCGCCGAGGACGGCGTCGTCTACGCCGAGGTGCGCTACGCACCCGAGCAGCACCTCGAAGGCGGTCTCAGCCTCGAAGAGGTCGTCGAGGCCGTCAACGAGGGCTTCCGGGAAGGGGAGCGCCGCGCCCGGGAGAGGGGCCTGCGCATCCGCGTCGGAGCCCTGCTCACCGCCATGCGGCACGCGGCCCGCGCCCTGGAGATCGCCGAACTCGCCAACCGCTACCGGGACCTGGGTGTCGTCGGCTTCGACATCGCGGGCGCCGAGGCCGGCTACCCGCCCACCCGGCACCTGGACGCGTTCGAGTACCTCAAGCGCGAGAACAACCACTTCACCATCCATGCCGGTGAGGCCTTCGGGCTGCCGTCCATCTGGCAGGCCCTCCAGTGGTGCGGCGCCGACCGGCTCGGGCACGGGGTGCGGATCATCGACGACATCCAGGTCCACGAGGACGGCAGCGTCGAACTCGGGCGGCTCGCCTCGTACGTCCGGGACAAGCGCATCCCGCTGGAGCTGTGCCCGAGCTCCAACCTCCAGACCGGGGCGGCGGCCTCGTACGCCGAGCACCCCATCGGGTTGCTGCGCCGGCTGCATTTCCGTGCCACGGTCAACACGGACAATCGTCTTATGTCGCACACCAGCATGAGCCGGGAATTCGAGCACCTTGTCGAGGCGTTCGGTTACACACTCGACGACATGCAGTGGTTCTCCGTCAATGCGATGAAATCAGCGTTCATTCCATTCGATGAACGACTGGCCATGATCAATGACGTGATCAAGCCCGGATATGCCGAGCTGAAATCCGAATGGCTGTTCCGGCAGGCCGCATCTACCAGCGGTTCTTCGCCTTCGGAGGACTGACCCGAGAGTCACTGGCACCCAGGGAATGCGGGCGGTGCTCACAATCCGTCCGCATTTCGACGTTTGCGGCGGATGGCGCCGCGTGATTACGGTCGCTGGACCGCTCACACCCCGTCATCCCATTATGAGGACGCATTTCATGAAGCAGTCTGCTGCCAAGTCCCTCGGTGTCGCCGCCCTCGGTGCCGCCTTCGCCGCCGCCGGTGCGGGCGCCGCCAACGCCGCCGCCCCGGCCGTCCCGGACACCGCTCAGACGCTGGAGACCGTCACCCAGGCGCTCCCGGCGGAGCAGCTCTCCCAGACGCTGCCGGGCTCGGGCGAGGCGCTGGGCCAGGGGCAGACGGCGCCCGGTGCCGGTCTCGCCGCCGCCCAGCCGGTCGGCGAGCAGCTGCTCGCCGAGGGCCCGACCGGCCCGGCCGCCAAGCTGCTCGGCGGTCTGCCGGTGCAGGGCCTGCCCACGCACGGCCTCCCGGTGAACGGCGTTCCGGTCGGCTGACCCTCCCGCCCAGGCGGACACACGCCGATGGGGCGCACCCCGGGTCCGGGGGTGCGCCCCATCGGTGTTCCGTCGGTGTTCTGTCGAACAGGACGTCACCAGGCCGTCTGTGCCTTGTTCTGCACCTTGCTCTCCGAGGGCAGCAGGATCCACAGCGCGATGTACAGCAGGAACTGCGGGCCGGGCAGCAGGCACGAGACGAGGAAGATCACCCTCATCGTCGTCGCGGAGGTGCCGAAGCGTCGCGCCAGCGCGGCGCACACTCCGCCGATCATGCGGCCGTGGGTGGGGCGGGCGAGGCGTGACATGTGCGGCTCCTTCGTGAGGTGTCGTGAGGCCTCGGGTCCGAGTACCCCATCTGCACTCCACGCTACGGAGACGAAGGGGGCAAAGCGTCGCTCCACGGGGCGATCCCGACCCTGGGAATCGTCGGGGTCCGACCCTGAGCCGGCTCCTCCGGGGGGAGGGACGCACGAGACGGGCCCGCGGTGGTGCGGCGGCGCAGCCAGGAGCGGCCGGCGGGGACGAGCGCGAGATGAGCGAGGGCCACGCCCGCGGTGTTCAGGAACAGCGAGTCGACGTCGACGACCTGACCCGGAACGCCGGTCTGGAGCAGCTCGATGCCCAGCGACAGCAGGGCACCGGCCGTGACGGTATTCACCAGGGACGCCAGCGGCGAGACCAGCAGTCTGCCGCTCGCCATCGGCAGCAGCACGCCCAGCGGGGCGAGCAGCGCCAGCCCCTCGCAGATCCGCCGGGCCGCCTCGGGCCAGCCCAGGGCGAGATCGGCCTCGATGCCGTGGAACGGCCGCAGATTGGCCGGCATCACCCAGGGCACGTCCAGCGGCCGCAGCGTGAGCCAGGCGACGAACGCGAGGTGCGCGACGAGGAGGACACCTCCTGTCACACGGATGCGGAACGCGGCGCTGCCGCCGATGGAGCCTTGACGCTGCACGCCCCCCAAGACGCGGCCTCCGGCAGGATCGGTTCCGGGATGGGCCCCGTCAGGCCTGTGAGGCATACGCCACAGCCGGGCGAACCCGGCCCGCTCATTCCCCGGCCGCGTCCTTGGAGGGCGGTTCCTTGCTGCCCGGCCGGGCCCGCACCTCGTCCGTGCACTCATAGCGGCGCGGGGGGCCGGCACCGGGGCCGCCCAGGACCACGGAGCCGTTGCCCTCGGCGGCCGCCGAGTCGGAGAAGGTGCAGACGATCTGGGCGAGGGCGTACGAGGTGAGGCCGTCCGGCGCCATGCTCAGCCGCAGCGTGTCCTCCGGGTCACCGGGCCGGGGCCCGCCCACGGCGATGCCGCCGCGCACGTCCGTGCTGTAGCCGGCTTCCTTCTCGGCGGGCGACGGCTGCGCCGCGAGCTGGTCCAGCAGGCCCTGCGCCACCAGCATCCGCCGCTCGGAGTCGGCCGCACCGTCCGGGACCCGCACGGTCCGGTCGACGGTCACCAGCGAGGACCCGCACAGCAGGAACACCTGCACGGGCAGCCCCCGCGCGGCCTGCGTCGACACGTCCGGCTCGGCCAGCGAACAGCGCACCCGGGAAGGCGCGGGCCCGAAGTTCGTCGGCACCTCCGTGGCCCGGATCCCGCAGCCGGCGAGCAGCAGGGCGAGCACGGACACGGCACCGATCCGGGCCCTGGAGACGAGACGTGTGGTCATCAGGCGTCCCCCTTCGCGTCCGCGCCCTGGTCCGGGCCGGTGTCGTCCCCGTCCTTGCGCTCGCCCTCGGCGGGCTGTTCCCCCGGCGCGGACGTGTGGCGCGGGAGCCGCAGGGTGAACACCGCGCCCGAGTCGGGCGAGTTCGCCGCGGTGATCTCGCCGCCGTGGATGTGGGCGTTCTCCTGGGCGATGGACAGACCCAGGCCGCTGCCCTCGGAGCGCGGCCGGGACGCGCTGGCCTTGTAGAAACGGTCGAAGACGTGCGGCAGGACGTCCTCGGGGATGCCGGGCCCGTGGTCCTGCACCTCGATGACGAGCGAGTCGTCCTCCACCCGGACACGCACCCGCACCGGGGAGCCGCCGTGCTTGAGCGCGTTGCCGATCAGGTTGGCCAGGATGACGTCCAGGCGGCGCGGGTCCAGCCGGGCGTGGATGCCGCGCTCGGCGTCCAGCTCGACCGCGTCCAGCCAGGCGCGGGCGTCGATGCACGCGGTGATCTGGTCGGCTATGTCGACGTCGTCCAGGACGAGCCGGGCCGTGCCCGCGTCGAAGCGGGTGACCTCCATCAGGTTCTCGACGAGGTCGTTCAGCCGCCGGGTCTCGCTGACCACCAGCCGGACGGCGGGCTCGATCATCGGGTCCATGCTCCCGGTCTCCGCCTCCAGCTCCTCCTCCAGCACCTCCGTCACGGCGGTGATGGCGGTGAGCGGCGTCCGCAGCTCATGACTCATGTCGGCGACGAACCGCCGGGACGCCTCGTCCCGCGCGGCCATGTCGGCGACCCGCTTCTCCAGCGCCTCGGCCGCCTTGTTGAACGTCCGCGACAGGTCGGCGAGTTCGTCGGTCCCGGACACCCTGAGCCGAGTGTCCAGCTTGCCCTCCCCGAGCCGCCGCGCGGCCGTCCCGAGCCGCTGCACCGGCTTCAGCACGGTCGTCGCCGCGGCCTGCGCGAGCAGCGCCGAGCCGATCAGCGCGAGCCCCGTCGCGATCCCCAGCGACCAGGCCAGCGAGTTGAGGTCCTTCGCCTCCGGCTCCAGCGACTTCAGCATGTAACCGGTCGGACCGCCGCCGATCACCCGCGTCCCGGCCACGAGATACGGCGTGTCGTGGTCGACGACCCGCTGCCAGTACAGGTGGTACGGGTGCTCGTTGGACGCGTCGACCTTCTGCGCCCTGTTCACCGCCGTACGCAGCGAGACCGGCACGTCCCGCAGCGAGAAGCCGCTCAGCCCGCCGGAGCTGCCGTAGACGGTCCTGCCGTCGGCGTCCCTCGCGACCAGCAGCACGCTGAAGCGCTGGTCGCTGCCCGCCATCTGGCCCGCGGTGTGCTGGAGCTCGTCCTGCGTGGGCCGATCGGGCAGCGCACCGGCCCGGTTCTGCATCTCCTGCTCGAAGTCGCGCAGCACGGCGTCCTGGGCGCGGGTGAGCACGGCCTCGCGGTTGAGCCAGTACGCGATCCCGGACGCGGACACGGCGGCCGTCAGCGCCACCAGACCGAAGACGACGACCAGCCTCAGCCGCAGACTGGTGAAGCGCAGCCGCGACAGAACTCCCTTGCGCGCCGCGGTCCAGCCGCGGGTCCCCCCCTGGTTCCCCTGTGTCACTGAGGCGGATCCAGCCGGTAGCCGACACCCCGCACGGTACGGATCAGCGTCGGGGACGAGGGCACGTCCTCGACCTTGGCGCGCAGCCGCTGGACACACGCGTCCACGAGCCGCGAGTCACCCAGGTAGTCGTGTTCCCACACCAGCCGCAGCAGCTGCTGCCGCGACAGCGCCTGCCCCGGCCGCCGGCTCAGCTCCAGCAGCAGCCGCAGCTCGGTCGGCGTGAGCTGAAGATCCTCGCCGTTCTTCGTCACCGTCATCGCCGAGCGGTCGATGACGAGGCTGCCGAAGCTCGCCGCGTCATTCGACTCCCGCTCGCCGCGCCGCAGCACGGCCCGGATCCTGGCGTCCAGCACCCGCCCCTGCACCGGCTTGACGACATAGTCGTCGGCGCCGGACTCCAGCCCGACGACCACGTCGATGTCGTCGTTGCGCGCGGTCAGCAGGATGATCGGCAACTGGTCCGTGCGCCGGATGCGCCGGCACACCTCGAACCCGTCGATGCCGGGCAGCATCACATCCAGCACGATCAGATCCGGCCGCTGCTCGCGCAGCAGCTTCAGACCGTCCTCACCACTGGCAGCGGTCGCCACCCGGTGACCCTGGCGCGTCAGTGAGAGCTCCAGGGCCGTCCGGATGGCGTCGTCGTCCTCGATCAGCAACAGGGAAGGCACGGGCACATTCTGGCCCATGGAGGGGTCACGGTTCGACATGTGGGCCGAGATGAGCCCCGCGCACGGCACCGACACCCGTGCACGGGGTGTGTCCGCCATACGGCCGATCCCTGTGACAGCTCTGTGACAGTCGGCGGACACGGCCATGAAAGTGCCGCGGCAAAGTTTTCGGCACAAGCAGGAAAGCCCGCCCGGCCGGCGGGCCGCACACCGGAAGTCCACGACGGGGGGCGCGAGATGAACACGCTGCACGGCACCAGCACCAGCGCAGTGGTCACGCGTCTGCACGACGTGAGCCGGGGTTCCGAGAAGTCCGGTGCCGTGAGCGGGCGGGGGTGCGCTCGCGGCACCGGGCGTCAGCACACCGGGTTCATGACGGTCGTTGACGCACACACGGGGGACAGCACGGGGACGGGGGCTCACGGGGGAGCCGCGTACAGGGAGGACTCGGGGGAGCGCCGCTCACTGTCGGAGGCGGAGTTCACCGCCTACGTCCAGGAGCGCCGCGCCTCCCTGTACGCCACCGCCTACCACCTCACCGGCGACCGCTTCGAGGCCGAGGACCTGCTGCAGAGCGCGCTGTTCTCGACCTACCGGGCGTGGGACCGGATCAGTGACAAGGCCGCGGTCGGCGGATACCTCCGCCGCACCATGACCAACCTGCACATCAGCGCCTGGCGGCGCCGCAAGCTCAACGAGTACCCGACCGAGGAACTCCCGGAGACGCCCGGCGACACGGACGCGATGCGCGGCACCGAGCTGCGCGCGGTCCTGTGGCAGGCGCTGGCCCGGCTGCCGGAACTCCAGCGCACCATGCTGGTCCTGCGCTACTACGAGGGCCGCACGGACCCGGAGATCGCGGAGATCCTCGACATCAGTGTCGGCACGGTGAAGTCCAGCATCTGGCGGTCGCTCCGCCGGCTGCGCGAGGACGAGGTCCTCAGCTTCGGCCGTGACGAGGAGGACGCCTTCGGCGAGCTCGTCGCCTGAAGGCCGGGGGGAGCACCACAGAGGACCCACGGGGGAGGAACCGGGGCCCACGGGGGACTGCGGAGACGCTGGGGGGCGTCTCCTCAGGAATGGGGGGAACACGGGGGAAGACGGGGGAGGGCAACGGGGAGCACAGAGCGGGGCTGGAGGGCCGGGGGGTCCGTCCAGTCCCCTCTTTGCGCCTAAACCGGCGCCGCTCTCGCGGACGTGGTTGCTCGCCGCCGTGGTTCCTCAATTGATGGTTGCGGTGTACTTCCCTTTCACACACCGACCCGCAGCTGCATCGGCCAGCCGGCCCATCGCCTCGTCGCGGTCGCAGGCGTACGCGCCCAGCGCGGTCTGGCGGGCGACGATCGAGCGTTCCTCCCGCATCAGACGCCAGCCGCGGCGCAGCAGGAACGGCACCGACTTGCGGCCCTCCCGCAGATCCCGCAGGAAGCGGCGGCGGAACGTCTTCACCGGGCCGCGGCTCAGACACAGTGCGTCGGCGAGGACGCCGAGCTCCCGGCAGCGCGTGACGATCTCCGCGGCGAAGATGCCCTCCGCGATGAACAGCGGGGTCCGCCCGATGTCCACCGTCTCCGTGCCGGTGCGGGCGCTGCGCGCGATGTCGTAGACGGGGACGTCCGTACGGCCCGTGCGGCACAGCCGGGTGATCGCGGCGACGGCCGTGTCCGCGTCCCACGACTGAGGATGGTCCCAGTCGATGTCCGAACTCCCCGCCACCAGCGGCAGCGTCGGGTCGTCGCCCTCCTTGTAGAAGTCGTCGAGCCGCAGCACCGGGAGGCCGGAGCGGGCCGCGAGGAGGGACTTGCCGGAGCCGGAGGGGCCGCAGAGCAGCACGACTCGCGTCGGTATGGCCAGAGGAGAACTCACGGGACACCAGTGTGAGGCATCCATCGGGGGCCGTACGACCCCGCGGGTCGGCTTTGATGCGCGCGTCACACCTCAACTACCCCTTGTGTCGAATCGATTACCCAGTGCTTCGGAAGGTGGCAGCGATGGCCTGACACGACTCTCCCGAGAAGCCGACCGCCCAGCGTGCCCTGGCCGTTCTCACGACCGCGGGCATGGCGCTGGGGGCGGGTACGGCGACGGCCGCCGCCGACACGGACTCGGCCCTGGGCATGGTCAACACCCGCCCCACCTCCCTCGGCAGGATCGACCCCCAGTCCGGCCTCCAGGCCACGACCGGCACGCTCGGCTGCGTCACCGGCCCGGTCGCCGGCCTCAAGCCCAACTCGCTCGTCGGCACCGGAGTCGACCCGCTCGACAACGGCGTCGGCATCCAGCTCGCCGACTTCAAGCCGATGACGTCCCAGGCGCTGTCGGGGCCGGTGGCGCAGGCGCAGTCGATCGCGAGCATCCCGGTGGTGGGGGAGGCGGCGGGGTTGCTGTCGCAGTAGGGCCTGCACGGCGGCAGGCGCGCGTGAGAGAAGCCCCGGCCCTCCCGGACGGAGGAGGGCCGGGGCTTCCGCTGTGAGGGGCGCGCTAGTACGAGGAGCCCGAGGCGCCCAGTGACCCCGTGGGGTGCCAGACGGTTTTCGTCTCCAGGAACGCCGTCATGCGGTCGATGCCGGGCGTCTCCGCGTAATCCACAGGCTGTGGACGCAGGACGCGCTTGAGGTTGTCGGCCGCGGCGATCTCCAGTTCCTTCGCGAGGGCCTCGTCGGCGCCCGCGAGATCGATCGCGTTGACGTCCTGGTGGGCGGCGAGCGGGGTCGCGATCTCCGCCGAGCGGCCCGACAGGACGTTGACCACGCCGCCGGGGACGTCCGAGGTCGCCAGCACCTCGGCGAGGGAGAGCGCGGGCAGCGGCCCCTTCTCGCTCGCCACCACGACCGCCGTGTTGCCGGTCGCGATCACCGGGGCGAGCACCGACACCAGGCCCAGGAAGGACGACTCCTGGGGCGCCAGGACCGCGACCACGCCCGTCGGCTCGGGGGAGGACAGGTTGAAGAACGGGCCCGCCACCGGGTTGCCGCCGCCGACCACCTGGGCGATCTTGTCGGTCCAGCCCGCGTACCAGACCCAGCGGTCGATCGTCGCGTCCACGACCGCCGCCGCCTTGGACTTCGACAGTCCCTCCGCGTCGGCCACCTCACGCGTGAACTGGTCGCGGCGGCCCTCCAGCATCTCCGCGACGCGGTAGAGGACCTGGCCGCGGTTGTACGCCGTCGCGCCGGACCAGCCGCCGAACGCCTTGCGGGCGGCCACGACCGCGTCACGGGCGTCCTTGCGGGAGGACAGGGGTGCGTTCGCCAGCCACTTGCCCTTCGAGTCCGTCACCTCGTACACCCGGCCGCTCTCGGAACGCGGGAACTTCCCGCCGACGTACAGCTTGTAGGTCTTCAGAACGGTGAGCCGATCAGACATCGAGGTACGCCTCCAGGCCGTGGCGGCCGCCCTCGCGGCCGAAGCCCGACTCCTTGTAACCGCCGAACGGCGAGGTCGGGTCGAACTTGTTGAACGTGTTGGACCAGACGACGCCGGCGCGGAGCTTGTTCGCGACCGCCAGGATGCGGGAGCCCTTCTCCGTCCAGACGCCGGCGGAGAGCCCGTACGGCGTGTTGTTGGCCTTGGCGACCGCCTCGTCCGGGGTGCGGAAGGTCAGGACCGACAGCACCGGGCCGAAGATCTCGTCCCGGGCGACGGTGTGCGCCTGGGTGACGTTCGTGAAGAGCGTCGGGGCGAACCAGTAGCCGCTCTCCGGCAGTTCGCAGGCCGGCGACCAGCGCTCGGCACCCTCCGCCTCGCCCTGCTCGACGAGCGTGGTGATGCGCGTGAGCTGTTCCTCGGAGTTGATCGCGCCGATGTCCGTGTTCTTGTCGAGCGGGTCGCCGAGGCGGAGGGTCGACAGACGGCGCTTGAGGGAGTCGAGGAGCTCGTCGTGGATCGACTCCTGGACCAGGAGGCGGCTGCCGGCGCAGCAGACCTGGCCCTGGTTGAAGAAGATGCCGTTGACGATGCCCTCGACGGCCTGGTCCACGGGTGCGTCGTCGAAGACGATGTTGGCGCCCTTGCCGCCCAGTTCGAGCGTGACCTTCTTGCGGGTGCCGGCGACCGTGCGGGCGATCTCCTTGCCGACGGCCGTGGAGCCCGTGAAGGCGACCTTGTTCACGTCCGGGTGGGCCACCAGTGCCGCGCCCGCGCCGCCGTAGCCGGGGAGGATGTTGACGACGCCCTTCGGCAGGCCCGCCTGGCGGCAGATGTCGGCGAAGAACAGCGCCGAGAGCGGGGTGGTCTCCGCCGGCTTCAGGACGACCGTGTTGCCGGTCGCGAGCGCCGGGGCGATCTTCCACGCCAGCATCAGCAGCGGGAAGTTCCAGGGGATGACCTGGCCCGCCACGCCCAGCGGCCTCGGGTTCGCGCCGAAGCCGGCGTGGTCGAGCTTGTCCGCCCAGCCCGCGTAGTAGAAGAAGTGCGCCGCGACCAGGGGGAGGTCCGCGTCGCGGGTCTCCTTGATCGGCTTGCCGTTGTCGAGGGTTTCGAGGACGGCGAGCTCGCGGGAGCGCTCCTGGATGATCCGCGCGATGCGGAACAGGTACTTGGCGCGCTCCGAGCCGGGCAGCGCCGACCACTTCTCGAAGGCCTTGCGGGCCGCCTGTACGGCGCGGTCCACGTCCGCCTCGCCCGCCTGGGCGACCTCGGCGAGGACCTCCTCGGAGGAGGGGCTGACCGTCTTGAAGACCTTGCCGTCGGCCGCCTCCACGAACTCGCCGTCGATGAACAGGCCGTACGAGGGCGCGATGTCGACGATCGAGCGGGACTCGGGGGCCGGGGCGTATTCGAATACCGATGACACGTTTTCCCTGTTCATGGGCTCGTTCATGGGATCTCAGTCCACCGTCACGTAGTCGGGGCCGGAGTAGCGGCCGGTGGCCAGCTTCTGGCGCTGCATCAGCAGGTCGTTCAGCAGCGAGGAGGCGCCGAAGCGGAACCAGTGGTTGTCCAGCCAGTCCCCGCCGGCGGTCTCGTTGACCAGCACGAGGAACTTGATGGCGTCCTTGGAGGTGCGGATGCCGCCCGCCGGCTTCACACCGACCTGGATGCCGGTCTGCGCCCGGAAGTCACGTACCGCCTCCAGCATGAGGAGCGTGTTCGCCGGGGTCGCGTTGACGGCGACCTTGCCGGTGGACGTCTTGATGAAGTCCGCGCCCGCCAGCATCCCGAGCCAGCTCGCGCGGCGGATGTTGTCGTACGTCGACAGCTCGCCGGTCTCGAAGATGACCTTCAGGCGCGCGGACGTGCCGCAGGCCTCCTTCACGGCGGTGATCTCGTCGTACACCTTCAAGTATCGACCCGAGAGGAACGCCCCGCGGTCGATGACCATGTCGATCTCGTCGGCGCCGGCGGCGACGGCCTCACGGACGTCGGCCAGCTTGACGGTGAGCGGGGCGCGGCCGGCCGGGAACGCCGTGGCGACGGAGGCGACCTTCACGCCGGAGCCGGCGACGGCCTCCTTGGCCACGGCCACCATGTCGGGGTAGACGCAGACCGCGGCCGTCGCGGGCGCCGTACGGTCGGTCGGGTCGGGCCGGACCGCCTTCGCGCCGAGCGCCCGGACCTTGCCCGGGGTGTCCGCGCCTTCCAGCGTCGTCAGGTCGACCATCGAGATGGCGAGGTCGATGGCGTACGCCTTCGCGGTCGTCTTGATCGAACGCGTGCCGAGGGAGGCCGCACGCCCCTCCAGGCCGACCGCGTCGACACCGGGGAGCCCGTGGAGGAAGCGGCGCAGCGCGCTGTCGGACGCGGTGACGTCCTTGAGGGGGTGAGCTGCGGTGAGTGCAGAACTGGGCATGGTCACCAGACGAGCATATCTACGCGCGTAGCGGCTGTACAGCCCCTGGGTTTGGTGCCTGGGTTCGGTCGGGTGGGTAGCAGTGGTCTGCACACGGTCCGGCAGAATCGGGGCATGACGAGCCCCGATTCCCAGTCGCCCGCGCCGCAGCCTCCGGAGCCCGAGTCCAAGGACCGGGTGTACCGGTCGGTTCCGGCCATCGCCGGTGGCGTCCTGCTGCTCGCCATCGCCGGGTGGCTCGGCATCGACGCGATCGTCTCGGGCGAGGGGCGCACGCCGTGGATGGCGCTCGCCGTGCTGATCCTGATCGTGCCGCTGGTCGCCGCGTTCACGCTGCGGCCCGCCGTGTACGCGGGTGACGACCGGCTGCGGATCCGCAACCCGTTCCGCGTCATCGTGGTCCCCTGGGGGCAGGTCGCCTCGCTGAAGTCCGCCTACTCGAACGAGGTCCTCACCGAGTCCGGCGCTAAGTACCAGCTGTGGGCCGTGCCAGTCTCGCTGCGCGCCCGCAAGAAGGCCGCGCGGCGGGAGATGCGCGCGACCGCGCAGGCGCGTCGGCACATGGGGCGGGACGAGGGGCGCGGCAGTGCGCTCGGGATGCGCGCGGGGCTGGGCTCCGGGCCGGGGCAGGGCCTCGCCGGCGGCCCGGTGTCGGACGGGCCCGCGCGGGCGGAGACCGACCGGATCATGGATGAGCTGCGCGGGCTGCACGAGGCGCGGCGCCGGGCGGAGACGGCGCAGGGGGAGGTGACCGTGCGGTGGGCGTACGAGGTGATGGGGCCGGCGGTGGCCGGGGCGTTGTTGGTGTTGATTTTGGTGGTGGTGGGGTGATGGTGACGGGCGGGGTTGTGGTGACGGGCGGGGTTGTGGGCTGAGGGAGGGCGGCCCCGGCCGGGGTGCTTGCCGGGGCGGGGCCGTCCTGTGGGCGTACGACCGCGGGTGCGGTCAGATGCCTGCCGCTGTCGACAGGTCGCGCTTGATCGACTCCAGTAGGGCCGTCGCCTGGGCGCGGGCCCGGGGGAGCTCGGCGTGGGTCGCGACCGGGATCACGACCTCCAGGTAGCACTTCAGCTTCGGCTCCGTGCCGCTCGGGCGGACGATCACCCGGGCGCCGTCGAGGGTGTAGCGCAGGCCGTCGGTGGGCGGGAGGGTGTCCGTGCCCTGCGTGAGGTCGTCGGTGCGCGTGATCGGCAGGCCGGCGAGTTCGGTCGGGGGCTGTTCGCGCAGGCGGCGCATCGCGGCGGCGATCAGGGACAGGTCCTCGACGCGGACCGAGAGCTGGTCCGTGGCGTGCAGGCCGTGTTCCACGGCCAGGTCGTCGAGGAGGTCGAGGAGGGTGCGGCCCTCCTGCTTGAGCTGCGACGCCAGTTCCGTGATCAGGAGCGCGGCCGTGATGCCGTCCTTGTCGCGCACGCCGTCCGGGTCGACGCAGTAGCCGAGGGCCTCCTCGTAGCCGTAGCGCAGGCCCTCCGCGCGGGCGATCCACTTGAAGCCGGTGAGGGTCTCGACGTGGGGGAGGCCGGCCTTCTCGGCGATACGGCCGACGAGGGAGGAGGAGACGATCGACTCCGCGAAGGTGCCGGTTGCTCCGCGACGGACCAGGTGGGCGGCGAGCAGGGCGCCTACCTCGTCGCCGCGGAGCATGCGCCAGGCGGTGCCGTTCTGGCCGTCCTGGTCGTCGACTTGGTCGTCTTGGCCGTCCTGTACGGCGACGGCGCAGCGGTCCGCGTCCGGGTCGTTGGCGATGATCAGGTCGGGGGCGGGCGTGGTCGCGCGGGCCGTCGCGAACGCCAGGTCCATCGCGCCGGGCTCCTCCGGGTTGGGGAACGCGACGGTCGGGAACTCCGGGTCGGGCTCGGCCTGCTCCGCAACGAGGGCCGGTTCCGGGAAGCCGGCGCGGGCGAAGGCGGCGAGGAGGACGTCCTTGCCGACGCCGTGCATCGCCGTGTACACCGTGCGGGCCGTGCGGGGGGAATCCTTGGCGAGTACGGCGTCGGTGCGGGCGAGGTAGGCGTCGAGGACGCTGTCGTCGAGGGTCTCCCAGCCTTCCGTGGGGCGCCGGACGGTGGTGAGGGACGGGACGGCGGCGATCTCCGCCGCGATCTCGGTGTCCGCCGGGGGGACGATCTGGGAGCCGTCGCCGAGGTAGACCTTGTAGCCGTTGTCGCGGGGCGGGTTGTGGCTGGCGGTGACCTCCACGCCGGCGACCGCGCCGAGGTGCCTTATCGCGAAGGCGAGGACGGGGGTGGGGAGGGGGCGGGGGAGGACGGCGGCGCGGAGGCCGGCGCCCGTCATGACGGCGGCGGTGTCGCGGGCGAAGTCGTGCGACTTGTGGCGGGCGTCGTAGCCGATGACGACGAGGCCGTCGTGGTGGCCCTGCTTCTTGAGGTACGCGGCGAGGCCGGCGGCCGCGCGGATGACGACGGAGCTGTTCATGCGCATGGGGCCGGCGCCGAGTTCGCCGCGGAGGCCGGCGGTGCCGAACTGGAGGGTGCCGCTGAAGCGGGCGGCGAGTTCGGTGTGGTCCTGGGCGTCGATGAGGCGGGCGAGCTCGGTGCGGGTTTCCGGGTCGGGGTCCTCGGTGAGCCACGCCTGGGCCTGTGCGATGAGTTCGTCGTGCACGGTCTGTGTCAGCCTCTCCGTTGTGTGGGTGGTGCGGGGTGCCTGCGGCGGCCTGTGGCTGGTTCGGTGGGGGTGCGCGTAGCGCCTACCGGGGTGCGGTGGGTCGGGGACGTGCCGGGGGGTGTCCGTCCTCGGAACGGCGCGATGGGGTTGCGTACCGACTAACCGTCCGTTGACGCGCCAACCGCTGCGGGCGGACACCCCCGGCACGTCCCCTTCCGTGCGTACGCGGGTGCGGGTGGGTCTCGCCTCAGCTGCGGGCAGTCGTGCCTCCCCCGGTGCCTTAAGGGCCTGGGAGGTGCCCCCAGGGCGGCACGGGTGGGCGCAGCGGCACCCCGTTCCGCCGGGCTGCGGACCCACCCCGCCCCAGCGATTACGCCGGGTTGCTTACAGGCGTCCCAGGACCTGGGCGAGCAGTGAACCCATGCGCGTCGCGGAGTCGCGGCCGGCCTGGAGGACCTCTTCGTGGTTCAGGGGCTCTCCGGTCATGCCCGCCGCCAGGTTCGTGACGAGGGAGATGCCCAGCACCTCCGCGCCCGCCTCACGCGCGGCGATCGCCTCCAGGACCGTCGACATGCCCACCAGGTCCGCACCGATGACCCGGGCCATACGGATCTCCGCCGGAGTCTCGTAGTGCGGGCCGGGGAACTGGGCGTAGACGCCCTCCTCCAGGGTGGGGTCGACCTCCTTGCACAGGGCCCGCAGGCGCGGGGAGTAGAGGTCGGTGAGGTCGACGAAGTTGGCGCCGATGATGGGGGAGGTGGCTGTGAGGTTGATGTGGTCGCTGATCAGGACCGGCTGGCCGGGGCGCATGCCCTCGCGCAGGCCGCCGCAGCCGTTCGTGAGGACGATCGTCTTGCAGCCGGCCGAGACCGCGGTGCGGACGCCGTGGGCGACCGCCGCCACGCCGCGGCCCTCGTAGTAGTGCGTACGGCCGAGGAAGACCAGGGCGCGCTTGTTGCCGATCCGGTAGGAGCGGATCTTGCCTCCGTGGCCCTCGACCGCCGGGGGCGGGAAGCCGGGCAGCTCGGTGACCTGGAGCTCGGCCTCGGGGGCACCGAGGGCGTCCACGGCCGGAGCCCAGCCGGAGCCCATCACGAGGGCGACGTCGTGGGTCTCGGCGCCCGTGAGTTCGCGCAGGCGGGCCGCGGCGGCGTCGGCGGCGGCGTGGGGGTCGCCCTGGATGTCGTCCGGAAGAAGAGATGCGTTCACGCGCACGAGGGTAGCCGGTGATTGCCTACGCGCGTAGATGGTGGACCTCACGGGGTGGCGATCGTTGTCTTGTCGTTTCCGACGAAGGGTGGGTCAGCAGGGGCGTTTGCGAAGTTCCATGACGTAGTCGTGGGGGGCGCCGGCCGATTCCGCCGCGTCGGCGATCTCTCCCAGGTAGCGGGCGGAGGGCAGGCCGCCCTCGTAGGCGTTGAGGGTGAAGGCCCACGCCTGTTCGTCACCCTCCAGGGTGTGGACCCGTACGCGTGTGCGGCGGTAGATGTCGAGCCCCACGCCCTCCCAGCGGTCGAGGGACTCCTCGTCCATGGGGGCGATGTCGTACAGCGCGACGAAGACCTGGGAGAGGGGGTCCTCGACGATCGTCGGCAGGGCGCCCTCCCAGCCCATGTGCTCGCCACCGAAGGCCAGCCGCCAGCCGTTCAGCCAGCCGGTGGCGCGCAGCGGCGAGTGCGGGGCACGGCGGGACATCAGCCGCGCGTCGAGGTTGCCGGCGTACGCGGCGTAGAGCGACATGGGGAGAGGGTACGGCAGGTGCCCGGGAGTCACTCGCGTAACGGAGCCGCATCGGCGGCGGGCCCCGGGGCGGTGCGATGTTGATGGGTGCGGGACAATGGGGTACGTGACTCGGATCGTGATCATCGGTGGCGGACCCGGCGGATACGAAGCGGCGCTGGTGGCCGCTCAACTCGGCGCGGAGGTGACCGTCGTCGATTGCGACGGTCTGGGCGGGGCGTCGGTGCTCACCGACTGCGTGCCGTCGAAGACCCTGATCGCCACGGCCGAGGTGATGACCACCTTCGACTCGTCGTACGAGGAGCTGGGGATCATCGTCGCGGACGACACCCCGCCCCTGGAGCAGAGCGCCCGGGTGGTGGGCGTCGACCTGGGCAAGGTCAACCGGCGTGTGAAGCGGCTCGCGCTCGCCCAGTCGCACGACATCACGGCCTCCGTGACGCGTGCCGGGGCGCGTGTCCTGCGCGGGCGCGGGCGGCTGGAGGGCATGCAGGCGCTCGACGGGTCGCGCAAGGTCGTGGTGCGCGCCGCCGACGGGAGTGAGGAGACTCTCACGGCGGACGCCGTGCTCATCGCCACCGGTGGACATCCCCGCGAGCTGCCCGACGCCCAGCCCGACGGCGAGCGGATCCTGAACTGGACCCAGGTGTACGACCTCGACGAACTCCCCGAGGAGCTGATCGTGGTCGGGTCGGGTGTGACCGGTGCCGAGTTCGCCGGGGCCTACCAGGCGCTCGGGTCGAAGGTGACGCTCGTGTCGTCGCGGGACCGGGTGCTGCCGGGTGAGGACCCGGACGCGGCGGCCGTGCTGGAGGAGGTCTTCCGGCGGCGCGGCATGAACGTCATGGGACGCACCCGGGCGCAGTCCGCCAAGCGGGTCGGGGACCGGGTCGAGGTGACCCTCTCCGACGGGCGGGTCATCACCGGGTCGCACTGCCTGATGGCCGTCGGTGCCGTTCCGAACAGCTCGGGCATGGGGCTGGAGGAGGCCGGGGTCCGGCTGCGCGAGTCCGGTCACATCTGGACCGACAAGGTGTCGCGTACGACCGCTCCGGGCGTGTACGCGGCCGGTGACGTGACGGGCGTGTTCGCCCTCGCCTCGGTGGCCGCCATGCAGGGACGTATCGCCATGTACCACTTCCTGGGCGATGCCGTGGCGCCGCTGAACCTCAAGACCGTCTCGTCGAACGTCTTCACCGACCCGGAGATCGCCACCGTCGGCTACACCCAGGCCGATGTCGACGGCGGGAAGATCGACGCCAGGGTCGTGAAGCTGCCGCTGCTGCGCAACCCGCGCGCCAAGATGCAGGGCATCCGCGACGGCTTCGTCAAGATCTTCTGCCGGCCGGGGACCGGGATCGTGGTCGGTGGTGTCGTCGTGGCGCCGCGTGCCTCGGAACTGATCCACCCCATCTCGATCGCGGTCGACAACAATCTGACCGTCGAACAGATTGCGAACGCCTTCACCGTCTATCCCTCGCTGTCGGGCTCGATCGCCGAGGTGGCACGGCAGTTGCACACCCGGAAGGACACCGGCGAGGGCTGAGGCCGGATCCGGCTCCTGCCTGGTCACGGGGAGTGTTCGACCATGCGTACGGCATAGGCGGCAGGACTAGGCCCCTATACCACTTCCCGCTGCTCCGTGCGAACATCTTCTGCTATTCAGCGCAAACTGCTGAAAGCAGACGGTCGCTGGCGTTACTGTCAGTTTCGTGTTCGCTGCAGAACGTCGCCAATTGATCCTCGAAATGGTGCGAGCGAACGGGGCCGTGTCGCTCCGTGAGCTCGCCCGCGTCGTCCAGACCTCCGAAGTGACCGTACGGCGGGACGTGCGCGCGCTGGAGGCAGAAGGACTCCTCGACCGCCGGCACGGCGGTGCGGTACTGCCGGGCGGTTTCACGCGGGAGTCCGGCTTTCCGCAGAAGTCTCATCTCGCGACCGCCGAGAAGACCGCCATCGCCGACCTCGCCGCGAATCTCGTGGAGGAGGGCGAGGCGATCGTGGTCGGGGCGGGTACGACGACCCAGGAGCTGGCCCGCCGGCTCGCCCGGGTGCCCGGGCTGACCGTCGTCACCAACTCACTGCTGGTCGCCCAGGCGCTGGCCCATGCCAACCGGGTCGAGGTCGTGATGACCGGCGGTACGCTCCGCGGCTCGAACTACGCCCTGGTCGGCAGTGGTGCCGAGCAGTCCCTGCACGGGCTGCGTGTGTCGCGGGCGTTCCTGTCCGGGAGCGGTCTGACCGCGGAGCGGGGGCTGTCCACGTCCAACATGCTGTCGGCGTCGGTCGACCGGGCGCTGGTGCAGGCCGCCGCGGAGGTGGTGGTCCTCGCGGACCACACCAAGCTCGGGACGGACACGATGTTCCAGACCGTGCCGACGGATCTCATCACCCGCCTCGTGACGGATGAGCCGCCCGCCCATGACGACCGTGCGGGTACGGAGCTTCAGGCGCTCGCCGATCAGGGTGTGCAGATCACTGTCGCGGGGGCGCCGGGGGGGTCGGCCGGGGCGGGAGGTCCCGGGGGTGATGCCGTCCCGGGGCGTCAGCAGCGTCGGGATGTGCCGTTGCCCGGGCCTCGGCGGCAGGTGCCGGGGGCGGGGAGTGGGTTGCGGTCGGCCACGATGCTCGGGGAGCAGAGTCCTGGGGCGGAGCGGGCGAGGGTGGCGGATCTGCGGCGGCGTTGAGAGCCGGGTGCTGGTCCAGGTGCTGTTGGTTGCCGGGCACCCGGCGTAGTTGCCGGGGCCGGGTGGGTGCGCAGCACGGCGGAGCGGGGTGCCGCTGCGCCCACCCGTGCCGCCTGGGGGCACTCCCAGGCCCTTAAGGCACTGGGGGAGGCACGACTGCCCGCAGCTAAGCGGGACCGGCGCCCGCACTCCCGCACGGCGAGAAGGGGACGTGTCGGGGGTGTCCGCCCGCAGCGGTTGGCGCGTCAACGGACAGCGAGTCGGTATCCGACCCCATCGCGCCGTTCCGAGGACGGACACCCCCCGGCACGGCCCCGACCCGCCACCACAGCGCAGGCGCTACACAAGCCCCCGTCACACCCGCGCAGGCCGCCGCAGGCACACCGCCCCCCCGGCAGCCACACCGCGGCCGTAAAATCGGTCTCACTGTGTCTGACTCCGTGAATACCCCCGAAGCCCCCCAGCCGCCCGCCTCCGGTGCCTCCATCCGGCACAGTCGGGGCAAGGGTGAGCCGCGTTTTCCCGATGGGCCGAAGGCCGATCCCGCTGGGTCGCACTTCGAGCGGCGGATCCGGAGTTTCCAGCCGCGGCGCAGCCGGGTCACAGCCGGCCAGGCGGACGCGCTTCAGCGGCTGTGGCCCAAGTGGGGCCTCGACATCGACGGCAGCCGAGCCCTCGACCTGTCCGACCTGTTCGGCAACGACAATCCCGTCGTCCTGGAGATCGGCTTCGGCATGGGCGAAGCCACCGCCCAGATGGCCGCCGCCGATCCCACCACCAACATCCTCGCCGTCGACGTCCACACCCCCGGCCAGGGCAACCTGCTCAATCTCGCCGACCGGAACGGCCTGTCCAACATCCGGGTCGGCAACGGCGACGCGATCATCCTCCTGCGCGAGATGCTCACCCCGGACTCCCTCGACGGCCTGCGCGTCTACTTCCCCGACCCCTGGCCCAAGAAGCGGCACCACAAGCGCCGGCTCATCCAGCCCGACTTCCTGACCCTCGCCGCCACCCGCCTCAGGCCCGGCGCGATCGTGCACTGCGCCACCGACTGGGAACCGTACGCCGAACAGATGCTCGACGCACTCACGGCACACCCCGCCTTCGAGAACACGCAGGCGGACGGAGGTTTCGCGCCCCGTCCCGACTTCCGCCCCCTGACCCGTTTCGAGGGCCAGGGGCTGGACAAGGGACATGTCGTGAACGACCTCCTCTTCCGCCGCGTACAGCACGTGGACCAACCCCCCGCCGGCGCCTGACCGCATTCGCGTCCCTTCCGCCTGCGGACAGCGCCCATCCGTCGTTAGGGTCAATGCCGTGGCCACCTGCCCCCCACACCCATATCCCCGTGGTCCCGTCGACGGCGCACCCGCCGCCACCCCCCTGCGGCACGCCCACTGGTGGCAGCGCACATGGGTGCGCTACGGCGCGGTGACCACGCTGCTCGCGATATCCGGCCTCGTCATCCTCGCCCTGGTCCGCGAAGAGACCGGCACGGAAGGGTTCCTGGTCGGGCTGGGGCTGGCCACGCTCCCGGTGCCCCTGCTCATAGCCTCGTTCCGCTGGCTGGACCGGGTCGAACCGGGCCCCTGGCGGAACCTGCTGTTCTGCTTCGCCTGGGGCGCCTGCGCGGCGGCGCTGATAGCGATCGTCGCCAACAGCTTCGCGACCAGATGGATAGCGACGGCCACGGCGGATCCCTCCAGCGCGGACACACTCGGCGCGACCGTCATAGCGCCGGTGGTCGAGGAGATCGCCAAGGCGGCGGCCGTCTTACTGGTCTTTCTCTTCCGCCGCCGCGACTTCACCGGCATCCTCGACGGAGTCGTCACAGCCGGCGTCACCGCCACCGGCTTCGCGTTCACGGAGAACATCCTCTACCTGGGCACCGCCTTCGGCACCGACCAGCTCACCGGCGGCACCGGCATCGCCTCCGTCACGGCGGCGACCTTCTTCGTGCGCGTCATCATGTCGCCGTTCGCGCACCCGCTCTTCACCGTGCTCACCGGCATCGGCTTCGGCGTCTCCGCCCTCGCTGCGGACCGCCAGCACATCCGCCGGGTCGCCTTCCCGCTCTCGGGGCTGCTGCTCGCGATGGGCATGCACGCGATGTGGAACGGCTCGTCCTCCTTCGGCGAGTACGGATTCTTCGCCGTGTACGCGGCGTTCATGGTGCCCATCTTCGGGCTGCTGACGTGGCTGGTGATCTGGACCCGGCAGCGGGAGCTGAAGACCGTACGGGCGGAGCTGCCCGCCTACGGCGTGGCCGGGTGGCTGTCCCCGGTCGAGCCGTACGCCCTCGGCTCCATGCGGGCCCGGCGGATCGCCCGCCAGTACGCCCGCCGCCACGCGGGCCGGGCGGCGGCACGGGAGGTCGCGCGCTACGAGGCGTACGCGACGTCCCTGGCGTTCCTGCGGCACCGGGGCCGCCGCGGCCGCGCCGGTGCCGACTTCGTCGTACGGGAACGGGAACTGCTGGACGAACTGTGGCGCCGCCGCGAGACGGCCCGCCCCGCGCTGGACTACGCCGCGCGCATCACGGCCCCTCCGGTACCGGTGGCGGCCCCACCGTGGCCGGTGCACGGGGCGTACGGGTACGGCTATCCGACACGGACACAGGCGCCGACGCCGTACCCCGCGTACGAGACGCCATACACCGCGTACGAGACGCCGTACCCCGCCTACAACCCGTACCGGTCCTAGGTCGTGTCCGCAAAGTGGTTGGCGCGTTGGTCTGTGCGTGGTGCGTCGTCATGAGCTGACCGATGAGTCGTGGGCGGTGATCGAGCCGTTGCTGGCT